>JAHIWG010000050.1 GCA_018816345.1 Spirochaetota bacterium | reverse complement strand
GCCCCTGGGGAGCGGGTTCTCCGTCGCGTGGCCGCTCGAGACGGCCCTCGAGCTCAGGCTATCCCCCGCCGGGCTGCCCCTATCGTTCAGGGCGATAGGCGGCCTAGGCTGGTCTCCCGCGCCGACGACCTGGATGGTCGGGATAGGGATATCGGGCGCGCTATAGAGCCTCCCGACGAGGACCTTCGCGAGCGGACCTTCGCGACCGGACCTAGGAAACGGCTCCGAAGTTCATGAAGATCGTAGGCAAGCGGCGCCTGAGCACCTCGTACGACAGGTACCGCTTCCCTATGGCGTAGTTCTCCGCCACGCGCTTGCGCTCCTCCATCGGGTCCGAGAGCACGCGGGCGACGTCGTTGACTACGGCGTCGGTCACGTAGCCGTCTATCACCGACGTCCTGAACCCGAGCGGCTCGATGTCCTGGGCGTAGATGGCGTACCTGTTGACCATGATGGGCTTCCTGTAGAAGATGGCCTCGAGGAACGCGTTGCCGAATCCCTCGTACGTGGACGGGTAGGTGACGAAATCCGAGTGCACGTAGGTATCCCATAGCGAGTAGACCTTGCCGCCGTCGGCCCGCGTCGCGCGGTCGACGCCTATGAGGTCCGGCCTCACGATAAGCTCCACCTTCATGAACTTGGCGTAGTCGAGGACGCGGTGCTGGTACGCGTCGCCCTCGTCCAGGTCGGGGTGGGAAATGAGCAGCCGCCCCTTCTGAGAGTTGCCTACGAGGGCGTTATACCGGGCGACCAGCTCGATGGCGCTCTCTATCCCCTTGCGCGCGACGATGCGCGTCGGCTGGAGGAAGAGCACGTCGTCCTTGCCCACGCCCAGCTCAGCGCGGAATCCCGCGTTGTAATCGTCGGCCGCCTGGGGCTCGGAGTCGAAATTCCACACGTTGGGGATCATGATGGACGATATGCCGCAGCGGAACGCGAGCTGCCTGCGAGCCTCGGAGTTTATGACCACGTGGTAGACGCTATGGAGCCTCGGCGGGAAGGCCCTGACGATGTAGTCCTCGGCGCAGCCGGTCATGAAGCGCTGCCGCTCCCACGCGAAGTCGTGGTTATGGGCGATGGTCGGCATCTCCAGCTCGGCGACTAGCTCGGCCAACGCGATGCCGAGGGGGATGTGCATAGGTATCGCGAAGGCGTTCTCTACGATGAGGATATCGATGCTGAATCTCTTGACGAAGTCGTAGAGCGCAGCCTTGATCCTGCCCTTGATCTCTCCTACCTCCGCGGTGAGGCCGCGGCGACGGGTCGACTTGTCGAAAATCTCCGCATGCAGTTCCTTCACGTGGGGGGTCCCGAAGAACGCCTCCTCGAACACCATTGACCGGTCGGGGTACCAATCGCTCTTTCCGGAGAAGAAGAACGTCTCGTAGCCGAGCTCGGTCAGCACCTCGTTCCATTTCCAGGTCTCCAGCGAGACGCCGTCGGTCCCCTGGAACCGGGTGGAGACGAAGCCGACGCGGGTAATATCGCGCGCGCGAGTCAGGTACACACGAGCCTCCTCAAGTCTTCCCACGATGCTGCGAGCGTATCCGGCGGCTTGGCGACGACGCGGGCGTCGCCGAGCCTGGGCTTGAACGAGCGGGCGTCGCCGCAGAAGAGCGCCGTCCTGAGGCCCGCCTCGCCGGCGGCCGCGCAGTCGTTCAGGGCGTCGTTGCCTATGAATAGTATCCTATCGGCAGGCACGCCCCGGCGGGACAGCCTCCGCGCCAGCTCGTCGAACATCCAACGGTCGGGCTTGGCGCGGCCAGTCTCGAAGGACCACAGGGCCAGTTCCGGGTCGAAGCCGAGGCTTTCCTCCGACGGCGTCCCCGAGCCCCCGAACAGCCGCTTCCCGAAGGCGTCCTCTATGAACAGGGGCGTATAGAACTGGGCGTTCGAGACGATGCCAAGAGGCAGTCCGCCCTTCCGGCAGCACGACAGGAAATCGAGCGCCCCCGGCATCGCCGTGCACGCGTTGGCCGCGCATTCCCATGCGACGCACGCGCGCGCCCCGTTGTCGTAGTCCAGCCCGAGGGCGCGGGCGAACACCGACGGCGAGTCGACCTCCGGCCACGGCACGCCCTCGCCGCGGGCCTCGGCGTGGTCCGCCTCTACGATGCCCCGGAGGCGGGAGGCCATATCGCCGGGAAACGCCATGGAGAAGCCGCCGGAGGCGTCGGATTCCTCCATGCCGTCCTCGTTCCAGGGGTCGCCGAGCCCAATCTCCCCCGCCACGCTCGCGAGGAGCGTGCCGTACACGTCCACGGCTATAGCGAGCGGCGGAGCTGGCAAGGCCCTTCCGATCAGGCCGGCTAGCTCCGGCGGTACGCGCGCCGGGACCACGAAGGACTCCGACGACCCGGCGGCGGCGGCGGCCTCGGCCTCGGCGCGGTTATCCGCTATCTGCAGGCGCAGCTCCTCCAGGAGGGCCGCGGACAGCCTAGACGCCGACGCCATAGAACGCCTCCGGCCTCAGGTATAGATTCAAGAGCGCTTCCTTCTCGGGGGCCGCCCCGCCCCCCGATTCGAGGACCCCGCGATACAGGTCAGATAGCCGCCGGCCGTAGAGGGACTCCGACCACGGCTCAAGGGCCTCCGTCGAGGGCGGCCGCATCCCGTCGGCGGCGGCGTCCCATCCCTCCAGGAAGGGATTGGCCTCGGCGAAGGCCGCGCGGGCGCGCCTATCCGAGGCGAGAGCCCTGAGCGCCTGGGCCTGTGCCGGCTCGTCCAGCCGGCCGAAGTCGGCCGTCCCGGAGCCCAGTACGTCTTCCGCCACCTTCGCGGCGAAGCCTCCCGCGGAGCGGCCGTACGCTTCCAGGGCCGACTCGACGACCGCCCTTACGCGCCGCGCGAAGGCGTCCTCGTCGAAGAGGCCCGAGGCGGCGGCTATCGAGCCGTAGAGGGCCGGGAAGACAAGGCCCTCTGACTCGAAGTCCGAGACGACCCGAGGGAGGCGCCGCCCGAGCGTTACCCTGCCCCTCAAGGCGGGTTCCAGGAACGACATGCCGAAGCCTTCCTTGACCGACGTAGTAAGGGCGGCCCGGGCCTCCGAGTATAGCTCGTCGAGGCCGCGCTCGAGCCCGACGCCGAATCCTATCGGCGCGCGGAGCTCGGCCGCCAGGCCCCGCCACGAGTCGTAGTACGGGACGTCCTTGGGGCTCGTCGGGGGCAGCGTCACGCCGACGCGGCTTCCCGGCCGGACGAACATGGACAGGAGCAACGCCTCCCCGAGGTTCTTGCGCCGTATGCCCCGGACGGGGAAGAGGACGAGGCCGGGACCCGCGGGCGCGACGGCCGGCCCGCGCCCGCCCGGCTCCGGCCCGGGAATCCGCGCCACCGGATCGGGGAGGTACTCCACCCTTCCCGCCCCCGCCTCGAGCAGGGCGCTCGCGTCGAAGCGGTTTATTGCCGCCCAGGTAACGCCCTCGGGATACGGCTGGCTGGAATAGACGCCGGGCCGCCAATCCTCCGCCAGGTCGTGGACGTGCATCACTATGCGCCGGCCGGAGGCCGCCAGCTCCGACAGGGCCGCGAGCATCGACGAGTTCTTGCGTATCGTCGGGTTGTGCGCGTGGACGACGGCGTCGTCGCCGAGCGCGTCGGCCTCGCGGCGGATAGCCGCTACGATGGCGTCGACGCGGCGCGGATCCGGCTCGAGGCCCGAGCCGGGGCCGTCGTACGCGAGGGCGGGCTCGACCGAGACGGCGCCGCGGAAGTCGCGAGGCGCCTCGCCCGAGAGCACGGCCGCATCTATGCCCATGACCGCGAGCGACGACAGCTGCCTGCGAATCACGGTGGTCACGCCGCCCGGCTTCAGGTGGTAGTGTACGATGAGCGCCTTCATGCCTATACGGCCCGTCCGGGGAATTTAGCCAGGTACTCTGGGAGGCCGATTATAGGCGGCCGCTCAACGATATCGATGCGGCTCTCCTTGCGGCGGTACGCGCCACCCTCGAGCTCGAACTGGATCATCGTCCGATAGAGCTCCCCCACCATCGAGGCCTTGCCCGAGGCGTTGAGCTTTGCTATGAAGGTCTGGATTATGCCGAACGACATGCGCCCGAGGGCTACCGTGGTCTGGTTGCGATGCACGCGCTTATCCAGGTCGACCTGGGCCATCGCCTCCATGCCGAATTTATCGTAGATATCCATCAGCATGCTCGTCTCCACCCCGTAGCCTATCGGGAACGGTATGGAATCGAAGCATTCCCTGAAGCCCGCGTACTCGCCGGAGAGGGGCTGGATGAACTGGGCGAGCTCCGGGTAGAAGCTCGAGAAGAGCGGCCTCGTCACGAGCTCCGTCACCCGGCCGCCGCCCGAGGGCTTGACCGTCTTCTGGTCCAGGGCGATGGGCCTGTCGTAGAAGGCCTTGACGAAGCGGATCTCCTCGTCGGCCAGCAGGGGACCGACGAGGCCGTAGACGAATCGCGGGTGTATATTCTTTATGTCGGCGTCGACGTAGACGATGATGTCGCCCTCGAGCACGTAGAGCGCCTTCCAGAGGTTCTCGCCCTTGCCCTTGTACGGGTCGATGCCGGGCAGGATATCGGCCGCGAGATACACCTTGGCGCCGAATTCCGCGGCTATCTCCGCCGTCCGGTCCGTGGAGCCGGAGTCGATGACGACGATCTCGTCGACCAAGGGGTGCCGGAGCTGGAGCTCGCTCTTGATGATGACGATCTCCTTGGCGATCGTCGCCTCCTCGTTGAGCGTCGGGAAGCAGAGCGATATCGATAGCCCGCGTTCCTGCTTGCGCCGCACGAGGGCGGCTATGTCGGAGAAATCGCCGTGGTGGAAGGTTCGCCTGGCGAGCCAGTCGCCCGATTCATGCATCGCAGGCCTCCTCGTCGGCGGCCAACATGATGCCGACTATCTGCGCCAGCCCCGTATACAGCGACGAGAGGCTGGCGCTGGCGCTCTCCTGGTGGTACTCGTTGCCGTTGGCGACGCCCACGGTGATCGCGGGTATGCCGCGCTTGAGGTAGTAGAACAGCTCCGAGACGCTTGGGTAGACGGAGGGCTCGAGGCCCAGCTCGCCCAGCACGGCCACCGCGGCCTTGGTCAGCGGGTGGGACCAGCCGAGGCTCTCGGCTCCCAGCTCGGCCGCCACGTCGTACTCTATGTCCACCCTGCGCTCGTAGCGCAGGAGGTCCAGTATGGACGATACCTTCTCCGACAGCTCGGAGAGCGCCTCGTTCGACGTGCTACGGAGCTCTATGCCGATGCGGGCGGTGGTAGCGGGGCTGCCGTACTTGTAGCCTCCTCGTATCATGCCGACCGTGACCGTCGTCTCCGGCTTCTGCGGCAGCGCTATAGTCAGGAGGCGGTCTATTATCTCGTTGGCCACGATTATCATGTTAGGCGGGGTCGTGCGCGCCCCGGGCCTACGCTCGCAGACTATGTCGGCGCGCACGACGGCCTCGGAGTAGTAGTTGAGGCGGCCGAGCTCGCCGCCCTTGATTATCAGGGCCGCGCAGGGCTTCACGGAGAGGCAGTCCAGGAAGCGGTCGACGAGGACGAGGTTCTTGCTCTCGCGCATGGTGTTGGAGATGCCCGCGAGCAGTACGTTCGACTTGAACGACAGGCCCTCGCGCCGCAGTATGTCGGGCAGGGACATGACGGCGGCCGCGCCCAGGGCGTTATCCATGAGTCCGGGGCCGACGATAGTATCCCCGGAGATGGAGTAATGGATGTCCCCAGGCGGGTTGAAGAGGGAATCGAGCTCCGCGCACACGAGTATGGGAGGGCGTGCCGGATCGGAGCCCTTGATGATGCCGATGGGGTTGCCCAGGGGGTCGGTCGTGCACTCGTCGACGCCCAGCTCGGCCATGCGGTCCGCGAAGAACCGCGCGCGCACGCTATAGTCGACGCTGGACATCTCGTCGTCGCTCTGCCAGGTCCCGGCGTACGAGGGAACCTCCCCGAGCATGATGGCGTTGCCGATGAGGAGCTCTTTAAGGGAAGAAAGCGAATCCTTGAGCTCTAGCGTCCGCTTCAAGATCGTCTGCATCTTGGATTTTTCCAGGCTGAACCTCCGAGTATTAATAATAGCATCCGCGCGCCGGGGCCGCGGGCCGATACCGTACAGTATAGGCGATGAGGCCGATACTGGCAAACGCCGGGTTTCCAGGATAGGATACGCCATGCGCGGAACCAAGCATGCCTTCTATAGATCTGCCGCCCTCGCCTTCGACGGCGACGCCCCCGTCGAATTCGAGCGCCTCCCGCTCGATCCGCCTCGGCTCGAGCGCGCCGCCGGCAGGGATTTCATTATCGTCGACGGGCCGTCCTTGGCGGCGCTGGCCGAGCGCGCCCTGGGGGACGTCCAGTTCAAGGCCCGCGCCAGCCTCCTATCGAGCCTGGCCGAGGCCGCTAGCGGGGCCGATACCGACGGGCGCGACCGCTACGTGGCCCGCGCCCTCCTGGCGAACGCCGCCGTGGCCGCCGGCGGGGTATTCCCGCTGTGCCAGGACACCGGCACGGCGGCCGCCTACGGATGGAAGGGAGACCGCGTCGTCGTCGACTCCGACGACGACGACGACGAGATCCTGGAACGGGGGGCCCTCTCGGCCTGGCGGAGGCTCAGGCTACGGAACAGCCAGGTCGTCCCCCTCGCCGGCCTCGGCGAGCGCAATACCGGGGACAACGCGCCCCTGTCCGCCCACGTCGAGTCGGTGCGGGGCGACGAGTACCGCCTGCTGTTCGTCGCCAAGGGAGGGGGCTCGTCCAACAAGACGGCGCTGTTCCAGGAGACGAAGCGGCTCCTCGGCCTCGAGGCCTTCGCGTCGTTCATCCGCTCCGCGGTCGCGTCGCTCGGCGTCTCGGCCTGCCCGCCGTACCGCATAGCCGTCGTCCTCGGCGGCCAGAGCCCCGAGGAGGCCGTCCTCGCGGGCAAGCTAGCCAGCGCCGGGGCGCTCGACGCCATGCCCGCCGCCCCGGACCCGGGCGGCGGCCCGTATAGGGACAGGGCGCTCGAGGCCGTCGTCATGGCCGCCGCCTCGGGTTCCGGCTGGGGCGCGCAGTTCGGGGGCCGCTTCATGGCCCGCGACGCCCGAGTCGTCAGGCTGCCGCGCCACGCGGCCAGCCTCCCCGTCGTCGTAGCCGTGTCGTGCTCCGCCCACAGGCAGGCCTACGCCTACGTCTCCCGGGACGGCTACTTCGTGGAGCGCCTGCCCGACGCCGACGCGATAGGCGCCCTAGCGGCCCGGGAGGGGGCTTCCCCGACGCCCTCCGCGCCCCACGAGGCGGGCGGCGCCCCCGACGCCGCGTCGCCGACGCCCGGCGCGACGCCCTTCGGCGCGGCCAGGCGCGTCGTCCTAGGCGAGCCGGGGAGCCCCGGCTTCCGCGAGGCCGTCGCCGGCCTTCGCTCGGGCGAGCTCGTCGAGCTATGGGGCCCGGCCGTCCTCGCGCGGGACGCTGCCCACGCCAGGCTCCAGGCCATGCTCGACCGGGGGGAGCCGCTGCCCGACTGGACCCGCTACCCCGCGTTCTACGCCAGCCCTACCGAGACGCCCGACGGCGCGGCCGTAGGGTCCATCGGGCCCACGACGTCGAAACGCATGGATTCCTACCTGGCGGCCTTCGGCGAGCGCGGAATATTCCCTATTACCATAGGCAAGGGAGAGCGGGGCCCCGCCTGCGCGGCGTCCTGCGCCAGGCACGGGGGGGCCTACCTCGCGGCCGTAGGCGGGGCGGCCGCGCTGGCGGCCTCGCGCTACGTCGCCTCGTGCCGGGTCGTCGACTGGCCGGAGCTAGGGATGGAGGCTATACGCCTCGTGGAATTCACGGGATTGCCGGCGCTCGTGGCGGTGGACTCCACGGGCGCCGACTACTACGCCTCGCTAGCGTAGGGCAAGGACTATGAACGCCGCTACTATCGCGGCGACGGTGGCCGCGAGGAAGCCTATCAGTATCTTGGTGCTCGTCTTCATGCATTACTCCTTCGCGGAAGCGCGTTCCGCCCATCGTCTCTCCAGCTCCTCGAGGCCCAGCCCGAGCTCGTCCATGGTCTTCCAGAGCCTGGGCAGCTCCTCGTCGAAGAAACGGCGCCTCCGCTCGGCCCTCGCCAGCTCGGGGCCGGGCTCCGCTACGAAGTACCCCGTGCCCCGCTCGCAACGCGCTATGCCCGAGTCCGCGAGGGACTGCAGCGAGCGCGCCGCCGTGTTAGGGTTCACCTCCAGCGACACCGCGAGCTCCCTCGCGGAGGGCAGGCGGCTTCCGGGCGCTAGGCGGCCGGACAGTACGTCCTCGGCCAGCAGCTCGGCTATCTGGGCGAAGATCGGCCTATCGTTATTGAACCTCATCGCGGGCTTCCTTCTCGGCGACCCTGAAATACCCGAACGCCAGGGAGAAGCCGGGCACGAGCGCGAGGCGCACTCCGTCCACGAGCGCCCTGAAGATCCGCTCCAGGCCGGACGCGTCGGCCACCTCGGTCCCGAAGACGCGGAGGACTCCGGTATCGTACGAGACGCTGAAATCTCGCCCGCTCGCCGGGCCGTATAGGAGCGCCAAGCCGGCGTATACGAGGAGCGCGCAGGCCAGGACGTAGGCGACGGCGAGGCCCGTCGTCTTAAGGATCGCCCGCTTCCTGAAGGTCGCCGAGCCGGCCAGGAAGGCCACGGCCACGGCGGCGTACTCGCCGTAGTCCCTCGCCGTACCGAGCGTGAACGGGTGCCAGATCGCGTTCCCGGGCCCCCCGGCCAGCCTCTCCAGGAGCGAGAGGACGGCGGATAGCGCTATGAGGGCGCCGGAGGCCGCCAGCGGGAACGCTACGAGGTAGGTAGCCAGGGCGGCCGCGTACTTCTCGAGCGGGGTGGCCGGCAGCAGTATCCAGTCGGTCCCCGACTTGCCCGAGTGCATGCCCTTGAAGGCCAGCGACGAGAGCAGAATCCCGGCCAGCACTATCGCCGCGACGTACGTCTCCTCGGGCGATTCGTTCATGAAGGCGGTCCGGCCGATTATCAGCGTCAGTATATTGAGGCCGAAGAGTATGGCCAGGCCTATGCCGAGCCCGGGCGCGTCGTCGTAGGCCCTGTTACGTATCAAGAGGGCCACGCGGCCGAGGCTGAATTTCTTCTCTAGGCTATCGGTGTTCATCTCGGCTATTCCTTCTCTACGGCGTAGGCCGCGGGCGTGTACGCGGGCAGGGGCTCGCCCGCCAGGGCGGCCTCGAGGCGCTCAGGGGCGGCTACGGCAGCGTTGAATACCAGCTCCAGGTCGGGAGCCTGGCCGCCTTCGGTCCCGCCCGCGGGCCGGGCGAGCAGGGCCGCCCAGCCGACGGCGTCGCGCTCGGCGTATACCACGGGCTCTCCGTCGAGCGAGCGGAGCCTGGCCCCGTAGAGCCGCCCGGCCAGGTCGTCGGCGCCCAGGCTGAACAGCACCTTGCCGTCGTGAACTATGACGACGGGGTCTATGAGGCTCTCCAGGTCGCGCACCTGGTGCGTGGAGACGACCACGACGCGGCCGGGCTCCGCCGCCTCCGCGAGTATCCTGCGGAACTGCGCCTTGGACGGGATGTCCAGGCCGTTGGTCGGCTCGTCCAGCAGCAGGGTCCTGGCCCCGCTCGCTATGGCCGAGGCCAGCGCGAACTTCTTCCGCTGGCCGTACGAATACTTCGTAAGGAGCTTCCCTTCGTCGAGCGACAGCTCCCCCATCAGCCGCGCGAAGCGGGCGCGGTCGAAGGCCGGCCTGAAGGCGGCGTAGCGCTCGAGCCAGGCGGCGGGCTTGAGGGGCGGCAGCCAGGGGTCCTCGGGCACGAAGGCCGTGTCCGCGAGGAAGGCCGCCTGACGAGCGCCCGGCTCCCTGCCGAAGGCCTCGACCCGGCCTCCGTTCGGCCGGAGGGCGCCGGCGACGATCTTTAAGAGACTCGTCTTGCCGGCCCCGTTAAGCCCGAGCAGGCCATAGATCGACCCGGGCTCGAGCGAGAGATCGAGGCCCTCGAAGAGCGGCCTCTTTCCATACCCGAAGGTCATGGAAGCGCATGTAACCATGTTTATTCTCCCTTAGTGTACTAGGTACTTAATACAGTATAGCAATAAACATCACATGTCAAGCGCGCGGCGCGGAATTCCTTGGCCATTCCTCCGGGAAGCGAGGCGATACCGCCAACCTTTCGCGCGCCCGGCGCGTATACTCAGGTATATGGAGCTAGAAGAACGCCGCGCCTTCGCGGAGAACGGGCTACTCGCCGCCGCCGACAGGCAACGCCTCTTCGACGCCCTATGGAAGGAGTGGCGCCCGAGGCTCGAGGCCTATCTGCGCTCGTTCTCCGGCCTCTCGGCCGAGGACCGCGAGGAGCTGGCCGGAGACGCCCTCCTGCGGGCCTTCGAGCGCGCTGACCGCTACAGGCCCGAGCGCCCGCTGGAGCCGTGGCTCGTCGCCGTAGCCCGCCGCATGGCCCTCTCGCGGCTCAGGTCCCCCGCCAGGCGAGCCGAGACGCCGGCCGCCCCGGAGGAGCTCCTAGGCGAGGCCGACGGCAGGCGGCCCGGCCCCGAGGCGGAATGCATCCGGGAAGAGGAGCGTATAGCGGTGGCGAATCTCGTGCGCTCGCTGCCGGAGCGCGAGCGGGAGCTGGCCTTCCTCGTGTACGGACGGTCGATGAGCCTGGTCGAGGCGGCACGGGCGACCGGCTCGCCCCTGGGCACGGTCAAGTGGCGCATGTCCCGCCTACGGGAGCTATTGAGGCGGGCTACGGAGGTGGAAGATGCCGAATGACATTGGCGAGACCGAGGCGCGGCTCCGGGCGTTCTTCGCGTCGGAGATCGAGGCGGCGGCCCGCGACGCCCCTCCGCCGCCTCGCCTGCCCGCTCGGCAGTCGCTCCTACCGGATCGGCAGGCGCGCATACCTGAAATGCAGTCGCGCCTGCCCGCCCGCTCGATAGCCGGGCGAGCCGACGCGGCCGGGCGCGGGAGCGCGGGCGACGCGGCGGCGAGCGTAGCCCTGGCCGCGTGCCTGGCTATCGCCGCCGTATCCGCATTCCCGCGGCAGGCGGAAGGGCGGCTGGCTACGATCGTCGTCGCCGCCGCGGCGTCGGGCCGCCTAGAGGAAGTACGGATCGATATGGCGGCGGGCGCCGCTTCGATATGGGAAACGGGCCTCGCGAGAAGATCTCGAGGCGACTACTAAGGCGGGCGATAGCCCCGCGAGGAGAACACATGAACGCATTCAAGTACATCGTATCGGCGCTGGGCGCCCTGGCCCTCGTCTACCTGGGCACGGTATTCTCCGCCTGTCGCGCGATCGTCTACGTCGACCCGGCCAGCGCCCTCATCGCCCTGGGCGTCCCCCTGCTGCTCCTGAAGGCCGGCTGGTCGTTCAAGGGCATGGGAGCGGCCTTCAGGAACGCCCTCTCCGACTCGGCGGGCGGGGCCGAGCTCGAGGACGCCAGGCTCTTCTTCGCCACGGCCTTCCGCTACCTCATGGCCACCGGCCCTATGGCCTTCCTGCTGGGCCTCATAGCCATACTCGGCAACCTGGCCGACAAGGCCCGCCTCGGCCCCAACCTCGCCGTAGCCCTCATATCGATGTTCTACGCCGTCCTTACCGCCCTCCTCGTATGCCTGCCGCTTGAAGCGGCCGCGAAGCGGAGGCTGGGCAAGGTAGGCAGCCCCGGCTACCGGATGTAGCTGAAGTAGGCCTTCTTCTCGGCCTCGGGGAGCGCGAGCGATCCGCTCTCCTTGGTCCTGAGGAGCCAAGCCATGTTCCTGCCTAGCACGCGCATGGCCTGCATGCCCTCCTCGTCCTGGAGCGCCTCCCCGGCGGCGCCGCCGAACGCGACGTTCCAGTAGCAGGAGCCGGGCATGAACATCTCGGCGTAGGTGACGTAATGGTTCAACTGGTCGAACGCAGCCACGCCGCCGGCCCGCCTGTCGGCGACGACGCTAGCGCCCACCTTATGGCGGAACAGCCCGCCGTTGGAGCCCGCGACGTAGAAGGCGCGGTCCAGGAAGCACTTCATCGTCCCGGCGATGGCCGAGAAGTAGACAGGGGAGCCGAGCAGCAGCCCGTCGGCTACCCGCATCCTCTCTATCCACCCGTTGACGCCGTCGTCCTTGAGCGCGCATTTACCGTCGCGGTTCTTCCTGCACTGGCCGCATCCTATGCAGCCGCGCACGGCCTTATCGCCTACGTGGATTATCTCGCACTCGATGCCCTCGTTACGCAGCTCCCCGAACACGGCGTCGATAGCCGTGAACGTATTACCCTTCTCCTTCGGACTGCCGTTGATAGCGATTACCTTCATCGTATCCTCCCTTGGTGATAGCCCCATGATACAGCAAAACGCGGGATTGCCGAAGCCGGCCGTCCCGCGTCGAGGATCGCGAGCGCTATGCAACGAGAGCTACGCCTCGGCGGATACCGCCTTCTTCTTTGGGGAGGCTTTTCTCTTGCGCGTCGGCGCCAGCGGGCCGAGCTTCTCCAGCTCCTCGGGCTGGTCGTAGAAGGCCACCTCGCAGACGGCCCTGAGGGTGCTGACCCAGGCGTCCAGGTCCTTGAGCTTACGGTCGCGCGCCGTGGTAGAGGCAAGCGCCTGGCCCAGCTCGCCCTCACGCGCCCGGAACTTCTTCATGACGCCGTCCACGACCGTCTTCTCCGTCTTGAGCTTGTCCTTGGTATAGCCGAAGCCCTCCATCCGGGATACGAAGCGGGGCTCCTTGAGTATATTCTCGTAGAAGGTACCGGCCTGCTCGTACCAGCCCGCGAGGCTCTGCTTGCGCGCCCCCATGAGCCGCAAGGCCGTGACGCCCTTGGCGTCGTCGCCGAGCGCTATGCGCGCCAGCTTGAGGGTCTTAGAGTACACGACGGTAGCCGACGACCAGGCTCGGCTCAGGGCGGAGGACGCCTCGTACTGCTCGCCGTACTCGGCGTCCTTGCGCTTGGCCAGCCTGTCGGCCTCCTCGACCAGGGCTATACCCTCCTTGAGCTTGGCCTCGGTGTAGCCGTAGCCCTCGAGCACGCCGGATAGCTCGGGCATTCCGGCCGCGTTCTCCACGAGCGTCCTCGCTCCCTGCAGGAACCTGGATTGACTCATCCTGGTCATAGTTTTTGACCTCCATGATTTTTGTTCTGGCTTGCCAACGGCAGCCTTAGGGATCACTGCATCTGGCGCCCGATCTCCGACCTCGGGCAGCCGCTCTCCGGCCTCGGGCACTCGCTCTCCGAGCTCGGGCACCCGCTCTCCGAGCTCCGGAGCCGCTCTCCGGCCTCGGGCACTCGCTCTCCGAGCTCGGGCGGTCGCTCTCCGGCCTCGGGCACCCGCTCTCCGAGCTCCGGAGCCGCTCTCCGGCCTCGGGCAGTCGCTCTCCAGCCTCGGGCACTCGCTCTCCGGCCTCGGGCGACGGCTCTCCGAGCGCGGGAGGCCTCTCTTCGGGGCCTGAGGATGAGGAGTCGTGTTTTATAGGTGGTCGCATCGAGACGGGAAGGCGCCTGGCGCCCGTCAAGCCGTTATCGCCGCTGGTGGCACGAGAGCCTCCGGGTTTTCGGATACGCGGTACGGCGGCGGCTATCCTTAGGATGCCGGTGTTGAACGAGGCCGGCGCCAGGGGAAGCCCCGGGCTAAGGCCGTTAGGGTAAGTCTATTGACGAGGGAGGGGATGTCAAGGAATTTTTTTTAATAATAAAGCCCTAGCGATAGATCCTCCCCGCTCTAATCAGCAGCCTATGGCGGTGAGCTCCGCCTTGGCGCTGGGAATCAGCATATACGTCATCTTACTCGCCACGGCCATCTCCTCGGCGTAGCGCTACTTGGCCCGGGTTACGGGGGCGGCCATATATCAGGCGCGCGCCGTCGTTGACCTGCGAGCTACCGCGAGTCGGGTCGAACGACGGCAGGCGATGGCGGCCCTACCGGGTCCGCGCGCGCCGTCGTTGACCTGCGAGCTACCGCGAGTCGGGTCGAACGACGGCAGGCGATGGCGGCCCTACCGGGTCCGCTATCGCCTACCTTCGCGCCACTTCCTATAGTACCAGGCCGCCGTCGCCATGAGCGCGTGGCCCCAGGGAGGCGAGCCCACGCGGGCGTATAGCTCGTCCTCGGGCACTTCCTCCACGTCCACGAGCTCGTGCTCGTCAAGGGACTGCTCGGCGACGAGGGACAGGTCCTCGGCGGCGAAGACGTGGAACGAGTTTGACATGAAGGCGGGATTCGGGGAGCAGGTGCCGAGGTGGGTTATGCGGCCGGCGACGTAGCCGGTCTCCTCGAGGAGCTCGCGGGCGGCCGCCCTGGCGGGGTCCTCGCCGGGCTCGACTACGCCGCCCGGGAACTCGGTCATGGGGACGCCGGCGCCGTGGCGGTACTGGCTCACGGACAGGATGTAGCGCCGGCCGCCCCGCTCCAGGGCGGGCACGACGACGGCCCAGTCGGGGGCGTCGAGCACGATGAAGCGGCCTTCCTTGCCGTGGGGCCCTACGCTCGTCGTCTCGAGGGCCTTGAACAGCCTATAGTCGGCGAGCTCGCGCCTTCCCGTCTCCATCCACGATTCGTTGCCCTTGGCCATGGTTCCTCCAGCGCCTCGACTATACCTCGAAGGCGTCGGGGAAGTCAGGCTCCGCGTCGGCGACGACGCGGGCGTCCGGATGCGCCTCGGCCTCGGCGAGCAGGGGATCGGGGGCGAACAGGGCGGGCCACATCGAGGCTGACGCGTAGGCGAGCGGGCCCTCCACGCGGCCGGCTATGCGGCGCTCGAGCTCCGGCCGGCCCAGGGCGGACGGGTCGGAGGAGGCCGAGGCGTAGCGGAACGACCACAGCGTGCCGTACATGGGCACGAAGGCGGTCGCCGTCGAGACGAGCGGGAAGGCTGAGCGGAGGGTCCGGCCTATGCACGCGAAGGCGGCGGGCCTGGCGGCCGGGGACTCGCCGTGCATGGCGAAGACGGCCCGCTCGTCCCGCAGCGAGCGCTTGACCGCCAGGAAGAACTCGGCGGTATAGAGGAAGCGGGCCGGGCCCGCGGGGTCGGTCATGTCCATGATCACGGCGTCGTAGTCCGCTCCCGCGGCCTCGACGAAGGCTCGGCCGTCGCCGAAGCGGAAGCGGACGCGGGCGTCGTCGAAGGCGCCGCGGTGGACGTGCCCCAGGTGCTCGCGGCAGAAGGCGACGACGTCGGGGTCGAGCTCCGCGAAGTCGACGGACTCCACGGTACGGTGGCGCAGGACCTCGCGGAGGACGCCCCCGTCGCCCCCGCCCAGGACGAGGACGCGGCGCGGGTCGGGATGCGCGAGCAGGGCCGGATGGACGAGGGGCTCGTGGTAGCGTTCCTCCCAGCGCTCCGACACCTGCGTGACGCCGTCCAGGAGGAGGACGCGGCCCAGGGCCTCCGTCTCCACGAGCTCCGCGGCCTGGAAGGGGGTCCG
>JAHIWG010000006.1 GCA_018816345.1 Spirochaetota bacterium | reverse complement strand
GGAGAAGCGGCCGTCGGTGACCAGGGCCACCGTCTTGTCCATGCCCATGCCCGCGAGGGCCGACGTCGGGCTGAGCATCTCGCGCATGCCCGGGCCTCCCTTCGGTCCCTCGTAGCGTATGACGACGACGTCCCCGTCGGCGATCGAGCGGGCGCGGATGGCGGCGTACGCCTCGTCCTCGCTGTCGTAGACCCGGGCCGGCCCGACGTGCCTCAGCATCTCCTCGGCGACGGCGGATTCCTTCACGACCCCTCCGTCCGGAGCGAGGCTGCCCTTGAGCACGGCGAGCCCGCCCCGCGCGTGGTAGGGCCGGCCTATCGGCCGTATGACGTCGTCGTCGAGCGAGAGCCTGCCCCGCAGGTTCTCGGCGACGCTCTTGCCGGTAACGGTGACGCAGGAGCCGTCTATGAGGCCGGCCTCGAGGAGCGTAGCCATCACCGCCTGCACGCCGCCCGCCCTGTACAGGTCCTCGATATGGTGGGGGCCGCCCGGGCTCATGCTGCATAGGTGAGGCACCGAGCGGCCCATCTCGTTGAATATCTCTATGTCGAATTCCAGCCCGGCGGCGTGCGCTATGGCGGGGAGGTGCAGGGCCGTATTGGTCGATCCGCCCAGGGCGAGATCTACCGCCACCGCGTTGCGGAAGGATTCCCGCGTCAGGATGGCGCGAGGGCGGACGTCCGCCTCGACGAGCGAGACTATGGCCCGGCCGGCGTCCTTGGCCAGGCGCTCGCGCTCCGCGTAGACCGCCGGTATCGTCCCGTTGCCTGGAAGGCCCAGCCCGAGGGCCTCCATCATGCAGTTCATGGTGTTGGCGGTGAACATGCCGGCGCAGGATCCGCAGCCCGGGCAAGCCGCGTTCTCGGTCTCCAGGAGCTCGGCCTCGGTCGCGGAGCCCGCCATCACCTTGCCCACGGCCTCGAAAACGGTGGATAGGTCTATGGCCGCCCCGCCGCGCAGGCCCGCGAGCATCGGCCCCCCGCTAATGGCTATGGAAGGGATATCGAGCCGCGCGGCGGCCATGGCCATGCCAGGCGTTATCTTATCGCAGTTGGTCACGAGGACGAGGGCGTCGAGGGCGTGCCCCTGGGCCATCACCTCTATGGAGTCCATGATCAGCTCGCGGCTCGGGAGCGAGTAGCGCATGCCGGCGTGGTTCATCGCTATGCCGTCGCAGACGCCTATCACCGGGAACTCGAGGGGGAGCCCACCCGCCGCGTACACGCCGGCCTTGACCGCCTCGGCGATGCGCTTAAGGTGGACGTGGCCCGGGATGATGGAGTTGAACGCGTTGACCACGCCTATCCACGGACGCTCTATCTCCCAATCGGTATAGCCGGAGGCCTTCAACAACGATCTGTGGGGAGCCCTCTCGATGCCCCGCTTAGCCCTGTCGCTTCTCATGCGTAACCTCCCGAAGATGCCGTGGTACTACCAAGGTAGAACCACGATTGACTAAATTGTACTCGCCGGTTACAGTCGGGTCAATATGGAAAAGAAGAGAGCGGAGCTGGTCCGCGCGTTGAGCGCCATGATCCGGAAGCCGGAGGATTTTCCCGGCGGACGCTTGCCTCCGGAGCGCGAGCTCGCCGAGAGCCTCGGAGTGAGCCGCAATCTGCTGCGCGAGGCCATTATCACCATGGAGGCTATGGGGCTCCTGGAGGTGAGGGAACGCCAGGGCGCCTTCATAGCGGCTCCTGGCGCCGATGATCTCGCGGCGAGCCTTAGGTACCTCTCGGTCTGGCCCGACGACGTGCTCGCGCACGTGATGGAGATGCGGCTCATCATAGAGGCTCCGGCGGCGACGCTAGCGGCCTCGCGCCGTACTCGGGCGGAGCTTGAGCGCCTCGCCGAATGCGTGCGAAGGCTGGAGGCGGCCGAGGGCGACGCCGAGTCGGCGGGCGCGTGGGACGCCAGGTTCCACGCCCTGATAGTCGCGGCCGCGCACAACCCCGTGCTCGACAGGGTCTACGAGGGCCTGTCGGCCGCCATGGAGAAATTCGTTATCCTGAGCAGGCGCAGGCTCCTCCAGGCGGCGGGCTGGCCCGCGAAGGTCGCCGTCGAGCATCGGCGCATCGTCGCGGCGCTCGAGGCGGGCGACGAGGCCGGGACGGGGACGGCCGTACGGGAGCACCTCGAAGAGGCGCTCAAGCAGCTGGGACGACCGGAGCGCGCGTAGGCGGCGCATTAGCGTCGCGAAAGCGGAAGGATACAAAAAGGCCGAGGCCCGCGGGCCTCGGCCGGAACGACGGGGCGGATCCTTACTTCTTGAACTTGACGGCGCGCTCGGCCAGGGCCATCTTGTAGGCGGCCTGGAGCTCCATGGAATAGTGCTGGAAGTCCGAGAAGGTGGCGCCGGAGACGGCGTCGGCTACGACGTAGACGTTATCCTCGGCGGCGGTGTAGTCGGAGACCTTGGCTAGGGCGTCGACGGACTTGTCTTCCTTGAGGGTTACCTTGGCCTTCTTCATGGTGGCGGCGGTATAGTCGGCCGTCGGATGGGCCATGAAGAACGCGATGGTGGCCTGGTAGTTATAGCGGTAGCCGATGCTGGAGGAGTTCAGGGACATATAATTGGCGCTGGGGTCGGCCTTGTTCATGTGGCCGTAGTGCACGGTCTGCGAGGCGGGCTTGCCGACGGTGACCTTGAGGCCCTCGATGGTCACGTTGACGAGGGTGTCCTCGCGGGCGGCCTTGGCGTAGGCGGCGGCGCGGATGGGGTTGCCCATCAGGCCCTCGAAGTCGCGCTCGTACTGGCGCGAGGGGCGGACGAAGCCGTCCTTGCCGGGGGTGTACTGCGACCAGACGCCGAGGCCGTTCTGGACGTTGTAGATATAGAACATATAGCCCTTGATCGCGGGATCGGCGCTGCCGGCGTTGGCGAAGGGATCGGGCACGCGTACGACGGCGCCGTCGACGATCGACTTGCCGTCGGGCGCGTTGTTCTCGGCCCATCCGCCCGGACCCTGCCATTCGGCGTAGGAAGCGCTGGCGACCTTGGTCCCCTTGATAGTGACGGTGGCTTCGCCTACGTAGCCGCCCTGGTGCGCGACGTAATACTTCGTCGCCGTCTGGCCGAACGCGGCCGCCGCGCCGAGCGCGATGGCTACGGTCGCGATGATGATCTTCTTCATTCGTGGCCCTCCTGGATTACTATCCCCGCTCCTCAAGGAGCGTACTTATCATTATCGATATACTTGGGTATATACGCAAATAAGTCAATATGTATATATCGGATAGGATATCTAGGAAGGATTGAATGCCGTTCCGGGACGAGGGCCCCGGCTAGGCCGTCCTCCTCATCGTCCGTAGCTCGGCTATGAAGAAAGCGCCCGTGACGAGCGAGCTCAGGACGTCGGCGACCGGGGACGCGCCGTATACGCCTTCCAGGCCGAAGAAGCGGGGGAGTATGAAGAGGAGAGGGATGAGGAAGAGCACCTGCCTGCTCAGGCTGAGGACGAGCGCGTGCCTAGGCTTTCCGACCGCCTGGAAGTAGCTCGAGGCGACTATCTGGAAGCCTACGAGCGGGAACATGGAGAAGAATATCCTCATCGCGTACGAGCCGATGCGCACGAGCTCCTCGTTGCCGCCCGCGAACGCCGAAATTATCGCTCCGGAGAAGAACCTCGTGCCCAGCCAGCCAATCACGACTATAGCCGTCGCCGCCAGGATGGCCAGCTCCGCCGCCCTGACGACCCGCTTATAGTTCTTCGCCCCGAAATTGTAGCCGATGATCGGCTGGGAACCCTGGTTGAGGCCGAAGATAGGCATCAGGATCAGCATGGTTACGCTATGGATGATTCCCATGGCCGAGATGGCCGTGTCGCCCCCGAAGGTATACAGCTGCTTATTGAGGATGGTGTTGAGGACGCTCGAGGCGAGCTGCATCGCGAAAGGGGCGGACCCGATGGCTATGATGCGAAGGATAATATCCTTGCGCGGCGTCATGAACGACGGCTTGAGCGATAGATGGCTCTTTTTCCCGAAGAAATAGGCTAGTACCCAGATCGCGCTGACGCCTTGGCTTATGATGGTTGCCCAGGCCGCGCCCTCGATGCCCATGTCCAGGGCGAAGATGAAGATAGGGTCGAGGATAGTATTGAGGACCGCGCCTATGAGCATGGTCATCATGGCGATCCTCGGGTTCCCCTCCCCGCGTATGAAATTATTAAGCCCGAAGCCCACGCCGTTGAGGATGGCGCCGAATAGGATGATCCGCATGTAGCTGCGGGCGTACGGTAGGACCGCGTCGCTCGCGCCGATGAAGCGTAGCAGGGGATCGAGGAACGCTAGCCCGAGCGCGGTCAGGCAAACGGACACTATGATCACGAGGACGAAGGAATTATTCAGTACCCGCTCCGCGTAATCCGTCTTGCCCTCGCCCAGGGAGATAGACAGGAGGGCGCTACCGCCTATGCCTATCATCATGCTGAACGCCATGAAGACGAGCATGAACGGAAAGCTCACCGTCGCTCCCGCGAGGCCCAGCGCGCCGACGCCGTTCCCTATGAAGATGCGGTCGACCACGTTGTATAATGATTGAACCAGCATGCCGACGATGGCCGGCACCGAGAATTTTAGTAAGAGGCGCCCGATTCCCGCCTTGCCGAGCTGCTCCGTCCTGTCGTTTCCCCTGATCGTCCGTTCGTCGCTCAATCGTTCTTCTCCTCGCGCGCTTCGATGCGCTTGAAAGCCTCGAGCAAGGCCTCGAGGCCCTGTCCGAATTCGCGTCGCTCAGACCGGCTTAGCGCCAGGAGGCTTTCTCCTATGCGCGCGCGCAAGCTGTC
This sequence comes from Spirochaetota bacterium, assembly GCA_018816345.1. GTDB lineage: Bacteria > Spirochaetota > Spirochaetia > Treponematales > UBA12059 > SZUA-370. Next base: position 50,322 of record JAHIWG010000006.1, on the reverse strand, counting down.
GTGACGCTCGTCTATATAGCTCCGGCCCTCGGGCGTAAGCTCCAGGTGCGCCTTGCGGCGATCGTCGGCGTCGGGCGATTTCATGACGAAACCCATATCGACGAGGCCGTCGACGAGGCTCGTAAGGCTCCCCCGTTGCAGGTTCAGGCACGCGCCCAGGCGGGACGCTATCATCCCGTCGTTATCGCGCAGCACGAGCAGGGCCTTCTCCTGGTTCTTGTTGCAGATACCCGCCTCGAGCCTGTTCCTCTCGATATAGAGCCCGAAGGTCCTATGGAAATGCGGGATGATGCTAAGTATCCGCTCGCTCATTTCGTAGGTATCGGGCTCTTCGTCGCTCATGCGGTACGTACCATCCTTGATCGGAATCGACAGTATTCAGTATGAAAGAAATCAGAATGGCGGAAAACTAACAAATCGAGCCATGCGGGTCAAGGGGGCGGAAACGGATTCTGTCTAATTCCTGGTTTTTTATTTCCGGATGCGAAGGGCAAGCATGAAAGAATGATAAGAATTCCGTTGACAGGAGCAAAAAACGGCCATAGCATTACTCATCCGCTGATGAGTGGAGCTAAGTTCCGCAAGGAGGATGTATGAAGAGGTTCAAGAGAGCTATTATGGCTCTAATCGTGCTTTTCGCCGCCGTAGGGGTAGTCTCCGCGATGGGCGACAAGGATTCCGGTTCGGCGACGGGTGCCGCGAACGAGATCAAGTCGGCTACCTATACCTGGGTCGCGGGCGGCATGGGCGGCGGCTGGTATACGGTCGCGGGCGGATTCGCCCGCCTCGTCAACGAGAAGGAGCCCCGTATCACCATCAAGGTGATTCCCGGCGGCGGCGTAGCCAATCCCAGGCAGCTCGATATGGGCGACGCCGACATAGCCTGGGGCGTCGGGTACGTGGATAAGGCCGCCTATAACGGCCTCGCTCCCATCTACGACAAGCCGTACAAGAACATCGCCTCCTGGGCTGGCACCATGGCGGTGGACTACTACCACTTCCTCGCGGCCAAGGACGAGGGCGTCACTACGCTCGAGCAGTTCGTCGACAAGATCAAGAAGGGCGGCAAGGTAAAGGTCGCGGCGCCCATGACCGGGACCTCCGACTTCGTGATGACTTCCTTCGTGCTGGAGCACTACGGCGTATCCTACGACATGATCAAGGCCAACGGCGGCTCCGTCATACAGGCCGTGTACGGGGACATGCCGAGCCTGTTCAAGGACCGTCACGTCGACTACGCCTTCGCGTGCCTCGGCTATCCCGGAGCCATCATGACCGAGATGACCATGGGCCGTTCCGCCGTGCTCCTGGCCCTTTCCAACGAGGCCATAGACTTCTGCGCCAAGACCTACGGGACCGTGGCCAGGGATTCCGGCCTCGCCAAGATCCCCGGCGGTACGTACGCGGGCATGCCCGACGCCATCCAGACGCTCTGCCACTCGACCGAGCTGCTGGTCAGCCCGAGCCTCCCCGAGAACGTGGTCTACCTCCTTACGAAGGTGCTTAACGAGAACAAGGATTTCCTCGTGCAGCTCGGCGCCGGATACCGCGTATTCGATCCCAAGACGACCGCCAAGACCGTACAGGTCCCGCTGCATCCCGGCGCCGCCAAGTACTACAAAGAGGCCGGCGTCCTACCGTGATGAATCCCGCTCAGCGCTGATTTTCCCGTACCGGGAATCCCGGGCCCGCATCGCGGGGCCGGGGTTCCCGGGCCTTCCCTGTCCGAACGCGATACACACGAGGATGGAATAGATGAGAGAACTCAAGGGATTCACGAAGACTATCGTCGCCGTATGGGCGGCTACGATCGCCGTATTCCATCTGTATACGGCGATATTCGGCATAATGCAACCGAGGATCCAGCGCGGCATACACCTGCTGTTCCTCCTGCCCCTGGCCTTCATACTGTACCCGGCGACGAAGAAGTCGCCCAAGGACAGGCCGACCGTACTCGACCTCATCCTGGCCGCGCTCTCGATGGTGCCGGCCCTCTACGTCATATTCAATAACGACGCGCTCAATATGCGCATGGCCATGGTTGACCCGGTGCTGCCCTTGGAGATGGCGCTCGGCGTCATCAACATCGTCCTCCTGATAGAGGCGATAAGGCGCGCGGTCGTCCCCGCGATGGCCATACTGGTCGCGGGCTTCCTCGGCTATATGTTCCTGGCCCCCTACCTGTCGGGCATCTTCTACTCGCGCCGCGTATCGCTAGCGCGAATCATCGAGATGAATTACCTGATCTCCGACACAGGCATCTACGGATCCATCACGGGCGTCACCGCGACTTTCGTCGCCGTCTTCGTCATATTCGGGTCCTTCATGCAATATACCAAGACCGGCGAGTTCTTCACCAACTTCGCGTGCCGCGTCGCGGGCTCGGGCCCCGGCGGCCCAGCGAAGATAGCCGTGGTTAGCTCGGGCCTGTTCGGCTCGATCTCAGGCGTGGCCTCCGCCAACGTATACGCCACGGGGACGTTCACGATCCCCCTCATGAAGAAGCTTGGCTACAGGCCCCAGTTCGCGGGGGCCGTCGAGGCGGCCGCCTCCACGGGAGGGCTCCTCATGCCGCCGATCATGGGCGCGGGCGCCTTCGTGATGTCGGAGATCACCAACATACCGTACGGGACCATCGCGCTCGCCGCCACGTTCGGCGCCATCCTCTACTATACCAGCATCTACTTCAGGGTCCACTTCATGGCGCTCAAGCGCGGGCTCAAGGCCATGGACCCGAGCGAGATGATAAGCTGGAAGCAGGTGATCAAGGACGCGTACCTCCTCATCCCGCTCGTCGTGCTGATCGCGTTCCTCGTCATTGGCTACTCGCCGTTCGGAGCGGCCACGGCGAGCATCGCCGTCACCTTCGTCCTGTCGTTCCTGCGCAAGGATACGATGCTCACGCCGAAGCGCCTGTTCGAGGTGTTCAGCCTCTCTGGCCATAACCTCATCATGCTGGCCGTGTGCTGCGCCGGGGCGGGCATCGTCATAAGCGTCGTCACCTATACGGGACTCGCGCTCGGCATAGCCACCGTTATAACCAGCTTCTCCGGCGGCTTCCTCCTCCCGGCCCTCATCCTCATCATGATTACGTCGATAGTGCTGGGCATGGGCCTCCCGTGCACGCCGGCCTATATTATCGCCATCACCATAGGCGGGCCCGCCCTCCTGTCCCTGGGCATCGAGCTCCTGCCCGCCCACCTGTTCGTCTTCTACTTCGCCATCCTGGCCGAGGTGACGCCGCCCGTGTGCATCGCGGCGTATTGCGGCGCGGCGATCGCCGGCTCCAAGCCCATGGCGACGGGCTTCGAGGCGGCCCGCCTCGCGATAATGGGATATCTCATCCCGTTCATCTTCATCTATAACAACGGCATGATCCTCCAAGGCTCGGCCGGGCTCATCGCGGCTACCTTCATAGTGATGCTGCTCGTGGCCATCCTCTTCGCGGCCGCCATCTCCGGCTACCTGTTCAAGAAGCTCAAGGCCTACCAGAGCGTGGCGCTCGGGATCGCGGCCCTGGGCCTTACCGTCTTCGCCGCGGCCAAGCCCGTGCTCGACCGCGCGCTGGTCCAATCGATCACCATCGCAGGCGGTCTCCTGCTCCTGGCGCTCTTCGCCGTCGGCTCTAGGAAGGCCGGGAAGGCGACGCTGCGAGTCGAGACGGCGGCCTAGCACATGTTCCAAACCACGACGGGAGAGAGATAATGGCGCTAAAGACAGACGCGGTGGTCCTCGGAGCCGGGGTGAACGGGCTCGCCATCGCGTACGAGCTATGCCGGCGCGGCAAGAGCGTTATACTGGCCGACGCGAGCGTCATGGGGGCCGGCGCGTCCGGCTCCTGCGACGACATGATCCTGCTGCAATCGAAGAAGCCGGGCATCCTTCTCGAGATGACCTTCAGGAGCCTCGAGCTGTTCAAGGCCCTCACGGGGGACCTGCCCTGCGACATAGAATTCGAGACGAGGGGCGGCACCATCCTCATAGAGGACGCCGCCCAGCTAGCCGTGATGGAGGATTTCGTCGCGAGCCAGAAGCGCTCGGGGCTAGCCGTGGAGATAATCGACGCGGCGAGGCTGCGGCGCCTGCAACCGCACGTCTCGGCCCACGTCATCGCGTCCACGTACAGCGCCGACGACTCGCAGGTCAACCCGATGCAGCTCATGAAGGGCTTCATGCTGGGCGCCCAGGCGAAGGGCCTGCGCTACCTCTCGCGGACGAGGCCGGAGGCGATAGAGCGGAGGGCAGGGCATTGGTCGCTCCGCATGACCGGCGGAGAGTCGATCGAGGCCGAGGTAGTCGTCAACGCTACCGGCGCCTACGCCAACTCCGTCTGCCGGCTCCTCGGCTTCGAGCTGCCAATCGCCCCCCGGAAGGGGCAGGTCCTCGTGACCGAGCAGCTCCCCGCGCTGGGCGAGACTAACGTCTGGAGCGCCCAGTACATAGTCTCCAAGCTCAAGCCGGAGCTCGCGAAAAGCTCCGCTCCCGGCGCCGCCGGCGCGGCCGCCCGCTTCGGCCTGGGCTTCGCGTTCACCGGGACGCATAACGGCAACTACCTCATCGGCAGCACGCGGGAGGACGCGGGCTTCGATAAGGCCACCGATCCCGACGCCCTGTCGCTCATAGCGGCCCAGGCCAGGAAGTTCTTCCCCGTAATCGCCCAGGCCCAGGTCATCCGGAGCTTCGCGGGGCTCAGGCCGTCGACCTTCGACGGGATGCCCTTCCTCGGGGAGGTCCCGGACCGCCCCGGCTTCTTCATGGCCGCCGGCCACGAGGGGGACGGCATCGCCATGGCGCCTATTACGGGAAGGTTCGTAGCCGATCTCGCCTGCGGGAAGACGCCCGAATTCGACGCGACGCCCTTCCGGGTGGAGCGGGCCATGAGGCCGCAAGGAGCCGCGCATGGAGCCTGAGCTAGACGAGCGCGACATACTCGTGCTGGAATGCATCCGGGACTCGGGGGAGCCTATGGGCTCCTGGTCCCTCGTCGACAGGCTCGAGGCCCACGGGCACAAGGTGAGCTCCGCGTCCATAGGGCGGATGCTCTATAGGCTCGAGCGGCTCGGCTACGTCGTGGGGCAGAGCAACCGCGGCCGAGTGATAACGGACGAGGGCAGGCGGGCCATCGGCGCCTCCAAGGCTCAGAATTCCATGGAGTCGCATCGCCAGAGGCTCGAGCACCTCGTCAACAGCAAGGTGCTCGAGGAATTCCTCATGGTGCTGCAGGCCAGGCGGGCCATAGAGCGCGAGACCGCGAGGCTCGCGGCGGAGAACATCACCGAGGCCCAGGAGCGGGCGCTGGAACGCATACTCGAGGAGCAGGAGGAGAAATCCAAGCGGAACGAGAGCATCGCCGATATAGATATCGCGTTCCACCGGGAGATAGCCAAGGCCTCGCATAACTTCGCCCTCCAGGCCCTGTACGAGATACTGGCCACGATGCGCCAGCAGTCCGAACTGTTCGAATTCGTACGGAGCCGGGTGGACTCCACCTATCGCCAGGCGCACCGGAGCATACTGAAGGCCTTATGCGCCCACGACGGCGACGAGGCCGAACGCTGCATCATGCGCCACATGGATTCGCTCATAGACGACGTCACGAAGTATTGGGACCTTTACGCGGAGAGCGACGCCGATTCCCCGCGACGAGAGCAGGAGAAGACCGATGAACCCCGATGAAGAGCGGCACGTCTGCCGCTGCGAGGAAGTCAGCGAGCGGGAGATACGGGAGGCCGTCAAGGCCGGGGCCCGGACCGTTACGGAGATAAAGCGCTGGACGAGGGCCGGCATGGGCATCTGCCAGGGCCGGTCGTGCAGGCGCCTCGTCGAGCGTATCCTCTGCGAGGAGCTCGGCGTTAGCCCGGCGACCCTGGAGCCGCCGACCACGCGGCCGCCTATACGGCCCGTATCGATACGCGCCGTCTGCAGGGAAGAAGAATGACTACCGCCGCGCGCGGATTAGGAGGCTCATGATGGATTTTGGTAGGCTCATCGTCGCCATGGCGACGCCGTTCGACGACGATCTCGAGATAGACCTAGGGAAGGCCAAGGACCTGGCCAGGCGCCTCGTGCGCGAGGGCGTAAGCGCCATCGTAGTCTCAGGCACGACGGGAGAATCCCCGACCCTGAGCCGCGAGGAGAAGATAGCGCTGATCAAGGCCGTGAAGGAGGCGGTCGGCGTACCGGTAATCGGAAACGCAGGCACGAACGACACGCGCGCCTCTATAGCTAACGCCAGGGACGCCGAGGCCGCGGGCGCCGACGGCATACTCCTCGTGGCTCCGTATTACAATAAGCCGGATCAGGACATGCTCTACGACCACTTCAAGGCGATAGCGGAGTCGGTGAGCATACCGTCGATGCTATACAACGTCCCGGGGAGGACGGCCGTTACCATCCGCCCCGAGACGGTCGTCAGGCTATCGAGGGACGTAGCTGGCATAAGCTCGGTAAAGGACGCGTCGGGAGACCTCGACGCGTTGACCGTCATAGTCAACGAGGCGGCCGAGGGCTTCCGGGTGTATACGGGAGAAGACGGCCTCACGCTTCCCAGCCTGGCCTGCGGCGCCTACGGCGTCGTCAGCGTAGCCGGGCACGTGGCCGCTCCCCAGATGAAGGCCATGATAGACGCGTACCTGGCCGGAGACGTCGCCGAGGCCGCGCGCCTTCACGGGCTCCTCCAGCCTATCAACCGCGCCCTCTTCCTCCAGCCTAACCCGGTACCGCTCAAGAAGGCCCTATCGCTCGCGGGCTTCCCCGTCGGGGGCCTAAGGCCCCCGCTCAAGGAGGCGTCAGCCGAGGTTAGCCTGCAGCTGGAGAAGGCCTTGGCCGGCCTCAGGCCATGAACGGAGACGGCATGCTTAAGACGAGCAACAGGGTCGCCGACCACGCGGTGCTGGGAGCGGCGCCCGAGGCGGCCGACGTCGAGATATTCCTCGACGGCCAGCCTATAACGGCGAAGGAAGGCGAGCCCGTGATGTCGGCCCTCGTCGCCGCCGGAGTCACGGTGTTCCGCCATACGGCCAAGGGCTCCCCCAGGCGCATGTTCTGCGGCATCGGCCGATGCACCGATTGCGTGATGAAGGTCGACGGCGTACCGGGCGTACGGACCTGCGTGACCAGGGTCGCGCCGGGCATGCGCGTCGAGCGGCAGGACGGCAAGGGCAACTGGAGCGAGGGGGCCGAGGATGGCCGATAAGCCGGTCGTGGTCGTCGGCGCGGGCCCGGCCGGGCTCTGCGCCGCCATAGAGCTGAAGAAGGCGGGCGCCCCCGTCGTCCTCCTCGACGAGAACGACAAGCCCGGCGGGCAGCTGTTCAAGCAGATCCACAAGTTCTTCGGCTCGAGGGAGCATAAGGCGGGCACGCGCGGCTTCGATATAGGGACCGGCCTCCTGGACGAGTCCCTTCGCCTGGGCATCGACGTGCGATTAAAGACCGAGGTCGTGGGCGTCGACCCGGGCCTACGGGTCTGGGCCGTCGAGGACCGCGGCAGGTCGTACCTCCTCGAGGCGTCGAGGCTCGTCATAGCGACGGGGGCCACGGAGAACGCGCTCAGCTTCCCCGGCTGGACGCTCCCGGGCGTCATGACCGCGGGCTGCGCGCAGACCCTCGTCAACGTATACCGGGTGCTGCCGGGCAAGCGCGTGCTCATTATCGGGTCGGGCAACGTCGGCGTCATCGTCGGCTATCAGCTGATGCAGGCCGGGGCCGAGGTCGTAGGCGTCGTGGAGGCGGCGCCAACCCTCGGAGGCTACGGAGTGCATACGGCCAAGCTGGCGCGGGCCGGCGTGCCGTTCCACGTACGGACCACGGTCGCCAGGGCCGAGGGCGGCGAGAGCCTGGAGCGGGCTACCATCGTCGGCCTCGACGACTCGTTCAAGCCGCTGCCCGGGACCGAGCGGACCCTCGAGGTCGATACGATATGCCTCGCCGTGGGGCTGACGCCGTCCGTGGAGCTGCCGAGCCTCGCCGGGTGCGCGACGACGTACGTGCCCGAGCTAGGCGGGCGGATGCCGCTGCACGACGAGTACATGCGCTCCAGCGTAGAGGAAGTCTACGTCGTCGGGGACACCGCCGGGGTGGAGGAGGCGAGCACCGCCATGGAGGAGGGCCGGCTCGCCGGGATCCACGCGGCCTGGTCCTTGGGCTACCTGGACGACGCGGCCATGGAAGCCGGCGCGGCCGAGACCCGGAGGCGGCTCGACGCGCTACGCCAGGGCGTATTCGGGAAGAAGCGCTTCGACGCCAAGAGCCGCGTCCTAGAGGAGAGCCATAATCGATGAACGTACCGGAACGAACGCTTAAGACCAAGGGCGCGCCTTCGCTAGGGGAGCTGGAGGCGGCCGGGATGCTGCCCGGCCTCGAGGACCTTAAGGCGCGGGCCTGCCTCTGCATCGAGTGCGTGGAGGAGATCCCCTGCAATCCCTGCGAGACGAGCTGCCCCAGGGGCGCTATAAGGGTAGGAAGCCCGATCACTAACCTGCCGGCCCTCGATCGCGATAAATGCACGGCCTGCGGCCTCTGCATACCGGCCTGCCCGGGCATAGCGATCACCATCAAGCGCGTGGAGGGCGAGAAGGCCACCATACGGTTCCCCTGGGAATACCTGCCGAGGCCGGAGGCTGGGGACGAGGTGCGGATGGTTGACCGCCTCGGCCGGGTCGTATGCCCCGGCCGCGTGACCGGGGTCAACGAGGCCGCGCGGAACGACAGGACGGCCGTCGTGACGGCCGAGTTCGCGTCGGAGCACGTCCTGTCGGTGGTATCCATGCAGAGGGGGCCGAGGTAGGAGGCCTACGGCCTCCCGCCGCTAGTGCTTCCAGGGGAAGAACAGGTCCTTGAGGCCCCTCGAGCCGAGGGCCTCGACGTCGTCGGCCAGGAGCCCGGCCCACGGAGTAGGGCCGGGCTTCCCGTCGCTCCCGGCGAGCCAGGAGAGCCTATAGCGCCTGAGCCTGACCGCCTCGCAGGAGGCTAGGGCGGCCGCGGCGGGGCCTGGCAGGAGGAAGGCCACGAGCGGCGATACCGCCACGCATACGGCGCAGTCGAGGGCGAGCGCCAGCGAGAAGAGCGGCGCGTCGATGAAGAGGATAAGCGACGACTTGAGGGCGGACCTGAACCCCTTGCCGTCGGCGGCGCTGACCGGCAGGAAGTACTGCAGGGTAAGCCAGAGCGCCAGGAATAGCCAGAACGCGACGCTCGTGGCGAATAGGCCGACGAACCCGCCGATGGAGGCGTAGAACGGGAAGGCTATGGACGCGGCGACGATAGACGCGGCGGCCATGGCCCCGAACTGCAGCCCCGGGACGACGCCCGCGGCGATTGCCGGGCGGACGTCCCCCAGGCGGACCGTTTTTCCATCGGCGGCCTTCCAGAACGCGTGGGCCGTTATAGACCACCAGACCGATACCGCCGCCACCGTGAAGGCCAGTCCCGCGAGCCTCGCGGCCGCGGAGTCGACGAGCGAGGGCAGCCATATACCGAGGCCGACGAGCGCGAGCGCGGCGGCGTTGAAGCAGGCCAGCGCGAGCATATTATCCCATCCGTCGTAGAAGCTTTTCTTGAGGAAGAACTTAAGCATCCGTACAGCGTAGCAGGGGGCGGCCCGATTGGCAAGCGGATCGCTCGCCGACGGTACGCCGCCGCCAGGTCGCCGCCAGATCGCCGCCAGATCGCCGCCAGATCGCCGCGAGGTCGCCGCGATGCCGCCTTTCTTAACAAAATGCCGGATTAGCGGCATTGCGGGCCCGGGCTAACGCCATGATCATCATCGTAGTCGCTTTACTAGGAGGATGCCATGAAACGTTTCGTAGCGGTTATGCTAGCCGCGTTGCTCGTAGCGCCCGCGTTCGCGCAGGCCCCGACCGTGAGGGCCCTGAAGGGCAAGAAGGTCGAGCTCGTCGTCTGGACCCACGAGGACCAGGCCAGGACGGCCCTCGAGAAGCGCCTGATCGACGAGTTCGTCGCGGCCAACCCGAGCGTGAGCGTGAACTACGTCACGTACCCGTCGGGGAAGATCAAGGATATAGTCGTCGCCGGGTTCGCGGCCAACGCCGGGCCCGACGTCTTCAACCTCGAGATATTCGAGGAGTACCAGTTCATAGAGAACGGCCGCGTCGCCCCGGTGGACTACGCCTCCGCCGGGTTCAAGAGCATGAAGGACATGCAGGGCAAGTACCTTCCCGGCATGCTCGACCCGGTGACCGACGGCGGCAAGATCTACGGCATGCCCCTCGAGCTGACCAACTGGGCCATGTACCTCAATAAGAAGATATTCCGGGACGCCGGCCTCGACCCGATGAAGGACTATCCCAAGACCTGGGAAGAGGTGATGGCCGTCTCGGAGAAGATAGTCACGCGCGACGGCCAGATCATCAAGCGCCGCGGCTTCGACTTCCGCTATCCGTACTACCTGACCTCTGTCGTGCCGATGGTCGAGCAGCTCGGCGGCGTCCTCGTGTCCAAGGACGGTAAGAGCTCCGTCACCGGCGACGCCGCCTGGCTCAAGGTGCTCGAGTACTTCAGGGAATTCGGCCCCAACGGCAAGAACCTCGGCTCTCCCACGTATACCGCAGCCCGCAAGGTCTTCGACAACGACAAGAACGAGATAGCGATGTCCCTGTCGGGGCTCTACCAAGAAGCGCGCATGCGCGACGCCAACAGGGCCTTCTACGATTCCGGCGAGTGGATGGTCGTGCCCTTCCCCCAGTGGAAGGACGCCGTGAAGAAGGTGCCGAATAACTACTACGGCCACTACTACATGGTCAACGCTCAGAAGCCCAAGCTGAGCCAGCAGGCGGCGTGGGCGCTCATTGGGTATATGCTGTCGCACGGGGAGGAATACCTCGAGAAGGTGGCCATAGTCCAGCCGACCAAGGCGCTGTTCGACTCCAAGACCTTCAAGGCCACTCCGTACTCCGACGTCTTCGCGAAGGACATGGCCGCGGGGCACATCGTCTACTACGGACCCGCGAGCTCCAAGATCGAGTCCCTGCTCAAGGAGGCCTTCGAGTCGGTGATGCTCTCCGGCGTAGAGCCCGCCAAGGCCCTCGAGAAGCTGCGCCGCGACGTCGCCGCCGCGCTGGCAGACATCTAAGAGGATGGGTGCGTTGCCGCCGGGGGCGCGGGCCTTCTCCGCGCCCCCGGCGGCGTTATCGTTAGTACGTGCATGCATAGTCTCGCGTCTCGCGTTTTTTGGAGGTCTAGATGATTGGGCGATCGACCGCTAGCGGGCTCGAGTGGAACCGGGCTAAATGGGGCTGGATCTTCGTCGCTCCCGGCCTCGCGTTCTTCTCGATATTCTCTTTCTATCCTATGCTCAACGCGATATGGACGAGCTTCTTCAATAAGAGGCTCCTGTCCCTCAAGGCGCCTAAGTTCATAGGGCTCCAGAATTACCAGCGGGTCCTCGGCTCCGAGGAATTCTGGAACTCGGCGAGGGCGACCGCGACCTTCACCGTAGGCGTATTCGTCCCGCTCTTCATATTGAGCCTCCTGTTCGCGGTCCTCGTGACGACGATGAGGCGCGGCCGGCGTCTCGTGCAGGCGGCCCTCTATTCGCCGGCGGTGCTTTCCTCCGTCGTGGCGGCCCTTATCTGGCTCCTCATGCTGGATCCCAGGGGGCTGGCCAACCAGTTCGTCAATTGGGTCTCCATGACGCCGGGCATAGACCACCGGTGGCTCTCCGATGGGAGGATGGTGCAGGTCTCCACGATGATAGTCTACGTCTGGAAGTACCTCGGGTACTTCACCATCCTATTCGTAACCGGGATAGGGAAGATCCCCGACTCGGTCAACGAGGCCGCGACCATGGACGGCGCCGGCCCCGTAAGGCGCTTCTTCTCCATAACCCTGCCGCTCCTCAGGCCGACCACCGTGCTGGTGTCGGTCATGATACTCATACAGTGCATGAAGACGTTCAGCACGCAGTACCTGTTCACGCAGAGCGGCGCCCCCCTCGCTCCCGTCAACGTCATAACGCTCAATATCTACAACACCGCCATGCGCGACCTCAATATCGGCAGGGCCAGCGTTATGAGCACCGTACTGTTCCTGTTCATGCTAGGCCTGACCTGGGTCCAGCTCAAGGTCTCGAAGAAAGACGAGGCCGGGCTATGACGCGCCTCGTCCCGCTACGCGAGGCCGCGGCCCCGGCGCTGAGGACGGTCTTCGTCGCCGCCTCCTGCGCCGTCGTGCTCGTGCCCCTCGCGTTCATGCTCGGCTCCTCGTTCATGCCGGCCATCGACATAATGAGGATGCCGTACCGCTGGATCCCGGAGACCTGGATGCCCGCGAACTACCTACGCGCGCTCGCGGGCAACGACGGCACGTGGATGTTCCTACGGAACATCCTCAACTCGGTCATAGTCTCTTCCTCCATAGCGGTCTCGACGGTCGTCCTCTCGTCGATCGTGGGCTACGGCCTGGCGAAGTTCCGGTTCCGGGGCCGCGACGCCGTATTCATGGCTATCATGGGAACCATGATGATACCGTTCGAGACGGTGATGATCCCCCTGTACCTGATCATCGTCAAGGCGGGCATGCAGAATTCGTACGCCGGCCTCATCGTGCCCTTCCTGATGAACGCGTTCGGCGTGTTCATCATGAGGCAGTACCTCATCACCTTCCCCGAGGAGATGCTCGACGCGGCCCGTATAGACGGCTGCTCGGAACCGAGGATCTTCCGCGAGATAGTGTTCAGGAACTCCGGCCCCGCCGCGGCGACCCTGGCCGTCCTCTCGTTCAGGCAGCAGTGGGACAACCTGCTATGGCCGCTCCTCGTCGCGCAGGAGGAGAAGATGAAGACGATCCCCGCGTACATAGTCAAATTCGCCGCGGAGAAGCACGCCGACGAGGGCGCCATGATGGCCGTGGCCGTCATCGCCTCCCTGCCCGTTTTCGTGCTATTCTTCACCCTGTCCAAATACTTCCTAGGAGGCTCGGCCGTGTACCAGGCCGGTAAGGAATGACGATCGCCCGCCTCGCGGCGGCCGGGCTGGCGGCCGCCCTCGTATCCGCGACGATTCTCGCATGCTCGCCGAGGCCGCCGGAAGATCGGGCGGCCGACCTCGTCGTCTACTCCTCGCACCCCGAGGACCTGGCCAAGGCGATAGTCGACGAGTTCCGCGAGCGCACCGGCCTCCGTGTCCGCGTCGTCTCGGACGGCACGGGAGCCCTGCTGGCCAGGCTGGGCCGGGGGGAGGGCCCGGACGCCGACGTGCTGTGGGGCGGCGGCGCCGAGAGCCTCGTCGCGAATATCGGGCTGTTCGAGGCCTATGCGTCCCCGGAGCGGGAGGCCATACCGAGGAGCCTGCGCGACGAGGACGGGTACTGGACGGGCTTCACCGTGCTTCCCATGGTGATCATCTATAACGCCAGGCTCGTCCCCGAGGCCGCGGCGCCCAGGAGCTGGGCCGACCTCCTGTCGCCGGCGCTCCAGGGAAGCGTCGCGTACGCCGATCCTTCCGCCTCGGGCAGCTCGTATACGATACTGCGCACGATGATCGTCGCAAGCAGCGCCGCCGTCGCAAGTAGCGCCGCCGATCCCGACGGTACGGAGAGCGGGTGGCGGCTGGTGGAAGGCTTCATCGGGGCGATAGGCGGCGAGCCGCTCGCCGAGTCGGCGATGGTATACAAGGGCGTCGCGGCCGGGGAGTACCTCGCCGGCGCTACCTACGAGAACGCCGGCGCGGACGCGAGGCGGCTGGGCTCGGACGTCAGCGTCGTCTATCCGCTCGAGGGCACCTCGGCGGTTCCGGACGGCGTAGCCATAATCCGGGGCGCCCCGCATCCCGAGGCGGCGAGGCGATTCGTCGATTTCGCGCTCGGCGGCGACGTGGCCCGGGTCGTCACGGCCCGATTCAAGCGGCGCTCGGCCAGGTCCGACGCGCCCGTGCCCGACGGCCTCCCGCCCCTGGATTCCATACGGCTCGTCGACTACGACTTCGACGCCGCCGTCACTCGCCGCGAGGCCACGCTCGGGCGCTTCAAGGCCTTGCTGTCGGGCTATTGACCCTCGTTCCCCTCGCTAGGCGACGGCTTGCGGCCGTGCCTGAATTCGCTGGGCGTAGAGCCTACGACGCGGTGGAATAGCGTGCTGAAATAGCGCGCGTCCTTGTAGCCGGACAGGTCCGCGACCTCGCCGATGCGGACGGCGGGGTCGCGGAGCAGTTCCATGGCCCGCTTCATCCTGAGCCGGGTCAGGTACTCGTTGAACGTCATGCCCGTCGCCTTCTTAAGCAGCCGCGAGAGGTGGTCCCCCGAGATGCCGAGGCGCTCCGCGACCGAATCCGCCGACAGGTCGACGACGAAGCGATCGCGGAGGTCGGCGATGGCCGCCTCCACGTAGGCGTCGCCGGAGTCCGCGACCCGCTCCTTGGTAAGGTCCCGGAGGAGGCCGTAGGCCAGGTCGGTGGCCGCGGCCTTCTCGAGGCCGGCTATCCTCTCCAGCTCGTCAGCCCGCCTGGACGCGCGCAGCATGGTGTCCTCCAGGTCGCCGTCGTCGACGGGCTTGATGAGGAAGTCGAACGCCCCGAGCCGTACCGCCTCGCGGGCGTACTCGAAGTCGGCGTGCCCCGACAGGATGACGAAGAGCGGCCTCGAGGCCGGCTCGAGCTCCGCGAGGGCCTTGCGCATCAGGTCCATGCCGTCCATGCCGGGCATGCGTATGTCGGTGACGACGACCTCCGCGCGGCGCTCGACTATCAGGTCCCACGCGTGGGCGCCGTCCTCCGCCGCTCCGACGAGCATGTATCCCCATCGCTCCCAGGGTACCGTCGTCTCGAGCTCCCGCCTGGCCAGCTCCTCGTCCTCGGCCACGAGGAGGCGCCTCAAGCCGGGCCTCCCGCGATAGCGCCGAGCCTCGCCGGGTCGCCGGGCCTCGCCTGGTCGCCGAGCCTCGCCGGGACGCGGAGGATCGCCTCGAAGCCGCGCCCCGTCGCCGCGTCGGCCGGGCGCACGCCGATGCCGTAGCCGTCGCCGTACTCCAGCGCGATCCGCCGGTTAGTGCCGAGGAGCCCCATGCCGCGCCCCCCCTTAGGCGGTTCAGCCGCGAGTAGCGACGCGGAAAGCGCCTCCATCGCGTCCGGTTCCATGCCCGGACCGTCGTCGACGAAGGAGACGACGACGTCGGAGCCTTCGAGCCTTCCCGTTATACGCAAGGTCCCGTGGCCCCGCTTGCGCTCGAGGCCGTGGGTCAGCGCGTTCTCGGCGAGCGGCTCGAGGGTCAGCGGAGGGATGGCCGCCGCCTGCACGGAAGGATCGACGTCGAGCCGGAACGCGAATCGGTCCCCGAAGCGCACTTTCTCGATGCTCAGGTAGTCGCTGACGTAGGAGAGGCTCTCGCCTATCGTCGAGAATCCCGCGCGGGTCCCCATGCCGGCGCGCAGGATCTTGCCGAGCCTGGATACGACCTCCGCTATCTCCGCCTGCCTCCCGAGCTTCGCCAGGGACTTTATGGACGCGAGGGTATTATGCAGGAAGTGCGGGTTCATCTGAGCGGCCAGCGCCCCGAGCTCCGCCTCCCTCAGCAGCTCCTGCCGCTCTACCTCCCGCTTGAGCAACGCGTCTATCTCGGCGGTCATCGCGTTGAAGGAGCGGGCGAGGTCGCCCAGCTCGTCGTCGCCGGACGGCTCTATCCGTATCGTTAGGTCCCCGGCCTCGACCCGGCTCATCGATCGCGCCATCTGCAGGACCGGCTCGGTAACCGAGGAGGAGACGCGCAGGGCCAGGACCGAGGCGAGTACCGCCGCGCCCGCGAGCCCGGCCAGCGCGACGTTCCTGGCGGACCTCCCGAAACCGTCGTAGAGGCCGCTCGGCGACGACGCGAAGACGGTGAACCCCGTTCCCGCGCCGGAGGCGGACGCCTCGGAGAGCCGCCCCGAGTCCGAGCCGAGGCCCGCCTCGTAGACGAAGCCGTCCTCCCGTTCCGGCTCGGAGCGGTCGAAGACTATCTTCCCCGAGGGGAAGGCGAGCGAGGCTCCCGACGACAGCCCGCTCGAGGAGGCCGCGGCGGCTATAGCCGAGCGCCGTACGTCGGCGATGGCGTAGCCGAGCCGTACGCCGTCATCGCCCTCGATGGGGATGCCGACGCAGAACGAGCCGGGAGAGCCGTCCGAGAGCGGGGCGACTCGGGGCTCGACGGCGATGGGCGCGGCCGCCAGCGAGCGGAATATCCCCCAGGAGCCGTAGACCGAGAGGTCGCGGTCGGGGGGGACGGCCCCGAGAGGGAGGAAGACCGATCCGTCGACCGAGATGACGCTCGCCTCCGCGGGGCCGGAGTCACGAGGGAAGCTCGCCGAGATGCGCCTATAGGCCTTCGCGGAAACGGCCGGGTCGCCTCGGTTGCCGGGGGCGAGCGCCGCCAGTACCGCCTGGTCCGAGGCTACCGCCTCGAGGCCCCTGGCGCAGGAGTCGGCTATCGAGGCGACCGCGCGCGCGAACGCCGCGGCCTGCGAGTCAAGCCGCCCTTCCGCCTCCCGGCGAAGGGCGGCGCCGGCGAGCGAGGTATATACGACGGAGATGGCCGCGGCGGGGGCGATGGCCGCCGCGAGGAACAGCGCGAAGACTCTCCTGAAGTAGCGCGGTCTCCGCATGGGCCTAGCGCTCCCCGAGCAGGCTCTTAAGCTCCTGGATGTCCTTGACGAGGCGCGATCGGTCGAGGTTCTGGAATCTCTTCGGGACCATCTCCTTGCTCGTGCACTCGATGACGGCGACGAGGTTCTGGAGCTCTATCTCGTGAGGGTACGCGGGAGGCACGAAGTCTGCCATCGTCTCCTCGAGGTCCTCCTTGGTGACGAAGGATCGCCCGTCCATCGTCGCCTTGAGCTTCGCGCGTATGAGCACCGCCTCGAGGTCGGCGCCGGAGAACTCGTGCTTGAAGCGCTTGAACAGGTCGGAGACGGGAAACCTGCGTATCGAGAGGTCCAGCTTCTTGACCAGGACCTCGTAGAGGGCTTCCTTGTCCTTGTCGTTATCCGGGTAGAAGAGGGCGAGGTGCTCCTCGGCGCGGCCCTGGCGCTTCAGGTCTATAGGCAGGAGGTCGGGGCGGCAGGTGATGAGGAACCATATAATCTTGCCGCGGAATTCGGTATTGCCCATGAAGCTCGCTAGCTGGGCGAAAATGCGGTTGGACGTGCCCGAGTCGCCGTCCTGGTCGCGGTCGCCGAGGAAGGCGTCCGCCTCGTCTATCATCACGGCTACTGGCGACATGGCCTTGAGTATCGTCAGGACCTTCTCCAGGTTCGACTCGGTGACGCCCTGCCACTTAGAGCGGAAGTTCTTGAACTTGACCATGGGCACGCCTATCTCGCCCGCGAAGGCCGATACCATGAAGCTCTTGCCGGTGCCTACCGGGCCCGCTATCAGGTAGCCCATGGGGAGCACGTCGAGGCGGCCCTGCTTGAGCGCGCGCGCCGCGTGCTTGAAGCGCTTCTTGACGAATTCGTGGCCCGATACGAACGACAGGTCGTGCTCCGTATCGAGGAATTCGAGGAGTCCGCCGGCCTCGTTCTCTATTATCTCGCGCTTCTTCGACTGGAGGTAGTCCATCGAAATGGGCTTGTCCTCCTGCCAGCTCTCCGCCACGAGGCGGTTCAGGTTGACCAGGTTGAGCCCCGAGGTGATGGCCCCGACCGACGCGGCCGACAGGCCCTTGTCGAGGAGGACGGTGCCCTTGCCCTCGAGGAATTCGAGGAACGAGGAGCGCACCGTACCGTCGGGAATGGGGATCTCCACCTTGATCGTCGAGGGGCTCGAGACTATCCTCGGGTTCAGGTCCGCCAGGTTCTCGGACAGGAGCAGTACCGATACGTCGCCCCGCGTGAAGACCGGGTCGTGGGACCACCTGTTGAGCGTGACGAAGCAATACCGGTCCGACTCGTCGAGCTTCGCGACGTCGGACGCCGGCAGGATAGTCTCCGCGTAGTCGATGATCATGACAATGCGCTTCTTCTGCGGGATGTTGATGAGGAAGTACCGCTCGAGCGTCTTGAAGGCCGCCATCGGATCCGCGGACAATAGCTCGTCGTCGCTGGTATCCGGGAAGCGTTCCCGCATCGTCCGCAGGTAGTCGCGCTGCATCTCCGGCGAGCAGAAGCTTACCCCGCTCGAGCGGTCCCAGAACACTATGATGTCCCTGTTGCCGAAGAGCACCTCCGAGACGTAGTCCTGTATCTTGACGAAGTTGAACTCGCCCTCGTTCATCTTGTGGGGCAGGAAGTCGCGTATGTTGCCGTGGACTATATAGAGATTGGCCGTCTTGGAGCAGTACTTATAGGACAGTTCCTGGGCCCAGGACGGGAGAATCTTGATGAACGGAAGGTTCTTGACTATCAGCTGTTCCTTCATGGTCCCTCCGTAGCCAGTATGGACGATGCCGGCCCCAGCGGGCAAGTGCGTCATCGGCCGATCTTGCGCCCTATCCGCCCCGTATGCTAGGATAGGACAACATCTACGTCCCGAGGAGATATACTATGGCATACAAGGTAACCGATGCGTGCGTGAACTGCGGCGCCTGCGAATCCGAGTGCCCCGTCCAGGCTATCAGCGAGAAGAACAGCCTTCGCTGGATCGATCCCGACAAGTGCACCGACTGCGGGTCGTGCGCTTCCGTCTGCCCCACCGAGGCCATCGTCCAGTAAGCTTTTCTTCGATATCGGGGCGTCTGCGCCATCGCGGAGCCCGATTCCCTTACCAGCCCCGGTATGGAAAGCCCCCTCGGCGCGCCGAAGGGGCTTTTTATTATCGATGATCAGCGAGGGCCCTAATCCTCTCGCTCTATGGGGCAGGTCATGCAGCGGGCGCCTCCGCCGCCTCTGGCGAGTTCCACGCCGTCGAAGCCTACGGCGAGTCGCTTGAACGACAGGGGATCCTGGCCGCCCTCGAGGAAGTCCTTGGCCGATCGGATCTCGAAGCCGGCTGAGGACAGCGATTCCAGGGTATGCACGTTGCACGAGTACATGATTATCTTGCCGGGCGCGAAGCTGAACGAGTTCGCCCCGGAAAGCCATTGCTCGCGCTCCTGCCTGAGGGGGTCGGAGCCGCCTGTCAGGACGGGCCGAAGGTCGACGCCCACGGCCTTGAGGCCAGCGAGGAGCGACTCGACCTCCGAGAGCCTGGCGGGCTTGCCCGGCGCGGCGTCGATGCGGATCGCCCTGGCCCTGCGCGGGCCTAGGATCACGGGCTCGTAGACGAGGCAGGCTTCCCGGTCTATGACGGTGAACGCCATATCCAGGTGGATGGTCGCCCGCGCTACGGGTAGCGCGACCGCGAACAGGGTCACCGGCTCCCCGTACGAATCGGCGATGGCCCTGGCCGCCGCGTCGATGGCCTCGGCGCTCGTCCGTTCGGAGACGCCTATGACGACGACGTCCTTCCTAAGGACCTGGAAATCCCCGCCCTCTATGGAGAAACCCTCCTTGACGAGGGCCGGGCCGTCGATCAGGCGGCCGCCGCCCTTATAGTCGGGATGGCGCGCGAAGACGAACCTATTGATGAGGGCCTCGGCTCGCCTGACGGGGAAGCGCATCGCGGACGATATGGACTTATCGCGGTAGACCATCGCGGCGTCGCGCATGAAGTACATATTCGGCAGGGGCGGGACGTCGAAATCGGCTCCGCGAATGAAATCGGCCAGCTTGGCGTGGCGGGCCGGCAAGCCGGCGATAGAGGCCTTCCGTAGCGCCTCCGCGTCCATGGCCTTGAGCTCTTCGAGCCTATGCTCCGCTCCGTAATGCGTAGCGATGAGGGTAGCGAAATCCTCCCTCGCCGCGGAATCCGCCAGCGTCTGCGCTAGGAGGTCGCCGAGCTCGGCTACTTCCGCGACCTTGGCGAGGAATCCCTTGAGCTGGGAATGCTCCCGCTTGACTACCTCGAGCGGAATTATGTCGTTATACAGTTCTTCTTCGGCCTTGCTCGGTCGCATGGCCTCGACCTCTGCACCTGGCGTGTGCACGATAACCCTACGGAGACGCCCTGTCTCCGAGAGTATTCTCAGCCTCCTATCCATAGAACCTCCCTTTTGCCCTAGGATACCAAGATTCGAGATAGTCCGCAAGGAAAGGCTAACATCGTCAGTGTGCGAAATATGACACTAAATATCACAAAACAGCATAGAATGCCGCATTATCCACTTGATTTCATTAAGAAGTATGAACATACTCTGCTGTGCCGCGGATCATGGAAGTCTTGCATCGAGGCGAATAAAAAGAGATCCGAAGGCCGCAGAAAGGAATACGCATGAAATTGGCGAATCTCCTGGACCCGAGGCTCGTTCTCTTAGATAGGGACGCGTCGACGATAGACGAAGCCATAGTAGCCGGGGTCTCTGGCTTCTCGGCGCAGCATCTTCATTCCCTAAAGCCCGACGAGGTCCTGGCGCGCATACGCGAGCGCCAGGCGCTCGGAGGCACGGTGTTCCCTACGGGCATAGCGATCCCGCACGCGAGGCTGGCGGGATTCGACGATATCGTCATCGCTGTCGTAAGGCCCAGGGTCCCGATAGCCGTGGAGGGACAATCGCCCGTCCGGCTCGTATGGATAGTGCTGACGTCGCAATCGGCGTCTTCGACGTATCTTAAGGTGCTCGCGAACCTCGCCCTTATCTCCAAGGACGAGGCCGCCATGAGCGTCCTCCTATCGGTCGAATCGGGATCCCGATTCGTCGAGGGCGTCGAGTCGAGCGGCTACGAGGTCGAAAAAGGCCTCCACGTCAGCGACATCATGACGCGCGACGTGCTGTCCGTCAGGGACGACGCGACTCTCCACGAGCTCACCGACGCCATGTTCGCCAATAAGCTACGCTACCTGCCGGTCGTCGACTCGGCCGGCGCGCTCGTCGGCGAGGTTGGCATCCTCGACCTCATCGCCGCGGGCATCCCCGACTACGTATACCGCGTCGGGAGCCTCAAATTCCTCGACGAATTCGAGCCCATGGAAGAACTACTCAAGAACGAGGACAAGATCCTGGTCCGAAGCATCATGAAGCCTCCGGTCAGGTCTATCGCCCCCGATAGCTCCGTCCTGGCGGTCGCGTTCGAGATGACCCGGAGCAGGAAGCGCCATTTCCCCGTCGTGGAGGGCGGACGCCTCGTCGGCGTCGTCTCGTCCATGGATATCCTCTCCAAGGTCCTCAGGGCCTAGGCAGGAAAGCGCATGCAATCCTCGATACCCGTAGCCCTCGTCATTTTCATCGTCTCCATGATCGCCATTACCACCGAGAAGGTCCATAAGACCTCGGCGGCCATCCTCGGGGGCATGCTGATGGTCATATTCGGCCTGGAGAGCCAATCCGTCGCGTTCTCCAACGTGGATTGGAACGTCATATTCCTCCTCATAGGCATGATGATAATAACGAGCATCACCAAGCGGACCGGCTTGTTCCAATACATCGCGATCAGGCTCGCGAAGCTAGCGCGGGGCGAGCCGGTCGCCATCATACTCATGCTGTCCGTCGCGACCGCCGTCATCTCGGCGCTCCTGGATAACGTGACGACGGTGCTGATCCTCGTCCCGATAACGTTCCTCATCGCCGTGGAGCTCAACGTGGCGCCGACTCCCTTCGTCGTAGCGCTGGCCCTCGCGTCGAACGTCGGCGGCACGGCGACCCTGATAGGAGACCCGCCCAATATAATGATCGGCTCGGCCGCGGGCCTGGGCTTCTCCGACTTCCTGGCCTACACGGCCCCCGTCGTCGTCGTCAACCTCGTCGCGCTCTGCGCGTTCATTTTCCTCGTCTTCAGGAAGAGCCTCGTCGTCACCAACGAGCGCAAGGCGCGCATCCTGGCCTTCGACCACGCGAAGGCCATCGAGGACAAGCCTCTGCTCGTCAAGTCGCTCGTCGTGCTCGGAGCGGTGATGGCCGCGTTCGTCCTCCACTCCAGGCTAGGGCTCGAGCCTTCGACCATTGCGCTCAGCGGGGCGGCGGTCCTCCTCATCGCCTCCGGCACCCGCGACGTCGAGGCGATCCTGGGCGAGATAGAATGGACGACGATCATGTTCTTCCTAGGCCTGTTCATGCTCGTGGGCGGGCTGGTCGAGACCGGCATCATGACGCAGGCGTCGGCCTCGGTCCTCGGAGCGACGACCGGGCATATGGGGGCGACCACGATGCTGATACTGTGGGCCTCGGGACTGCTCTCCGGGATCCTGGACAACATACCCTTCGTCGCCACCATGATCCCGTTGATCCAGGACATGGGCGTAACCCTGGGCGCGAGCGCCGTGCGGCCGCTCTGGTGGGCGCTGTCGCTAGGCGCGTGCCTGGGCGGCAACGGCACGCTCATAGGCGCGTCCGCCAACGTGGTCGCCGTAGGCATCTCGCGGAAGAACGGCAATCATATCTCGTTCTGGGATTTCACTAAATATAGCGCCGTCTATACCGTCATCTCGCTCGCGGTATCGAGCGCCTATATGCTGATACGGTTCTGAGGAGCCGCTCCGGCGAGCGTAATAACGGGACGCCTTTCGCGTCCCGTTATTATTTCCATTACTATTCGGAAAGGCGAATTCGGGACCTGGAATGCGAAACGCCTTACAGATCCCAGGAGGCCGTTATGGCTCAGCTGCAGCCGGTCGTGCTCCCGCAGGTCTCGCACTTGAGGCAGGTGCCGTTGCGGACTAGGGTCAGGTGGCCGCAGACGGGGCAGGGGTCTCCCTCGTAGCCCTTCATGCGCGCCTTCTTCGAGTCGTCCTTGGGGCGGGGAGCCTGGGCCGCGGGACTGGCCCTATCCTGCGTCTCCTGGGCCCGCCTCTCCGTCTCTCGCTTGGCCTTGCCGTTCTGCGTGTTCGTGGCGTTCAGGTCCTCGGGCTTGACCTGGCCGAGGTCGAAGCGGTCCTGGTAGCTGATCGCCAGGTCCCGGAACACGTAGTCGAGCACGCTCGTCGCCATCTTTATATACTCGTGGCCCTGGACCATGCCGTTGGGCTCGAAGCGGCTGAAGGTGAAGGCGTCGACGTATTCCTCCAGGGGCACGCCGTACTGCAGGCCCAGCGACACCGCTATGGCGAATGAGTTGAGGAGGCTCCTGAACGCTGCGCCCTCCTTGTGCATATCGAGGAATATCTCTCCCAGGCGGCCGTCGTCGTACTCGCCCGTGCGGACGAATACGGAATGGCCGCCTATCTTCGCCTTCTGGGTATAGCCGTCGCGGCGGTTAGGCAGGGAATGGCGGACGCTGGCTACGGCCGGGACCGGCTCGGAGGGCTTCGCGCCCTCCGGTATCTCGGCTGGCGCCGACTGCAGGGCGATGAGGCCCTCCGCCAAGGGGTTCGCGCCCGCGGCTATCGATGACAGGGGCTGCGATAGCTTCGACCCGTCGCGGTACAGGGCGATCGACTTCAGCATGCTCTTCCACGCCGTCATGTAGGCGCCCTTGACGTCGTCGAAGCTGGCCGAGTCGGGCATGTTGATCGTCTTGGATATCGCGCCCGTGACGAAGGGCTGGGTCGCGGCCATCATGGCGATATGGGCCTGCCACGCTATCGACCTCGTGGCCGACCTGCCCGAGGGCGTCGCGGTGTCGAAGACGGCGTAATGGGACTTCTTGACGTGGGGGGCGCCTTCTATGCCCATCGACCCGCAGGCGTAGGCCTCGGCCGCGCCGATCTCGGGCGCGGAGAATCCCATGAACGCCAGTACGTCGAAATCCGCCTCGCTGCGGATATCCGCGACCGCGCCGACCGCGTCGAAGGCCTCTGAGCCCAGCGTGTAGGGGTTGAAGGCCGAGTCCAGGCCCATCGCCGACTTGAGCGCCTTCTCCGCCTTGTCGAGCGCGGCGTCCGGCAGGCCCTTCTCGCGGAGCGAGGCGAGCGGCACGCCTGGCGCCCCCTCGAGAGTGCCCCGGCCGACCATGTAGAGCCTGACGTCCTCTATCTGCTCCTCGGAGTAGCCGAGGGCGCGGAGCGCGGGGGCGATAGAGTTGTTGACTATCTTGAAGTAGCCGCCCCCTGCCAGTTTCTTGAATTTCACGAGGGCGAAGTCCGGCTCTATTCCCGTGGTATCGCAGTCCATGAGGAGGCCTATCGTCCCGGTAGGCGCGATGGCGGTGGTCTGGGCGTTCCTGTAGCCGTGCGCCTCTCCGACGGCCAGCGCCTCGTCCCAGGAGGCTCTCGCCGCCGCCACAAGGGCGGGAGGGGCCTTCGAGGCGTCCAGGCCCTTGGGGGCTACCGACAGGCCCTCGTACTCGGCGGGCGCGGAGTCGTAGGCCGCGCGGCGATGGTTGCGGACGACGCGGAGCATCGAGTCGGCGTTGGCGCCGTACCGCGCGAAGGGGCCGAATTCGGCGGCCATGCGCGCGGAGTGCGCGTAGGCCTCGCCCGTGGTCAGGGCGGTGAGGGCGGCCGCGGTGGCGCGGCCCTCGTCGGAGTCGTAGGGCTGGCCCATCAGCATGAGGAGCGTGCCGAGGTTGGCGTACCCGAGGCCCAGCGTCCGGTAGTCGAAGCTCCTGCGGGCTATCTCCTTGGACGGGAACTGGGCCATCGCGACGGATATCTCCAGCGTCATGGTCCAGAGCCTGACCGCGTGCCTGTAGGCGTCGGCGTCGAAGGACCGCGTCGCCTCGTCGTAGAACGACGTCAGGTTGAGCGAGGCGAGGTTGCACGCCGTATCGTCCAGGAACATGTACTCGGAGCAGGGATTGGAACCGCGGATGGGGCCGTCGGCGGGGCAGGTGTGCCAGTCGTTTATGGTGGTATGGAACTGGAGCCCCGGGTCGGCGCACTGCCACGCCGACTTGGCGATGCGATCCCACAGCGAGCGGGCCTTGACCGTCTTCATCGTCTTGCCGCCCTTGCGCATAGTCAGGGCCCAGTCCTTGTTCTTGGCGACCGCCTCCATGAACTCGTTGGTGACGCGCACCGAGTTGTTGGACGACTGGCCGGAGACCGTATTGTAGGCCTCTCCCTCCCAGTTGGCGTCGAAGACCTGGCCGTCGATGTCCGGGTCGCCGTCGGCTATGCGGCGTAGGAGCTGGTAGACGTAAGCCCCTGGGACGCCGGCGTCGAGCGCTTCCTTGGCCGCGGCCCGGAGCCAGGGGTTGGCGTCGAAGGAAAGCCTGTCGGCGGCCGGCACGTCGGCCCTGGACGCCGCGTCCCGCATGGCCGAGGAGTAGCGCTTGAGGGCCCTGCTGCCGGTGACGAGGCTCGCGACCTTGAATTCCTCGCCCGTCTTCCACTCGACGAAGGCCTCGATGTCCGGATGGTCGGCGTCGAGTATGACCATCTTCGCGGCGCGCCTCGTGGTGCCGCCCGACTTGATGGCGGCGGCCGAGCGGTCGGCTATCTTGAGGAACGACAGGAGGCCGCTCGAGACGCCTCCGCCGGAGAGCGACTCGTTCGCCCCGCGTATCTTGGAGAAGTTGGAGCCGGTGCCGGAGCCGTACTTGAAGAGTCGCGCCTCCCGCTCGACGAGGTCCATGATGCCGCCGTCGTTGACGAGGTCGTCCTCGACGTTGAGGATAAAGCAGGCGTGGGGTTGGGGGCGCTCGTAGGCGCTCGACGAGGCTACCACCTCCCCCGTAGCGGGATCGACGAAGTAATGGCCCTGGGCCGGTCCCTCGAGCTCGTAAACGGCGTGGAGGCCGGTATTGAACCACTGGGGACTATTGGGCGCGCCGCGCTGGGTGGCCAGCATGCGGCATATCTCGTCGTAGTACGCCTTCTCGTCGGCCTCGGAGTCGAAGTAGCCGGACGCCTTGCCCCAGAGGAGCCACGTGTAGGCCAGGCGATGGAAGACCTGCCTCGCGTCGTGCTCCGACCCGGGGTTGGGCGACGCTCCGCCGAGCGTCTGCTGCGACTCGGGTACCCAGGCGCGCCAGGCGTCCGCCTTGTCCGCCGGTACGCCCGCCTTGCGGAAATATTTCTGGGCGATTATATCGGTCGCTATCTGGCTCCAGGTCGAGGGGACGATGACGCCGTCCATCCTAAAGACCGTCTTGCCGTCGGGGTTTTTAATCTCCGAGACGCGGCGCTCCCATCGTATGCCTTCATAGGGGCCTTTGCCCGCGGTCGTGAATTTTCTAGCGATCTTCATAATAGCCTCCGAATATGACTATGTATACTACTTATAGTATGAAAGGATTAATATAGCGCGATATGGGGTACCTGTCTAGGGTCATATTAGCGACTAACGAGCGGCGTCCGAAGGGCCGATACTCTATACGGTATGGAAACACTAGCGATAATAAACGCCGCGAAGGTCAATGAATTCGCCCTCGCTCCGCTCGCGGGCGGCCCGAGCGCCATGGAACGCGTTCTGTCGTACGCGCGGGGCGTACTAGGCGGAGACGACGGAATCCTCGTCATAGCGTCGCCGTCCGTACCCGAGCTGGGTATAGCGACGGTACGGAAGCCTTCGTGGACGATGCATGACGTGCTCTCCGAAGCGGCTGGCTTCGCGGCCTCGAAGCCCGGAGCCGATACCGTCCTCTACTTCCACGCCGACGCCCCGTTCATGGACCTAGAGCTTACGAAGACCCTCCTCGAGCTCCATAGGCGCTATCGCGCGGAGTACACTTTCGCGGACGGCTACCCGCCCGGCTTCGCCCCCGAGCTCATAGCCGTCAAGAGCCTTCCCAATATAGTCGAGCTGGCCTCGAGGCATGACGCGCCCTCCGAGCGCGACGGCCTCTTCGCGGTGATACAGAAAGACATTAATTCCTACGATATCGAGACGCACCTGTCGCCCGTCGACCTGAGGGCCTTCCGTTTCGCGCCGGTCTGCGACTCCAAGCGCGGCTTCGTGACGGCCGAGCGCCTGTGGGGCCAAGGCGTCAGGTCGGCCCGGGACGCGACCGGCTTCCTGCCCGGGCATCCCGAGCTCCTGAGGACGGTCCCGGCGTTCATGTGGGTGCAGATCGCCGAGGGCTGCCCCCAGGCCTGTTCCTACTGCCCGTATCCCGGCATGGTAGGCGACCCGAGGGGACTGTCCGGGACGATGCCCGTAGAGCGCTTCGAGCGGCTCATGGCGGACGCCGAGTCGCTCTGCGACGACCTCGTCGTCGACGTGTCGCTCTGGGGCGAGCCGTCGCTGCATCCCGACTTCGCCGCGCTCGCCGGGGCCGTCATGGCGCGGCCCCGCTTCACGATGATCGTGGAGACGAGCGGCATAGGCTGGAAGCAAGGCCTGGCCGAGGCGATAGCCGCCAAGGCCGGGAGCCGCGTGCAATGGATCGTCTCCCTCGACGACGCCGACGACGACGGCTATAGGACGCTGCGGGGAGAGGGCAAGGACGAGGCCTGCGCCTTCGCCGAGCGTATGATAGTCGCCTCGCCGGGCAACGTGCACGTCCAGGCGGTGCGCATGAAGGAGAACGAGAGCCGCCTCGAGGCGTTCTACAGGGGCTGGAAGAAGCGCGGCGACAAGGTCATAGTGCAGAAATACGACTCGTTCGCGTCGTGCCTGCCCGATAGGGTAGTCGCGGACCTGTCGCCCCTGGATAGGCTTCCTTGCAGGCACCTTGCGCGCGACGTCGCGGTGCTCTGCAACGGCGACGTCCCGGCGTGCAAGCATTGCCTCTCGAAGGGCGCCGACGGGCGCCTCGCCTACGCCGAGATAGAGGGTAACGCCTTCGACGACGGCCTCGAGGCGGTCTGGAACAGGATGGGCGCCTGGTATGGAAGGCACCTCGTCCGCGATTATCCCGAACCCTGCGGACGGTGCGATGAATACCATACCTTTAACGCTTGACGCCTTCAGGCCTACCTATACGGTCCTGGGAGGCGGACGGGGCGCGGGCTGCAACGACGGCTTCCCCGTCTCGGTGCTCCTCCTCAACCGAGGCCCGAGGCTCTACCGGGCCGCGCTGATACAGGACCTCGTCAAGGTAGGCTTCGACTCTATCGTATCGATGGAGGGGCCCGTTGACTCGCCCGAGTTGGAGGGTATCACGTCGAAGTACCCGCAGGTCCGCTTCGTCTGCCTGCACGAGGAAGCCAACCTAGGCGCGAGGATCAACATCGGCATGCGCGAATCCTGCTCGCCGTTCGTGCTGGTCATGTGGAACGACCTGAGGCTCGCGACGAGCACGCTGTCGAGCCGCTTCTTCGACAAGGTCACGGAGCTAGGGGCCGCCTGCCTCGTCCCGACCCTGAACGACTCGGCCGGCTCGGTCGTGCCGTCTATCAGCCATCCGGCGCAATCCGGGAAGGCCTTCAAGGTCGTCCCCCTGCCGCCCAAGGCGGACGGGGAGAAGAGCCTCTATCCCTTCGACGCCTGCGGCATATACTCGCGCGAGAAATTCACCTCGCTCGGGGGCTTCGACTGGACCATCTCCAACCCGTATTGGCAGAAGCTCGACTTCGGCATGCGCGCGTGGCTATGGGGAGAGTCGATCCGCTACGCCCAGGCCCTCAGGCTCAATTACGAAGGCTCGCCACAGCCGGACGATACGACGCCCGACGCGGACTACGGCCGGTTCTGGCTCAAGAACCTCGCCCCATCGTATCGCGGCGACTGCGCGGTCCTGCCCCGTTCCAGGCTGATAAGCTACCTGGCCCGCTCGAGGATGGGCCCCGCCTCCGGCCTCGAGGAATTCAAGGCGGCCCGGGAATGGGTCTCCGCCTGCTCGTACCGCTTCAAGGCCGACGCCGCGCGCCTCGCCGATCTATGGGACCCGCTTTCGTGACGGGAGGGGAGCGGACGGGCGTCGTGGTCCAGATGCGCCTCGACTCCTCGAGGCTGCCAGGCAAGGCCCTGCTCCCGATAGGCGGGACGTGCCTCGCGGGGATGGTCATGCGCAGGCTGCGCGGGATAGATGCCGACGAGTACGTCCTCGCGACCGACGCCGCCGGCGCGTCAGCCCTCGGCGAGGCGGCGCGGGACGCCGGCTTCTCGGTGTTCGCGGGGCCCAAGGACGACGTCCTGGCCCGGTACGCCATGGCTATCGAGGCGTTCTCCCTAAGCAGGGTGGTCCGGGCCACGGGAGACAATCCCTTCGTATCGGCGACGCTCGCCGAGGCCGCCCTGAGCGTCGCCCGCGAGGCGGGAGCGGATTACGTGGGGCTCGTCGGCATGCCCGTGGGCATGGGCGTCGAGGCCGTGCTCGCGGGCGCCCTCCTTAAGGCCGCGCGCGAGGCCCGCGATGCGTTCGATCGAGAGCACGTCTGCCCGTACCTATACCGTAACCCCGGCCTGTTCTCCGTGCTCAGGCCCGAGTGCCCCGAGGGCTACTTCCTGCCGGGCGGCCGCGTCACGGTAGACACCCGGGCCGATTTCGATAGGGCCCTGGCGATAGTATCGGAATACGGCGCGGCGCCTTCCGACGAGGAGGTCCTGTCCTGGGTTCGGGCCGAGCGGAAGGGCGGATAAGCGATATGGTAGAAATACTCCTCGTGCCGTCGGTCCGCCGCGGGAACGGCTCCGGCCACCTGGTCCGGTGCTTCTCGCTCGCGCGGGCGCTCGGTAATACCGCGGCCCTGTTCCTGGCGGACGATCCTGGAGAGGGCTACTGGAGCGCCGACGAGCTACGGCTCGCGTATCCCCGGGAGATGGGCGCCGTCCGCGTCATAGGCGAGCTGAGGTCGGAGGCGCGCTTCAGGCTCGTAGTCCTCGACAGGCGAGAGACCAGCGCCACGGAGCTGGCGCGATGGTCGGCCCGGGGGGCAGTAGTCGCGATAGACGAGGGCGGGGAGGCGAGGCCGCGAGCCTCGTACCTCATTGACATCCTGCCCCGCGCCAGGCGGGCCGCCCGCGTCGGATCGCCGCCTAACATCGCCTCGCTAGGCTTCCTCTCCTTGCCCGAGGCGAGGCGGGAGCCTCCTCAGGCGATACGGCGCGTCCTCGTGAGCTTCGGGGGGGAAGACCCCCGCAGGCTAGCCGAATCCTTCCTGGAGGCGGCCATAGGCGGCGGGATCCTATCGCCCGAGCAGGTCACGGTGGTCACGGGGGCTCTTTCGAGGTCCGAGTCGCGTTTCCCCGGCGTGACCGCCATAGGTCCTGTGCAGGACCTCAAGGAGATGCTCCGCTCGTACGATCTCGTCGTCACGCAGTTCGGCCTCACCGCCTTCGAGGCTGCCTGGGCCGGTTGCGCGGTGCTCCTACTAAACCCTAGCGACGCGCACGAGGAACTATCCCGAGCCGCCGGCTTCTACAGCCTCGGTATATCGGCGCCTAGCAGGAAGGTCCTCGGCTCCATGCTCGCGGAGCCCGGAGGCATGATAGAGGCGACGGCTCGGGCGGCTCCCCGGGAACGGCTGGACCTCGCGGCGAGGATCGATTCGCTGACGCCGAGGAACTCGGGCGAATGCCCCTGCTGCGGCCGCCCCGACGGCGTCGCGGTCTATAGGAACGAGCGAAAGACCTACCTCGCCTGCCCCGATTGCGGCCTCGTGCGCATGGCGCACTTTCATCCGAGGGAAAACCCCTACGCGGAGCGAGCCTACTTCTTCGAGGAGTACAAGGCGCAATACGGGCGCACGTACATCGAGGATATCCCTTCCATCAGGCTCTCGGCGGCCAAGCGCCTGGGCGTCATTGAATCGCTCCTGCCCGCCGGCCACGAGGGGCAATGCATCCTGGACGTCGGCTGCGCCTACGGCGCCTTCGTCGCCGAGGCCCAGGCCCGCGGCTGGGATCCCGTAGGCTCAGACCTGTCCCCCGACGCCGTGGAGTACGTGCGCGACAGCTTCGGCGTCCCGGCCTTCGTAGGCGATTTCTCCGAGCCCGGCGCCGACGGCCTGTACCCGCGGAACGCTGCCTGCCTCTCGATGTGGTACGTCATAGAGCATTTCGAGGAGCTCGGCCGTATCCTGAGGCGCGCGGCCTCGCTCCTAAGGCCCGGCGGCGTGTTCGCCTTCTCGACGCCCTCGGGCTCGGGTATCTCCGCCCGGAAGGATCCGGGGGCCTTCTACGAGCGTTCCCCCGACGACCATTTCACCGTCTGGAGCCCGAAGACCGCGCCCGGTATTCTCAAGCGCTTCGGTTTCGAGGTACAACGTATCGTCGTTACCGGGCATCATCCAGAGCGCTTTCCGGGCGTTCCGGCGGATCCCCGGACGTTACGGTATAAGGCCGCCATGGCGGCCTCCAGACTCTGCGGCCTCGGAGACACTTTCGAGTGCTACGCCGTCTATACGGGCCGCCCGGGGAGCGTATGAAATCGATATTGATACTCGGGGCCGGGGTCATGCAGGGCCCCGCCATCAGGATAGCCAAGTCCAAGGGTTATAGGACGTACGCCGCGGACGGCAATCCCGACGCGGCCAACGCCGCGTCGGCCGACGGTTTCCTGCACGTCGACCTCAAGGACAAGGAAGCGTTGACGCTAGCCGCCAAGGGCATCGCCGGCCTCGCCGGGGTCATGACCGCCGGAACGGATTTCTCCGCCTCGGTCGCCTGGGTGGCCCGCGAGCTCGGCCTGCCGGGAATACCCTACGAAGTCGCTCTGGACGCGTCGGATAAGGCCAGGATGCGCGAGCGTCTCGCGGCGGGAGGCGTGGCCGTGCCGGCGTACGCCTACGGCTCGCGGATGGACGATCCGGAGGAGCTCGCGTCGCGCGTCGCCGCCTTGCCCCTCGTCGTCAAGCCCGTGGATAACATGGGCGCCCGAGGCTGCCGGCTCGCTCGGACGATAGGCGAGCTGCGCGAGGCCTGGGACGACGCCGTGGCTAACTCGAGGACGGGGCGGGCCATCGTCGAGGCCTATCTCGAGGGGCCGGAATTCAGCATCGACGCCATAGTCAGCGGGGGACGGGTCGCGCTCAGGGGAGTCGCCGACAGGGCCGTGGTATTCGAGCCTTTCTTCGTGGAGATGGGGCACACGATGCCCAGCGCCTACGGGCCGGAGGTCCTCTCGGAGGTCGTAGCGGTCTTCGAGAAGGGCGTCGCGGCCCTCGGCATCCGGGACGGCGCCGCCAAGGGAGACATCAAGTACACGAGGTCGGGCGCCTTCGTAGGCGAGATAGCCGCGAGGCTCTCGGGCGGCTATATGTCCGGCTGGACCTATCCGTACTCGAGCGGCATAGAGGCGACGGCGGAGGCCATAGACATAGCCTGCGGCGTCGAGCCGGCCATGCGCGAGCCGACGCTAAGCCTTGCCTGCTCCGAGAGGGCCTGGATATCGATACCGGGTACCGTGGCCTCGGTGGCGGGACTGGACGCCGCGGCGCGTCTGGAAGGCGTGCGCGACGTGTTCGCCCGCGCCGGGGCGGGCGACAGGGTCGTGTTCCCGTGCAATAACGTGGAGAAATGCGGCAACGTGCTAGCCGTCGCGCCCGATATAGCGACGGCGGATAGGCTCGCCGAGGCCGCCGCCAGGTCGATACTCGTGCGCCTTGAGCGCGGAGACGCCCGCACGGCCGGCTTCCTCCGGGGAGAAGGCAGGATACGAGGACCGGGCGGCTCCTCCTGGCCTCCCGAGGCCTATACGGGCCTGTCGGCTATGACGCTAGCGTCGCTCGACAAGATGCCGGGAATGCTCCGCGCCTGCGCGAACCCGGCGACCGTATCGATCGCCCCGCTGCAGGGCGTAGAGGGCGAGACGGCGCTAGATTGGCAGGGCCGCGGCATCGTCGAATCCCTGCAGGCGGTCGCCGCGCTCACGGGCGCTACCGTGGGCGCGCACGGCGAGGCGGTGCTCGGCTCCTCGTTCTGGCGGGCCCTCTTCCGGGGCGGCTACCAGGCCGGCGCGTGGGTCGTGGACGGGGTCGTAGCCGGCGGATCGGCCGGGACGGGGGCCGGCGCTTGAGAGGGCCGGATAAAACCTCGCGGCTGGCCTTATTGCTCGCGCTCGTGGCCGTAGCCTCCAGGGCGGGCGCCCAAGGCGCGACGGCCCCAAGCGCGACGGCCCCAAGCGCGACCGCGGGGTGGGTGGACATCATGGCGGCGGCTTCCGAATGGAAGGCCGCCGTATCGTACGATCCCTTGACCGGCACCGGCCACATCCTGCGCGGCGGCGACTTAGTGCGCTTCAAGAAGGACTATCCCGTCTTCTCTCTAGGCTCGGGCCGCCCCCTGAGGTCCGCGGCCGTCCGCGACTCGGGCGGCCGCCTGCAAATGCCGCTAGATACGGAGAGGGCCATAGCGCGATGGTTCGCGGAGCGCGACGCGGAGCGCGCCTCGCGGTTCAGCGTCGCCGCCATCATCATAGATCCGGGCCACGGAGGGAAGGATTCGGGCGCTATCGGGGAATTCGGATCCGGCAAGGATCGCCTGCGCGTGCTCGAGAAGGACGTATCCCTAGCCATCGGCAAGGACCTCTACGCCCGCCTGCAGGCCGCGTGGCCGGATAAGCGTATCCTAATAACCCGATCGGGCGATACCTACCCGTCCCTCGACGCGCGAGTCGATATGGCCAACGACGTCCAGCTGGGGCTCAACGAGGCGATCATATACGTTTCGGTCCACGCCAACGCCTCCTTCAATAAATCGGCCTCGGGCTTCGAGGTATGGTACCTGAATCCCGAGTATAGGCGCACCGTCGTCGACGACAAGAAGGCCGAGGGCGTCGATAAGAGCGTCCTGCCCATCCTGAACGCCATGCTGGAGGAAGAATACACCACCGAGAGCGTTTTCCTGGCCAAGAGCATACTCGGCGGCCTGAAGGCTAAAATCGGCGACGCGTCCGTCGACCGGGGTCTGCGCGCCGAGGAGTGGTTCGTCGTGCGCAACGCGAAGATGCCTTCGGTGCTCGTGGAGGTCGGCTTCGTCACTAACGAGGCCGAGGCCAGGAAGCTGTCCGACCCGGGTCACTTGCGTAAGCTCGGCGACGGCATTTATAATGGCATCATAGATTTCGTGGAGTATTTCGAGCATAGGAAGGGTTTGTGAGTAGCGTGAAGCGTTCGTTAGGGAGTGTATTCAGCTCGGCTCGCGCGGCGCTGAACATCGCGCTCAGGCCCAGGATATTCTGGCCTGGCCTGCTTATAGCCGCGTTCATAGTCAGCGCCGCGGTATCCTTCTCGTTTCCCTCGCGGAGGGCGACGGTGCTATGGTTTCCCGAAGCCACGTCGGAAGGCGGCGCGCGCGCGGAGCTGCGGTATATCCGCTCGGATCGCGACGCGGCGAGGACCGCGGCCTCTATCGTCGAGGAAATGCTCCTCGGCCCGCTCGTTCCCACTTCGAGGCCAATAAGCGTACCGAGCGCCAGGCTGATCTCGTCCATCCGCTCAGACAAGACGCTCTACGTCGACGTTTCGAGCGATATCCTGTTCGGGCGGCTCAAGTCGGCGGACGTGTACGATTCGCCTCCGCTACAGCCGCGCGCCGCGCTCGCGTTCATCGATCGTACGCTGCGCTGGAACCTGCCGCTTTATAAGATAGTGATCACCGTCGGGGGCAACGAACCGTCATGGGAACCGTCTTTAATGGCTAAATAGGCTTAAATTGAATAAAATAATTGACAAAGGGTACGGCTTGACTATAATCAAGTCAAATTGGGTAAATTGTACGCGCACTATGGAAAGGAGCATTTGAATGAGAAGGCCGTTAGCACTGATCGTCGCCGCTCTATTAATCGCGAGCGCCTCGGTCGCTTTCGCGGATGAAGCCGTCCTGATAGATTTTTCCCTCCTCGGAGCGGATATCATCGAGGACCCCATCCAGAAAGGGATGATGACCCAGAACCGCGCGACCATGATGGATTTCTCCACGGTAGCCGGGGCTAGCTATACCGACGAGCAGAAGAAGCAGATGGCTATCTCTCTCGCCATCCCCAACTGGGACGTCATCCTCGCCTCGTCGTCCAGGACCGGAGAGCGCCAGGCTCTCTCGTATACCCGCGAGGCTCAGATAGCCCAGGACGCCAAGCAGTACGCCGGCGCCAAGGCCCTCGGAGTACGCGTCAGCTTCCCCCTGGAGCCGTTTAACTCCTGGGCCAGGATACAGCCTCCCTTCGACGTTCCCGCCTTCGAGCCTAAGGCCGACATCGACGATTCCGGCGCCATCGTGCCTAAGGCCGACGCGCAGGGATCCGATCCCGTCAACGCTAGGCTTTCCCGCTTCGAGGGTAGCTATAACGCCGACACCAAGATCGTCACCGCCCTCGGCGTCGTCAAGAACGTGGGCGTCATCAAGTCGATCGCCGTAAACGTCAAGGGACTCAACTTCCCCCACGGCCTGTCCATCATCCTCAAGGATAACGACGCCGAAGAGCACGTCATGTTCATGGGCTATCTGAACTTCGACGGCTGGCGCGAGCTCCGCTGGGACAATCCCCAGTACATCTCCGACGTTCGCAACCGCGAGCTCAGGATCGACCCGCTCTATCCGCGCTCGACCCCCTTCGTCAAGTTCGCCGGGTTCCTCGTCTCCAGGGACGCGGAGGCCATCGGCGGCGACTTCATCGCCTACGTCAAGGACGTCAAGATCCTCTACGACAAGGCCGTCCTCGAGCCTGTCCGCGACATCGACGACGAGGCCATCTGGGGCATCGTCGGGCAGAAGGAAGACGATCGTAAGCGCCTCGAGAGCCAGCGCTTCGGAGCTTCCCAGGTCATGCGCTACATCGAGCGCATGAAGCAGGAGACGAAGACCGGCTTCTCGGAAGAGAAGAAATAGTACCTAGCGCGCGATAGATATACGAGGCCGCCCGTTATCGGGCGGCCTTCTTATTGGCTTGTCTACGGCTACGGAACGGTTTATCCTAATACCATGGAAGAAGCTACTGAACCGCTACCGAGCAGGGCCTCGCTCGAGAGGCTGTATAAGGCCAACAGCAAGAGCGTCGAGGCGATCCTGGCCGAGATGGTATCGCGCATACAAGGCGCCCTGGACGCCGAGGGCATTTTTCCCGCCTATAAGCATCGGATCAAGTCGTTCCCGAGCTTCTTCTCGAAGAAGGTCAAGTTCATCAGGGACGCTTCCACGCACGGCACGAAGCCGCTCCCGATTACCGATATCATAGCCGTCCGCATCATATGCCCCTTCATAGGCGACCTCGAGCGAGTTGAAAGAGCGCTGTCCGGCCTTTTCGCCGTAAGAGAGGTAGAGAGGAAGGGCGCAGCGAGGTCGTTCAAGGAATTCGGATACGAGTCGACCCACCTCCTGCTCGAGATACCCGCGGATATCCTCAAGGCGAACGCGTTCATCGACCCGCCGGTATGCGAGGTTCAGATACGTACCATCCTCCAGGACGCGTGGGCGGAGGTAGAGCACGAGCTCGTCTACAAGGCCGAGTTCACCCCCTTCGACGATCCCATGAAGCGGAAGCTGGCCGCCCTCAACGCCAACCTAACCCTGTCGGACATGCTGTTCCAGGAGATACGGGACTATCAGCATCAGCTGACCAACGAGCTCGCCAAGCGCCGGGTCGCGTTCTTCAAGAAGATAGAGGACGAGATAGACAAGGATCTCTATACCAGTTTCAAGGAGACTTCCAGGTCCGCCGGGGAGGAGCCGAAGCAACCGGCTTGGCTAGGGCCGTGGAAGTCCTTGGACGACCTGCTGCTAGAGGCCCTGAACGCGCACAATAGGGCCGATTACGTGCGAGCCATAGACATCTATTCCCACCTGCTGGCCATGGATCCCAAGCCCGAGATCCGAGCCCTCATCTACAAGCATAGGGGAATGGCATTCTTCGCCGAGAGCCGCTACGACGAGTCGATGGAGGATTTCTCGGCTACTATCGAGATAGACCCGAAGTGCTACAAGGCCGCCTATTATCGCGGAGTCGTGCATAGCGTCAAGCAGAATTACTCGGCCGCGATAGACGATTTCAACGACGCCCTGGTCATACACCCGTACCACTTCTATTCGACCTACAGGCGCGCCCAGGCCTACTATCACGTTGAGGATTATCCTAAGGCGTTAGCCGATTGCGACGCGGCCTTGGAGCTGGAGCCGGATAACGAGTCGCTGCGAAAGCTGAAGAGCATGGTGATTAAGAAGCTAAAGATGTGAAGTACATCCCCTGGGAGAATTGAACTCCCGTTGCCGGGATGAAAACCCGGTGTCCTAACCACTAGACGAAGGGGACAGTCGCTGCCGAACGAGCGAACAATACCAATAATGCTATCCCGATGTCAATCGGCGCCGCGTTCCGGGCGCCTGATGGCGTTACGGGGCGAACGGCGATTTTACCGCGCTTCCCATTGATTTAGCGGATCGCATACGATATTTTAATGTTACTTAAACTACATCGCGGAGGAATAATGAGAAGAAAAGCAGTACTCATCGCTATCGTCTTGCTGGTAGCTGTCTCCATCCCGGCGACCTTCGCTATGGGCGTAGGCGTCGCGGCCGGCATCGATCCGCTCGGCGGCCTGCCCGGATCCAACCTCATGCTGTCGCTCAAGGTTCCCCAGATCCCGTTCCTGATGGGGATAGGCTTCGCGATCGGAGAGCAAACCTTCCAGTTCGGCCTCACGGGAGACTGGTGGGCCGTTAACCAGAATCTCTTCTCGTTCGTAAACTACTATATCGGGCCTGGGTTCTATATTGGCTACGAAGATGACCTGGTAGTCGGCGGGCGCTTACCCATCGGATTAAATATCTATCCTATTAAGAACCTTGAGCTTTTCCTCGAGGTAGCCCCTACCTTAGCCATTGGTATAGGCGGCCCCGTGGTACGGGTTCCGGTATTCGGCGTCCAGGGCGCCTTCGGCCTCAGGTTCTGGTTCTAAGCGTATTGACCCTCGATATCGTCTGCAGGGTCGTCGACAACTACGGCGATATAGGGGTCGTGTTCAGATTGGCGCGCGCGCTCTCGGAACTGCCGACGGCGCCGCGCCTCCGCCTGATAGTCGACGACCTCGGAGCCTTCAACCGGATCGAGCCGAGCGTCGACCCGGCCGCGCCGGCGCAGCGCGTCCGCGGCTGGACGGTGCTATCGTGGTCCGGGCCGACGCCCGCGTCGGCGGCCGCCTTCGAGCTGGCCTATCGAGGCGATCCGGCCCGAGTCGTCATAGAGTGCTTCGCGTGCGGCAGGCCCGATTGGCTCGAGGCCATGCTATTCGATCCGGCCTGCGAGGCGCGGAAGACTATCGTCAACCTCGAGTACTTGACCGCGGAAGGCTACGCCGAGGAATTCCACCGCATGCCGTCGCTCACGAGGTCTTCGTCGGTAAGGAAGCATATGTTCCTGCCCGGGTTCACCGAGAAGACGGGCGGGCTTATCCTGGATCGCGCCTACATGGGCGCGCGCGAGCGTACTAGGACCGAGATCCTGGAGGGGATAGGCATAGACGACGGGCCGCTTCTCGAGGGCCTCGCGGGCCTGTTCTGGATAGTCGTATTCGGGTACGAGCGCGACTACCGCCGAATCGTCGACGATATCGCCGAGTTCTCGCGAGAACGGCCCGTCCTGGCCCTCGTCGCGCACGGCAAGAGCGCCGCGTGCTTTTCACGGGCGTGGGAGGGCGCCGGCCGGCCGTTCCAAGCCCTGGACCTGCCGTTCATGCGGCAGGAGGCCTGGGACGAGGTGCTCGTAGCGAGCGATTTCCTCGTCGTCCGGGGAGAGGATTCCATGGCCAGGGCCGCCCTGTCCGGGAAGCCCTTCCTCTGGCAGGCCTATCCGCAGGACGGAGCCCACCAGCTCGTCAAGGTCGCGGCCCTGCTAGGGCGAATGCGGCCGCACTTTTCCGAGGCGGATTTCTCGGCCATAGAGGCCGCGTTCCTCGCCTTCAACGACAGGCTCTCCGACGGCGACGACGTCGCGGGATCGGAGCGGATCTACCCGCTCCTCTCGCTGGGCGCGGAGGGCCGGGCCGGGTTCGAGGAGTTCTCCGAATCGCTCGTTAGGAACGGGAACCTCGCCTCCGCCCTGATGACTTTCTTGCGCGAAATCGTGTAAGATACGAAGGTACATCGTACTATTACTATCCATAGCGTTTTCGCCCGTTATGATAGGATTATCTTGGGTTTTTTACGAGGTTTATTATGCTGATGACATCCGATCTTAGAGTGGGTACCGTTTTTAAGTCCGGCAAGGACATCGTCGTAGTCCAGCGCATGCTTGGCAACAAGGGCGGCCGCGGCGGCGTCGTAGTTAAGATGAGGGTCAAGAACCTGCTCACCGGGTCCACCTCCGACCTCGGCCTCGACGCCGGCGAGAAGTTCGAGGACGTATCGCTCGACGTGCACAAGATGAAGCTCTCGTACATCGACGGCGAGAACTACGTTTTCATCGACCAGGAGAGCTACGAGCAGTTCGAGCTCACCAAGGAAGACCTCGGCGACAACGCCGATTACATCACGCCCGAGGACGACTTCGACGCGGAGATAACCTTCTACGAGGGGAAGCCCGTAGGAGTAGTGCTTCCCATATCCATCGAGCGGACCATCACCTATTGCGAGCCCGGCATCAAGGGCGATACCTCGGGCAAGTCCTCTAAGCCCGCCACGCTCGACTCCGGCCTCGTCTGCCAGGTCCCGCTCTTCTGCGAGATCGGCACCAGGATACGGCTCGATACCCGCGACGGCACTTTCCAGGAGCGCGTTAAGTAGCCTTCGTGCCGCGACGCGTACTAAGGCCCCTTCGCCGCTCGCGGCGAGGGGGTTTTTTCTGTCTCCATTGTCCGCCGCGATCGATAATCCGGGCGGGCCCTCGCGCGACTGACGACCAGGCGGCCCGGCGAGCGCTATCCGAAGTCGCCTTCCGTTTAGCCTCGGGCAGGACCCGTCGCGCCCCCGCGCCGATAGTCCCATGCGCCCGGCCGAGGCCATGGCGTATCAGCCTTCTCCGCGCATACGAAGCCGCCGAGCGAAGAGGACTCTAGTCGAGCGCCCCTCGATCAGGCCTCCTCGCAAGAGCCCGTGGCGGCGTCGGTGGAGAGGCAGTCTTCCCGTACCAGGCGTTTCCAGGCGTACAGGGCCGTGGCGCCCGCGAGCGCGGCCGCGATCAGGCCCGGGGCCCTAGGCCCGATCGACGCCAATATGGCTCCGCCGGCCAAGGGCGCGAGGATACGGTTGACGCTATCGATCGAGGCAGCGAGCCCTAGCGTACCGCCTGACGATTCCTTGGAGACGCTCTTCGTGAGGAGGGTCCTGAGCATGGTACTGGCTACGCCCGAGCCTAGGCTGAGGGGCGCGAGCGCGAGCATCAGCGTCGGCACGGAAGGCGAAAGCGAGTAGAGCGCCAGGGAAACGGCCGCGACTGAAATGGACACCGCCGCCAGCTTGCGCTCGTCGAAGCGCTTGGCCAAGAGGCCTACGCCGCCTCCCTGCACCAGGGCGACGAGCACGCCTACGTAGGCCAGGAGCCAACCTCGCTCGCTCGGCCCGACTCCGAGGGCCTCGGCCGCGAAGAGCGCGAACATGCTCTCGAACAGCGTGAACGCGAAGGAATAGACCATGGACATCTGGAGCACGGTACCCGTGCCCTTGCGCCTGAGCGTCTCCAGGAGGAGGGCCGCCGAGAAAGCCCGCCTCGGGTTCCTGGTAAGATCGTCCTTGCGATCCGATGAAAGGCTCTCAGGTAGCGCGAAGGCGATGAGGGCCAGGTTCACGGCCGCGATGCCAGCGGCGACGAAGGCGGGAGCCGAGAGGCCGAATCCGGACAGGAGCCCGCCGAATACGGGCCCGATTATGAAACCGAAGCCGAAGGCCATGCCAATAATGCCGAAACCCTTGGCGCGGTTCTTGTCGTCCGTGATATCTACGATGTACGACTGCGCTACCGTGATATTCCCTCCGGTCAGGCCGTCGAGTATCCTGCTCGCGAAGATAAGCGGCAGCGACCGGGCGAACCCGAGGAGCAGCAGCGATAGGAACGTGCCCCCGATCGAGAATAGGAGCAGAGGCTTCCTTCCGTAACGATCGGAGAGGCGGCCTACGATCGGGGCTGCGAAGAACTGCCCGAGCGCATAGCTCGCCATCAGGAGCCCCGCGAGGGCCGGGGCGCCCCCGAAGTTATGGATATAGTCGGGTATCAGCGGTATTATGAACCCGAAGCCTACCATGTCCATGAACACGACCGAGAAAAGCAGCGGCAATGAGGCTTTCTTGGCTTTCATTTATACTTCCTTTAGCCAGCGCCGTTTCGAGGAGGGCGATACTCGTTCGAATATCGGCTCCTCGCGAGCCCGAGCGACGCCAGTACGCTCGTATTTAACTCGACACGCGCTACTCGCGGCTGAAATAGCCTGCAATGAAGGTTACTGTCCGCCGCCGCTACGGGCAAGCGCTTCCGCCCGTGCCATGGCTATTCCGCCGCGAAAGCAAACCGCGAAAGCGCTGCGTCATGACATTTTCCCGTTCTTCTTTATCGCGGTCAGCTCTTGGTTGATCGTCCGCACCATCGCCTCGCTGAAGGTATCGGGCTGCATCTTGACTATCGTCTCGATGCTGAAGCCCTTGGCCATCTTGAACATAGGATGGCCGAACAGCGGGCCGACGTAGCGGCGGAGGACCGCCTCTCCCTCGGGTAGCGCTATGATGTCGCTTATCGTGTCCCTTATCGAGAGCCGGCCGGAAGGGAAGCGGAGCGGCCCCGCGGCGGACGCTTCCGGCATATCGGGCGAGAACCAGTTGTCAAGGACGCCCCTCGTAGCCTCCGCCGGGCAGGCGTAGTCGACGGACGGCTTCTCCGCGCGCTCGATGACCAGGACGTCTTCGAGACCGCCGGCCCTGACGACGATCCTGTTGCGGCCGGGCGATAAGGGTACGTTCCTGAACACCGCCACGACGCCGCGCGGCCGCGACCGCACGGCGCGCCCGGC
The DNA here is from genome assembly GCA_018816345.1 of Spirochaetota bacterium. GTDB lineage: Bacteria > Spirochaetota > Spirochaetia > Treponematales > UBA12059 > SZUA-370. The sequence continues at coordinate 8,742 of JAHIWG010000006.1, read as the reverse complement.
CGCCTCGAGGGTGACCGTCCCCCTGTTGGAGTAGACCTTGACGTCGACCCGGTCCGCGGTCCGCTCGGCGAAGCGCTTGCCGCAGGCGTGGAGCACAGGCTCCGCGGACCACGTAGCCTTGTAGAAGTAGAAGGAGTCCTTGCGGGTCTTCCGGTCGTAGGTCACGAGGCCCTTGTTGTTCATGCCCTTGACCCCGCCCTCGTCGCGTATGGCCGACGCGAAGTCGAACATGTTCCAGACCCAGGTTCCCCAGACCCAGGCCTTGCGGCCGATGATGCCGTACGCCGTCTCGTGCCAGAGAGCCTGGTACTCCTCGGTGTAATCCTTCATCCTGGGGCTGTCCGAGTGCCAATGGAGTATGCCTTCGCAGCCGTACTCGGAGACGCCCACGGTCTTGCCGGGCCGGGCCTTGCGGTAGTCCTTGAGCCAGTCGGCGAACTCTACGGTCTTTCCGCCGTACCAGCCGTAGTACTTATTGTAGGCCACGAGGTCCGTGGCGTCGTTGAGCGGGTCGGCGTCGTCAAGCATGGCGACCTGGGCCTGGGTCGTCAGGCGGGTCGGGTCCTCGGCCTTGGCCATGGCGCCGAGGCGGGCGACGAGGGCGCGGAGGCCGGGCGTCGGCTGGCAGATGGTAATCTCGTTCTGCACGCCCCAGAAGCATATCGAGCAATGGTTGTAGTTCTGGCGGATTAGCTCGCGGAGCTGAGAGACGGCGTTCTCGCCCGTGGGATCGGTCTCCGAGAGCCGGGAGATCACGGGGACCTCGGCCCATAGGACGAGACCGGCCCGGTCGCACAGCTCGTAGAAATAGTCCGCGTGCTGGTAATGGGCGAGGCGGACGGTATTCGCTCCCAGCTCCCGTATGATCGCCACGTCCTCTTCCATATCCGAGGGGAGGATGGCGTTTCCGCGGCCGGCCCGGTCCTGGTGGCGGCTCACGCCGCGTAGGGGAGTAGGTATACCGTTGAGCAGGAAGCCTCGCCCTGAGTCGACGCTGTACGAACGGATCCCGAGGCCGACGGAGCTGCCGTCAAGGGGCGTCGGGGACCTCGCGTCAGTGGCGACCCGTTCCGACGCTGCCGCGCCGCCGGATCCGAGGAGGAGTACCTCGAAGCGGTACAGGTAGGGATCGATGACGCCTTGCCAGAGATGCGGCGAAGGTATATCCAGATCCAGGAAGAAGGTCGTCTCGGCGTGCACCGTCGCCGCCTGGCTAGCTATCGCGACGACGGTTCCCGACGCGTCGAGTGCCCGTACCGACAGCTCCAGGGCTTCCGGCGCGCCGCCCTCGTTGACGACCTTCGCCTCGCAGCCTATGACTGCTCGCTCCCGAGAGACCTCGCGCTGGGACAGATAGACTCCGGGAGATCCCCAGTCCATGAGGTCCAGGTGGCAGGGCGGGACCGCGATTACGCGCACGCCGCGGTAGAGCCCCCCGAAGAAGGTGAAGTCCGCCATGAGGGGATAGACTTCCTCCACGTCGGAGTTGTCCACGGTGATGCGGATCAGGGTCGTTCCGTCGGAGGCTAGGCAATCGCTTATATCGGCGCGGAAACGGCTATAGCCTCCCCGGTGCGAGGCCACCTCGCGCCCGCCGGCCTCGACGCGAGCGACTGAGGCGGCCGCGTCCACCTCCAGGTATATCCTCATGCCAGCCAGCTCCGGGCCGGCTTTCCAAGAGCGCTCGTAGACGTAGGCGCCCCGGCGATAATCCGCCGAGCGGCCATCGCCCGCGTTCCAGGTGTGGGGGAGGCTGACCCGCGCCTTCGGCCCGCCCGCTCCTCCGGCCTCGCCGAAGAGCCAGCCGTCGGCCAGCTCGAATATTCTCCTCGAAGTTTCCATGAACTCTCCTTGTGCTGATTAGAGGCGGGCCTCGGTCCCGCCCGCCGGCTCCGGTAAGCTACGGGGCCTTTATCCCGCGACCGCCTCGGCGCGGATCAATCGTCACCCTGCGGGAGATCGAGCCTCGGCGTCGGGGCTCGGCCGAGTCTCCTGTTCATATCGTCTATGCGCCCCTTGTCCAGGGTGTAGACGAAGCCGAGCGCGATGACGATGATGACGCAGCCGAGCAGGGGGAAGCCGGAGGCCATTAACTTGATGCCCCTGGAAACGGATTCGGGCTGGACCGGGAGGCTCGCCTCGTACCCGATGAGGCCGAGGCCCGACGCCACGACGAATCCCCCGATGCCTTGGGCTATCTTGCGGCCGAGGGAGTATATGGCGTATACGGTGCCTTCCTCGCGGCGCCCGGTCTGAAGCTCCTGCCAGTCTATGGCGTCCGAGACCATCGCCCAGGACAATAGGCTCAGCGCCGAGGCGAAGAAGCCCGAGAGCGCCGAGAGCCCTATCCAAGCCAGCGGGTTACGGATGGGCAGGACGAACATGAAGAAGCTGACGACGAGGGAGCCGACCATGCCCCCGAGCGCAAGCTCCTTCTTGCCGAAGCGTCGGACGAGGGGCTTGAGGGCGGGTACGGCCAGTAGCATCGGCAGGAAGCTGGCGACGCCCGCGATGGAGAGCAGCCTCGTGTTGTTGAAGTATTCCTTGAAGAGGTAGGTGTTGGTCTGCATCGTCGACATCTGGAAGGCGATCTGGGCGAAGGCCATGAGCGTGAGCGCCATCATCGGCCGGTTGCGCAGGAAGGCTCCGAAGGTCCTGAAGAAACTGAATCCTTCTCCTTTCGCCGCGTCCCGGCTACGCCGGATACGCTCGACGGTAAGGCCGTGGCAGAGCATGAACGATATCAAGGCGACCGCGCCGAGGCCGAGGGCTATGGGGGCGAATCGCCCGCCGACCGGTCGGCGCGAACGGTCGAATATGATCAGAGGCATTAATATCGATAGCGGGACTGCCGCGACGATGGCGCCTAGCGTGCGATATTTCGATAGCTCCGAGCGTTCTACCGGATCAGCCGTGATGACGGAGGCTAGCGAGCCGTATGGTACGTTGACGACGGTGTAGGCCGAGTCCCATATGAAGTACGCTACCGCGCACCAGGCTATCTTAACCCAGTACGGCAGGTCCGGGCTGGCCATGAACAGCAGGGAGCCGGCCACGGAGAGCGGGAACGCTCCCCAGAATATCCAAGAATGGAATTTGCCGCGCTTGCCGGCCCGGGCCGAGTCGACTATGGCTCCCACGATGGGATCGTTGATACCGTCCCATACCTTGGCCAGCAGGATGATTATCCCGAAGTGCACGGGGCTAACGCCGACCACGTTGATGTAGTAGAGCATCATATAGCCCGTAATAAGGCTGAAGCTCATGTTATTGCCGAAATCCCCGAAGAAGTACCCGATCTTGTCGCGGAAGCCGAATGGCCGCGCGACGTATGGCCTGTCGTTCGTCATGCCTTGTCTCCTCCAGCAGGGGAATTGTCATGGCGTTTACTAGAGCCCGCACGGACGGATTTGATCGGAACCGTAATAAAAAAACACCAACTCGCCTGAATTCAGGGTAGACTACGGTTCGGAGAGGCGATGAATGTCGATGACCCTTGACGAAGACGAGGCGGGGCGGGATTCCATCGAAGAAGTCGAGCGCCGGTACCGCTTCGAGAACTTACTGATGCGGCTGGTCGCGGCGGGCGATTCCGTGGCCCTCGAGCGCGCCCTGCCGGAGATCGCGTCCGCTTTCCGCTTCCCGCCGCGCCACCGTGACGAGCTCCGCTCGGCGAAGAACCTGACTATCGTCCTCAACACTATCCTGCGCAAGGCGGTCGAGCAGGGGGGCGTCCATCCCCTCCATATCCATGCCCTCTCGGAGCGTTTCGCGATCGCCATAGAACGGACCGCGAGGCTCGAAGCCCTCGCGGCGCTTCAACGTTCCATGCTCGTCGAGTATTGCGCCTTCTCGCGCCTCCGCGCCGGCCGGGGCTACAGCCGCGCCGTGGGCCGCGCGGTGGAGTTCATCACGCTACAGTTCACTGCCAAGGTGTCCCTGGACAGCTTGGCCATGGTCGCGGGAACCAGCAAGGCCCACCTCTGCCGGCTATTCCGTCGCGAGACCGGTTCCACCGTCATCAAGTACCTAAACCGGCATCGCGTCGAGGAGGCCAAGCGCCTTCTCGACGAGGGATCCGTTAACGTCACCGACGTCGCGGTAGCGGTCGGCTTCGACGACCCCGATTACTTCGCCCGAGTCTTCAGGCGGCTGGAGGGCGTGCCGCCGTCGCGGTACCGGCGCGCGGGGGCGCGGCGATCGCGGGTCGCGCCGGGCTAATCCTGTACCCCGGTCCAGAGGATCCGCCTGGCCAGGATCTCCCGGGGCGTCGCCGAACGCGATGAGTATTGACAGCGGAATAGGGCGAATCAATACTTAGCTCTTGAAACGGGTCGACTGAAGCGGAGCGGGATGGATTCCCACTGCTGATGCGCTCGAACGGAGTACGACGGCCACTGACGGCGGGAAGCCGCTTCCGATCATCGACTCGCCAAAGCGAGGATGATATGTCGAAGGCTCTACTCGTTCTCGGTTTCGCGATAGCGAACCTCGGCCTACTGACCGGGTGCCGGCCCGCCGAGGTCCCGTTCATCCCCGTCGAGATAAGCCATGTCGTACCAGCCAACGGGGCGGATATCTCCACGGGCATGCCTTTTAACGTAACCGTAGCCTATATGCTGTCTATGAGGGAGCCAGGGGTAGGCTACAAGGTCGCCGTCGGCTTCAACACCGACGACGGAGCGATGGTGGGTGGCGCTAACGTGACGCTAACCGAGATGGAAGGGGAGGTCGACCTGTCCTTCACCTTCGCGGCGTCGAGCTATATGTCCTATCCGTACGAGCTCGTCGCGAGGCTGTACGAGTCGCATCCGTCGTACGAGTATACCATCGAGACATCATCGATCAAAATCTACTATTAGGGGGCGGCCATGCGTAGGCAGTTAGCGATCATCGGCCTCGGCCTGCTCCTGTCAGGATGCGGGGCGCCATTGCTCAGCCTTGACGTTACCGTCGACGGGGAGATAACTACCGGCGACGAGCATAACCTGGACAGCAACGGCTATATGTTCTATTACGATCTCTATCGGTTCCAGGGAACCGCGGGCGCGTCGTTCGAGGTCGAGATAGAATCCAGGGAAGGCGATCCCGTCCACTTCCAGATCAACGACCTTGACCTCGACCTGTCCAGCGGCAGCGGCACGGCTACCGCCGTCTTCCGGACCCTGGAGAGCCGAGCGTATAGCTGCGACGTCTATCTTCGCAGCGATTACGTGGGAAGCGGCTCGAGCTACAGGTTGACCCTGCGCCGGCCCTGACCGTATCGGCTTCGTCAAATAGGCCTCCTTGCCCGCCGCGGCTCGGGCCTGCTATACTCCCCGCGCGTTCTTCGGAGCGACACCAACCCAGCCTCGAGGCTCCTTCATAGGCGATGCCTAGCGGGGGTACAGGGCAGTCCCCTCGCGCCACGGGGGGCAAGGAGCAGTACATGGCAGCAGCAGAACAGACCCGGGAAGTAACGATGGAGAAGATCACCTCCCTCGCCAAGCGGAGGGGTTTCGTCTTCCAGTCATCGGAGATCTACGGCGGGCAATCCGGCGCATGGGACTACGGCCCCCTCGGCATAGAGCTAAAGAACCGCATCCAGCGCTTCTGGTGGAAGGAGATGACCCAGCTCCACGACGACATCGTGGGCCTGGACGCGGCCATACTCATGCACCCCAGGACCTGGGAGGCCTCGGGCCACGTCGAGAATTTCACTGATCCCCTCGTCGACTGCAAGAAGTGCAAGCAGCGCTTCCGCGCCGATCAGATAGACCAGGACAAGCTCGCTAGGAAGGAGTGCCCCGAGTGCTCAGGCGAGCTGACCGAGACCCGTAAGTTCAACCTGATGTTCAAGTCGAACATAGGCGCCGTGGACGACGGCTCCGGCCTCATATACCTGCGCCCCGAGACCGCCCAGGGCATATACGTCAACTACAAGAACATCGTCCAGTCCAACCGCATGAAGATACCCTTCGGCATAGCCCAGGTCGGCAAGGCGTTCCGCAACGAGATAGTCACCAAGAACTTCATCTTCCGCACCTGCGAGTTCGAGCAGATGGAGATGCAGTACTTCGTGAAGCCCGGCGACGACGAGAAATTCTTCGACTACTGGCGCGAGCAGCGCTGGGCCTACTTCCAGAAGCTCGGCGTGCGCATGGACAAGCTGCGCTGGCACCGGCACGGCCCCGACGAGCTGGCCCACTACGCCAAGGACGCCTACGACATCGAGTACGAGTTCCCGATGGGCTTCCGCGAGCTGGAGGGCGTGCACAACCGTACCGACTTCGACCTGAAGCGCCACCAGGAGTACTCCGGCAAGGACCTCCAGTACATAGACCAGGACAACGGCAACGAGCGCTACATACCCTTCATCATCGAGACCTCCGCTGGCCTCACGAGGCAGCTCCTCATGATGCTGTGCGACGCCTACGAGGAGGAGAAGGTGGCGGACAAGGGTAACGACGACGACTGGCGCACCGTGATGAAGTTCCACCCGGAGCTCGCCCCCATCACCGTCGCGGTCATGCCGCTTATGAAGAAGGACGGCCTGGCCGAGCTGGCGCAGGAGATACGCTCCGAGCTCAAGCACGATTACGCCACCGATTACGACCAGTCCGGCGCCATAGGCCGCCGCTACCGCCGCCAGGACGAGGCCGGCACCCCGTACTGCGTGACGATAGACTACGACTCCAAGGAGAACGGCACCGTCACCGTACGCGACCGCGACACCATGGAGCAGGAGCGCGTCCACAAGGACCAGCTGAGCTCGTATATCAGGGACAAGATAAAGAACTACAAGAGGAGATAGGGCCGGCTCCGCCCGGGGTCCCGGGCGGCCGCTACGCCTTTACCGCCCACCTGAGCTTGGCGCAGGTGGAGCGGGGATTGTCGCGCCGTTCGCGCGGCGACGGCCTCTCGGGCCTGCGGACGCACTCGGAGAATAGGCCGGCGGATACGCCGGCCTTGAAGGCTTTCTTGACGCGGCGGTCCTCGCCGGAATGGAACGTCAGGACGGCGACCCTCCCGCCCGGCTTGAGGCACCGCGGAATGGAGAGCAAGAGGCCGTCAAGGGAGCCGAACTCGTCGTTCACGGCTATCCTGAGCGCCTGGAACGTTCGCTGGAGAGACGACTTCGCGTCGTCCGGCCTCACGCCGCAAGCGGAAAGCGCTTCCGACACGACGCCTCCGAGGCCGTCGGTCGTCTGGCATTCGGCCGACCTGCCGTGGATAGCCTTGGCTATGGCGCCCGCGTACGGCTCGTCGGCGTTCTCCACGAGTAGGTTTGCCAGGTACTCGGCCGAGACGCGACGTAACAGGACCGCCGCCGTCTCCCCTGCGCTGGAGTCGAGGCGCAGGTCGAGGGGGGCTGAGTTCTTGTAGGAGAAACCGCGGTCCGGGGTGTCCAGCTGCATCGACGATACCCCTAGGTCGGCGAGTATGAAATCGAAGCCGCCGGGGACGGTCGATAGGCATCCCTCTATCGACGAGAAATTCATATGCCTGGCCGTGAAGGCGGAGCCGTCGTACCCGCGATCCCTGATGCGCCGCGCCGCCTTCTCGAGCTCTATAGGGTCGACGTCCAGCCCTATGAGCGAGCCTCCCGGAGTAATGCGCCGCAGCATCTCGAGGCTATGCCCCCCGTAGCCCAGGGTGCAGTCGACGCCGGCCATGCCGGGGCGGAGGCGTAGCGCGGCGATTATCTCGTCGACGCAAATAGCCAAGTGCGACCCGGCCGGCGTCTGGCCGCGCCCCTTTACTTTCTCGATCTCGGCGGCGTATCTCTCCGGATTCAGTTCCTTGTATTTCTCGTCGAATTTCCTGGGGTGGGTGCCGGAATAGCGTACGCGCCGCTTGCGCTCTGGGGGTAGATCGGGCATGGGGGTCCTTCCTGGCGGACGAACGAGAATATACCCTCGGCCCCCTGCGCCGCAAGCCCGCGCCTTTCCTGGCGGACCCTGGGTAGCATCTCGAAAGCGCCAACGTACGAAGCGTCGACCCTGGCGCCGTACCGGTTCCATTGACAATGTTGTGTTAGCGGTATATTGTACTAAATACAAAGACGCATTAAATACAATAGGAGTTCACATGAAGACATTCGTCTGTTCGGTCTGCGGCTACGTTTACCTCGGGGAGGAGCCTCCCGCCCAGTGCCCCCAGTGCAAGGCTCCCGGGGAGAAGTTCGTCGAGAAGGCGGTAGCCGTCGACGCCGCCTTCGCCGACGAGCACCGCGTAGGCGTCGCCAAGGGACTCGACGAGGAAGTCGTACAGGGCCTGCGAGACAACTTCGCGGGCGAGTGCACCGAGGTAGGTATGTACCTAGCGATGAGCAGGCAGGCCGAGCGCGAGGGATACCCCGAGGTCGCCGAGGCCTATCGCCGTTACGCCTTCGAGGAGGCGGACCACGCTTCGCGCTTCGCTGAACTGCTCGGCGAGGTAGTCCATGCCGATACCAGGCTGAACTTACGGCTCCGGGCGGACGCCGAGCACGGCGCCTGCGAGGGGAAGCTGAGGCTAGCCAAGCGCGCCAAGGAGCTAGGCTACGACGCCATACACGATACCGTGCACGAGATGTGCAAGGACGAGGCCAGGCACGGCGCCGGGTTCCGGGGGCTTCTAGCGAGGTACTTCAAGTAGGTATACTGCCCGGCGGCTCGCGCCGCCGGGCCTAGGAGAACGATGGACACGACGAGCTTCCTGCGCGACAACGGGATACAGCCTTCCCAGCAGCGCCTCAGGATATACCAGGCCCTCGCCGCG
>JAHIWG010000049.1 GCA_018816345.1 Spirochaetota bacterium | reverse complement strand
GCCGGCGCCCGCCGCGGGCGAGGCTAGGCCCAGGCCCGCGCCCGAGAGAGGCCCCGACCGCAAGCGGCCAGACGACCGCCGCGACGATAGACGCGACCGCGGCGACCGCGGCGGGCAGTACGACGGGCGCAACGCCCGGGCCATACAGGCCGACATCGCCGCCATCACCGGCGGGCGGCCCGTATCCGTCTCCCCGTCCGCCCCGGAGCCGGCTGCCGAGAAGGCGGGCAAGAGGCGGGGGCGCAAGGGCAAGGGATCCGGCGCTAAGCCCCAGCAGGGCCAGCCCCGCAAGCCGGCTTCCCCGGATCAGCCGAGGCGCGGCGGAGAGCGCGGCGTCGCTGGCGACGAGCGTAGCGCGCCCAGGCAGGGGCCGCGGCGCGCGAGGGGAGGGACCGGCCCCCGCCTGGCCGATCCTTACTCGGTGAGCATGGAGGAACGGCTAAAGCTGTATCGCGAGCGCTACGCCTCGTCGGACGGCGGCGGATCCGGCAGGGGCGGTTCCGGGAAGGGGCCGAGGCCGGAAGGCCGCAAGGGCGACAGCCAGGCGGACCGCAGGCCAGGCGAGCGCAGGCCAGGCGAGCGCCATCAATCCGATAGGCAGGCCCAAGCCCAGCCCCGACCACGTCCTCAGGATAAGAAGCGCGGGGACGCCCCGCGGAACCATCCCAAGCCGGCGGCTAGCGCTCCCGCAGAGGAGAGCAAGACGCCGACGGCGCCCAAGGGCCTCGCGGGCCTGCTACGCGGCATCTTCGGCTCGAAGGGCGAATAGGCGGGGGCCGGCCGGTGCTTAGGATAGCCGTCGTAGAGGACGATAGGAAGATCCGCGACGCGATGATCGCCGCGCTGGCCCGTTGGGGCCACGAGGCCGTCGCGGTGGAGGATTGGGAGCGCGTCGCCGAGGCCGTCGTCGCGCTGGAGCCCAAGCTGGTCGTGCTGGACGTGAACCTGCCCGCCTACGACGGGTTCCATTGGTGCCGGCGCATCCGCGAGCTGTCGGAAGTGCCCGTGCTCGTCGTCTCGTCGCGTTCCGATACCATGGACCTCGTGATGGCCCTCGGCCTGGGGGCGGACGACTACGTCCCTAAGCCTTTCTCCCTTGACGCGTTCGTCGCCAAGGTGCATGCCCTGCTGCGCCGAGCGTACGATTACCGGGGCTCGGAGGCGGACCTCCTGGAGCGCGGGGGCGTGGTCCTTGACCTCAGGTCGAACGTCGTGTCCTCCGGATCGGGCAAGGTCGACCTGACCCGCAACGAGTTCCTCCTCCTCCGGACGCTGCTCAGGCGGGCGGGCGAGGTCGTGAGCCGGGACGAGCTGCAGACCGCCCTATGGCGCGACGAGGTGTTCGTCGAGGACAATACCCTGACGGTGAACATGAATAGGCTCCGGAAGAAACTGACCGACATCGGCCGGCCTGAGGCAGTCCGGACCGTAAAGGGCATGGGCTACGCCGTCGACTGAGGCGGGCCGCCGCCCGTACCCGTTCCGTTCCTACCTCGTCGACCGGGCGCTCTTCTTCTCGGCGTACGCGATAGGCGTCGGGGCCGCCTGCTGCGTCGCCTTCCTGCGCTCCGGGGCCTCCGCCTCGGTAGAGGACGCCGCCTACGCGGCGGCGCTGGCGGCCGCCGTCCTGGCGGCGTGGGCCGCCGTCGATTACGCCCGCGTCCGGCGCCTGCCAGAGGCGGCGCGCTCGGCGGCCGCCGACTCTCCGGGCCCCGGCTTCGCGGCGTCCCTCCCGCCTCCCGCGAGCCGCGAGCAGGCGCTGTTCCGCGACGCGGCCGAGTCCCTCGAGACGGCCCTGCTCAAGCGCGTCGGCGCCGCCGAGTCGCGAGGCCGGGCCTTCTCCGACTACCTCGTTTCCTGGGCCCACGAGGCTAAGACGCCTATAGCGGCGGCCCGGGTAGAGATAGAGGCGGCGGACGTGCCATCCAGGGTCCGGGACAGCGTTCGGGAGGAGCTGGAGCTCGTGGAGGAGGGCGTCGAGCGCGTGCTCTATTCGGCCCGAGCGGATTCGTTCGCGCGCGATTACCTGATACGCGCGACCGATCCGCTGGCCGTCGCGAGGTCGTGCGTCAGCGCAGCCGCGAGGGCCTTCGTCCGGGCGGGGATATCCTTCTCCGCCGAAGGCCCTTCCGTCCTCGTGCTTACCGACCCTAAGTGGCTCGCGTTCGCCGTCCGCCAGGTCGTCTCCAACTCGCTCAAGTATACGCCGAGGGGCGGGCGCGTAACGGCGGCGCTACGCAGGGACGAGGGCGGATGGACGCTATCGCTACGCGACACGGGGCGCGGCGTCCCGGCGGAGGACCTGCCCCGGATTTTCGACCGGGGCTTCACGGGGGCCAACGGCCGGGACTTTCCCGGCGCGACGGGGATGGGCCTGTACATAGTCGCGAGGCTATGCGAGGAGATGGGGCACGCGGTGTCCGCCTCCTCCGAGCCCGGCGCCTATACCGAGGTGTCGATACGCTTCGGCGACAAGTCGGGCTACCTCGACCCTGCCGACGCCGGCATTACCAAAACGTAAGGCTGCCCGCCCCCGTCGTAAGCCCGATGCGGCGACGGGATCCCGGCCCCGGCGATACTATCTCCTCGCCGGCGGATCGCCGGGCGAAAGGAAAGCTAGCATATGTCATCAGCGTTAGTGCGGGCGAGGGGCCTGTCGAAGGTATACGGCGCGAGGGGCGTCAAGTACGAGGCTCTCAGGGGCCTGGACCTCGACGTCGAGCGTGGCGAATTCGTCGGCGTCATGGGGCCGTCCGGGGCGGGTAAGACGACGCTCCTCAATATCATAGCGACGATAGACCGGCCGAGCGCCGGCGAGATCCTCGTCGCGGGGACGGACCTGTTCTCGTGCCCCGAGCGCGAGCTGGCGCGCTTCCGCCGGGAGCGCCTCGGGTTCGTCTTCCAGGACTTCAACCTGCTGGACACGCTGACGGCGTACGAGAACGTCGCCCTCCCGCTCGCGCTGGCCGGACTCCCGGGGGACGAGCTGGACGCGAAGGCCCGGGCGGCTGCCGCCAGGCTCAGTATCTCCGAGATAGCCGATAAATTCCCGTGGGAGCTCTCCGGAGGCCAGCGCCAGCGCGTGTCGGCGGCGCGCGCCATAGCCCCCGGGCCAGCGCTCCTGCTCGCCGACGAGCCCACGGGCAACCTTGACTCGCGCGCGGCCGCGGGCCTCCTGTCCTCGTTCTCGTCGCTCAACGTCGACGAGGGGACCACTATCCTCATGGTGACCCACGACGCGCTCGCGGCTAGCTACTGCACCAGGGTGGTCTTCATCCTTGACGGCTCCGTGTACGCGGAGGTCAGGTCCGGCGGCGACAGGCGCGCCTTCTTCGATAGCCTGATGGAGGCCCTGAAGGCCATGGAAGGCGGAGTCCGGTGACCGCGGTACGATTGGCGGCCCGCAGCGCGTCGAGGCGCTCGGGCGACTATACGGCCCACGCGGCCGCGGTCGCGCTCAACGCCTTCGTGTACTACCTCTTCGCGTCCGTGAAGCTCGACCCGGTCGTCAACGAGGGCGTTATGACGAAGCTGGGCATGCCCAAGGCCTTCGCGGCGGCGTCCGTGATAGTCGCGGTCTTCGCCGGCGTGTTCCTCTGGTTCTCCTCGGCCTACTTCATGAAGAGGAGGAAGCGCGAGGCCGGGCTGTACGCGCTGTTCGGCGCGCCGAGGCCGGCGGTGGCGTTCGGGCTCTTCGCGGAGACGGCCGCCATGGGCCTCGCCGGCGCGTTCCTCGGGGTCGCGTGCGGAGTCCTCTTCTCCAGGCTCTTCCTGATGGCCGCGTTCAGGCTCGTCGGGGTCGCCGCGGCGGCGGGACCGTCCGGGTTCGTGAACCTCGCCGCCGTAGGGGAGACGGTCGCCGTCTTCGCCGCGCTCCTGGGAATAGCCTCCGTCGGCGCCTTCCTCGTCGTCTACCGCTATAGGCTGTCGGAGCTGTTCGGGGCCGCCCGCGAGGCGGAGCGCATGCCGCGCTCGTCGCCGGTCCTGGCGGCGGCGTCCGCGGCCCTCCTCGCCGCCGGCTACTGGATAGCGCTGACGTCGACCATGAGGACCGTCGGCTCCAGGTTCTTCCTGGTCAGCGCTATCACGACGGTCGCGACCTACGGCCTCGCCCGGTTCCTGGCCCCGGCCGCCGCCAGGGCACTCAGGGCCGACAGGCGGTTCTTCATGCGATCGTGGCGGCCTATCGCTATCGGCAACCTGGCGTTCAGGATCGGCAACAACGTCCGGGTCTTCTTCGCCATAGCCATGGTCGGGACCGTCTCCATGGTCGCCATAGGCACCGGGCTAAACGTCAAGTACGACACGCTGAGGCGCGTCGAATCGGAGTTCCCGTTCTCCTTCGCGTTCGACGAGCTGGACGGCACCGAGCTGGCCAGGGCGACGGCGGCCGTCGAGGCCGACGGGAGGCACCCCGTCATCGCCTCCGCGTCCGCCCGCTACCTCTCCGTCGAGGCGACGATAGCGGCCGGGAAGGGGGAGGCCGAGACGTCGTCGACGGTGGAGCTCGTCTCCGTCTCGGAGTACGTCGCGGCCAGGCTCGCGTCCGGCTCGTCGTTCGACCGGCCTGAACCGAGGGAGGGCGAGGCCATGGTCGTGCTGACGCGGACCGACCGGCTCGCCGAGGCGATGGGCGCCCGCGTCAGCATCGCCGGAACGTCGGGCCTCGTCGTGGCCGGCGCCGTTCGCGGCTCGCCCATAGGGGGGTGGGCGGAGCGGGCCGTCCTGCTGCTGTCCGACGCCGATTTCGAGCGGGCGGTCGAGGCGAATCCCGGAGGGCTCAAGGTGCGGCGCGGCCTCAAGGTCGCGGACGATAGGAACGCGAGGGAGCTTTCCGCTGCCGTCGCCGACGCCCTGCCCGGCGCCAGGCTGTCGAGCTTCGAGGCGGACGTCCGTCCCCTGCTCAGGTCCGACGACCTGTTCCTGTTCATAGGCGTGTTCATCGGCGTCGTCTTCCTCGCGTCCACCGGGAGCGTCATCCACTTCAAGCACGTCATGGAAGCCTCCGACGACGCGGCCCGGTTCCGGTTCCTCTCAACTATAGGGGCCGAGCGCGCCGTGCTGGAAAAGGCGGTCCGCGCCCAGGCCTTCGTCGTATACCTCGTGCCGCTCGCCCTGTGCGTATCGCATAGCGTAGTGGCGCTGTCGACGATGGGGCGGGTCTTCCAGAGCGATTTCACGCGGCCCATAGCCCTGACCGTGGCGGCCTATTGCGCGGCGTACTCCGCGCTCTTCCTGATAACGTCCCGGGCCGCCGTCAACGCGGCGCTCGGCAGGATAGCCGCTAAGGCGGAGGCGGCAGGGTAATAGTTGCTATTGACAACCGACTTGAGTTTAGATATCGTTGTTATTGACAACGATATGGAGGTCGGTATGGTTAAGACAGAGGACGAGCTCCTTCGGGCCGTCGCGAGAGCCTACGACAGGGCGCAGCGGGCGCAGGCGGGATGCTGCGGCACCACGGCGACCCAGTGCCAGATACTGTGCGCGATAGGCTCGGGCGGGCCCGTGCCGCAGGCGGAGCTCGGCGCGAGGCTCGGGCTCGAGAAGAGCTGGGTATCTCGGGCAATTGACGGGCTCGAGCGGGAGGGGCTCGCCGAGCGTAGGAAATGCTGCCAGGACGCGCGCATGTACGACGTCGCGCTGACGGAAAGCGGCGAGAGGCGCTTCCGCGACCTGAACGCGGCCCTGAACGATCAGGCCGAGGCTGTCATGTCCAGGATACCAGAGGCCGAGCGGGCGGGCGTCCGGCGCTCGCTCGAGCTCCTGGCCGAGGCCCTTTCGTCGATGGAGGCCGAGTGCCGCTGCGGCGGATCGGAGCCCGGGACGGCCGCGGCTTCGGCTACGGGCCCGGCAGCCCCGGCGACGGGAGGCTCCGAATGAACGAGGCGTTCACGGTAGCCGTCCGGGAAACGGCGAGGATCCTTGATTTCGTCCTGGGCGCCTTCGCTCACACCTGGCCGCTCTGGGCCGTCAGCATACCCCTGGCGGCGCTAGTAAGGATGAGCCCGCTGGCGGGAAAGCTCAGGAAGGTGGTCTCGATGCGGCCCGTCGCGGCCGTCATCGCCGCGACCGCGTTCGGCGCGCTGAGCCCCCTGTGCTCGTGCTCGGTCGTGCCGGTCATCTTCTCCCTCTTGACCGCGGGCGTGCCCATAGCGCCCGTAATGGCCTTCTGGCTCGCCTCCCCGTCTATGGACCCGGAGATGTTCTTCCTGTCGGTATCGGCTATAGGCTGGCCCCTCGCGACGGCCCGGCTCGTCGCCGCGACCCTGATGAGCCTCGGGGGCGGGCTCGCTACCATCGCCCTGGAGCGCCGGGGGTTTTTCCGCGGCGGTATCCTAAGGGATACGCGGAAGGACGATTCGGTGCGCGGCCTGTCCGCTCCCGCGCTAGCCTTGGCGGGCTCGCCCGACGCTCCGTGCTCCTGCGGCGGCTCGGCCCCGCCGGCGTCGGCCGTCGCCGGGACGAGGAGGTTCGCGGCCATGCCCGGCTCCGCTCGCCCCGGCGTATCCTCGGTACGGCTCGGGCGTCCCGCCTCGCCGTATCGCCCCCGCGGGGACGGAGCCCTCGGCTCGGTCGCGGCGGGTAGACCTGAGATAGGGGTCCTGGCCGGGCGCTTCGCGAAGGAACTGCTCGTCAGCGTCGGCTTCGTCGCCAAGTTCATGGCTATAGCCTTCGCCCTCGAGGCGGTTATCAAGTTCTACGTACCAGAGTCGTGGATTCGAGCCGCCCTCGGCGCTGACAACGCGTTCGCCGTGCCGGTCGCCGTGCTCGTCGGCGTACCGTTCTATACGACAAACGCCCAGGCCCTCGGCATGGTCGGGGGGCTCCTGGGCAAGGGCATGAGCGAGGGGGCGGCGCTATCGTTCCTGATAGGCGGGGCGACGACGACCCTGCCGGCGATGTCGGCCGTGTTCGGCATAGCCAGGCCGCGCGTCTTCGCCGTGTACCTCGGGTCGGCCGTAGCCGCCGCGCTGCTGTCCGGGCTCGCCTGGGCGGCGTTTCGCTGAGTCCTTAGGAGGAAACCTAACCATGTCAATACGCGACGCCCTGGCCTCGGACGCCGAGGCTATAATAAGGATCTACAACCCGTACGTAGTCGGCACGACTATCACCTTCGAGGAGACGCCGGTAGGGGCTGACGAGATGCGGAATCGCATCGCTAAGAACGGCGACGAATACGCGTGGCTGGTCTACGAGGGTGACGGCCGCGTCCTCGGCTACGCCTACGCGTCGAGATGGCGCGAGCGCTGCGCCTACCGCTCCTCAGTCGAGTCCACGGTCTACGTGGAGGAAGGCGCCCGAGGGCGCGGCATAGGCAGGGCCCTGTACGAGGCGCTGCTGGAGCGGCTCCGGGCCAAGGCCGTCCACGTGGTCATAGGCGGGATAGCCATGCCTAACGAGAGGAGCGTCGGCCTCCACGAGGCCCTAGGCTTCGAACGGGTCGCGAATTTCCCCGAGGTCGGCTATAAATTCGGGCGTTGGATAGACGTGGGCTACTGGGCCAAGAAGCTCTGAGGGGGTCTCTACGGCGGCCCGCACGGAGCGGTCGCTCTCGGGCGCCTAGCCGATAGCCCCGCGTCGCGATACCTTATGCGGCGGAGGGGCGCATGGCCGAGGGTACTATCGAGAGGACCTATTACTCGTACCGGGCAAGGGCGGCGGACGAGCACCACATTGACGATATAACCTGCGCCGACCTGTCGCTCGACTCGGTCTTCGAGCGGGTCGACCGATCCTCGTCCAGCCCCGGAGGGTCCGTCCTCTACGCGTGGGCGCGTACCCAGCCCGCCGGCCGAGACGCCCTCTCCGCCAGGCTC
>JAHIWG010000048.1 GCA_018816345.1 Spirochaetota bacterium | reverse complement strand
GGCGGTTTCGACGCCGGCTCCCGCGCCGGCTCCCGCGGCTACGCCGGCTCCCGCGGCGGCCCCCGCCCAGACGCCTCCCGTAGCGGTCCAGGCCGCGCCCGCTCCGGAGCCCGCGAAGGCTGCGCCCCAGGCGACGGCCAAGCCCGCGACCCAGGCTCCCGCGGCGAAGCCCGCTCCCGCCAAGAAAGAGGGGACGTGGTACAAGATCAGGTGGGGCGATACGCTCTGGGACTTATCGATCGCCTATTACCGGACTCCCTGGCTCTATAGGACTATCGCCAAGGCCAATAAGATAAAGAATCCCGACCTGATAATCTCAGGCACCTGGATATTCATCCCGCCGCGCTAATCGCGAGCCTAGCCCCTAACGCTCTCCGCGGGTAGTATGTGTCCCGAGGAGCATTAATGAGGGCGTTCACCATAGTAGCGATAGCATCCTTGGCCCTGGCGACGGAGGCCTGCGCAGGCGGGGCCATACACGGCCTCGATACCGACCAGTGGTTCGAGCTGCTGGCGAGCGGCGGTCCGCTGCCGATCGCGAGCGGCGACGATATCGATTTCGACGCCCTCTCCCGCCTCGGCCCCGGCGCCACCCTGTTCTTAGCCATGCACGCCGCGGAGGGCCCCGACGAGGCGCTCGTCCGGGCGATGCTGCGCGAGGCTATCGGAAGGGAAAAGGGCCGCTATAGGAAGCGCGCAGTAGAGCTGCTATCGGAAAACCTGCTCTCGTCGGGCGACGGCCCCGGCCTCGTCTCGCTATGCAGGTCGGAAGCCGGAGCCGAACTCACGCCCTATAGGCGCGCGTTCCTAGAGGCCTCGGGCCTGGCGGCGTCGGGATCGTACGCGGAAGCCCTCGCGGCCGTCGAATCGCTCCGGGCGTCCTTCCCCGCCGAGGCGGCCAAGGACGCCGCCGAGCTAGCGGCCACGGCCTTCGCGTCGGGATACCGAGCGGGGCGGGGCCGATGGGCCAACGAATTCTCCTCCCTCGTCGCGATGGACGGCTCCCCGAAGGTATACGAATCGCTATCGATAGCGGTAGCGGCCATAGAGTCCTCCGGCCGCGACGATATGGTCCAGGCGATACGGGCCGTTGGGCCGCGGGCGTTCTTGATAGCCGAGGCGCGGTCGCTGTACGGCGCCAGGCAATTCGGCGCGGCCATAGCGGCCTTCAGGCGATACTCGTCCGATCTCGAGACCCCCGAGACTATCGCGGCGCGGATAAGCGACGGCGTCTTCTCGTCTCCGGAGCCGCTGACTCCGGATTCGGCCTCCGACCTCTTCCTTAACCTGCCGCGCGCTGCAGCCTCCGACGCCGCTAAATCGTTCATGGCGGCATCGCGCGACGAGGGCGAGGCCGGCTTCCTCCATAGCATACGAACGGTTAGGAACAGGAGCGCGGACCCCTCCGGCGACTACTTCGACGCGTTCTGGTACGGCCGGTTCCTACGGGCCGGCGAGCGTTGGCCGGACGCGGAACGCTGGTTCAAAACGGCGGCCGGGTACGCGGCCGACTCGTTCGAGCGGGACGCCGCGGGCTGGTACGCCGTCGAGGCCGCCTGGAAGCGATCGGGAAAAGAGACTATCGCCGCCCTGGGGGAGGCCCTCGCGGCGAGCCGCAACCCCGGCTATTACTCCGACCTGATCGAGCCGATCTCGAGGGAGGCCCTCGTCGCGCGGGACGGCGCCGCCCTCGCGGCGCTGGACGCGGCGGTACGCCAGAAGGCTAGCGCCAGGGACGCGGCCCGCCTAGCCTACCTATGCGCCCGCGCGGCCCAGGTCGGCATTATCTCGGACGCCCATATACTGGCCGCGTTCGGCTCCGGTTTCGCCGGAGCAGCCGACTACGCCGAGGCGCGGCTACGGTACGCCTACGGCCAGCGGGCCGACGAGTGGTACCGATTAGCCGCCGCGTACAGGCTGGGCGAGCCGCTCGTCGAGCCGCTCGCTCCCGAGCCTCCCGAGACCGCCGCGGTCGGCGGCCCCGCGTCGGGGAAGCCGGCCGCGGCGCCGCCCTCGCCCTCGGGCGACGCGGGCGAGGTAAGCCCGGACGGGTACGCGACGGCGCTCGCGCGCTTCGGCCTCGGAGCCAGGATCAGGAAGGAGCTAGGCCCGGAATTCTCGGCCGTGTCGGAGGGCACGGTCAGGCTCGCGGCCGCGGCCCTCGGCGAGGCCGGCAGGCACGACCAGGCGTACCGCCTCATAGCGACCCAGTTCTGGAAGTCCGGTTTCGTCCCGACGAGGCTCGACGCCGAGCTGTATTGGCCGCGGCCGTATCGGGAGAGCTTCTCGGAGGCCGCCCGCTCGACGGGGCTCGACGAGAGCCTCCTCTACGGCCTGGCCCGCTCCGAGAGCGCCTTCGACCCGGGCGCCGTATCCAAGTCCGGCGCGATAGGCCTCACCCAGCTGATGCCCGCGACCGCGGCCGAGATGGCCGGCAGGCTGAGAATAAAGGAATACGACCTTGCCGATCCGGACGACAACGTGGCGATAGGCTCGGCGTACTTCGCGCGCGTACTGGGCGCGGTCGACGGCAGGGTCCTGCCGGCCGTCTTCTCGTATAACGGAGGCCCGACGCGCTTCCGGCGATGGGAGGCCGAGTACGGGAAGCTTCCCCTGGACTTGCTCCTCGAGGCGTTATCGTACGCCGAGACGCGCCAGTACGGCCGTAACGTCGCGTCGGCCGCTCTCCAGTACGCGGCCCTCTACGGCGAGCGGGACCTCAGGGACTATTTCGCGTACCTTATAGGCGAGGGACCGAGGCCGGACTAGCGGTCGGACGGGAAGGCGGGGCCCGGAGGCTCTCGCCGCGATGCGGCTACGCGGCTATTGAGACCAGCATGCCCGGGACGACGCCGGTCGGCGCGGCATAGGGCGTGGGGCTCGACACCAGGGCGGAGTGTAGCTGCTGGCCGTACTGCTGGATGAGGGCGTCTATGCGCTCGTCGCTAAGCCCCTGGCCCTCCCGCTCGGCCCTCGGCTGGGACTTGACCGTACGGAGCCGCTCGATGATGGTATCGAGTATCTTGAGCTTATCCAGCGAATAGGCGGAAGCGCCGGGGCTCGCGGTGCCGGAGACGTTCTTGAAGTGCGCGTAGAGCAGCTGGGACGGGGCCACCGGTACGGAGACCCTGCCGCTCGCCCCGGCGCCGTAGGCGTAGGCTAACGGAATGTGGTTAGAAATGCGTACATCCATGATACCGCTCCGCTTCTATTCCGACGTTCTCTAATAAGATTATCGGAATAGCGCGGCGAACCTTAAGGGCCGTAACCCTACTTGACCGACGCCTTGTAGAGCCTGTCGTTGACCGCGAGGCCCAACCCGAGGTCGGGCAGGCGCTCGGCCCATAGCTCGTCGAAGCCGGCGGCGTCCAGCTCGTGGAGGGCGTCGAACAGCGCGGCGGCGGCCTCGACCGCGTCGCGGGAAGGGGACAGGTCGACGATCCTGGACCAGTGCCCGTGGCGCTCGGCCGCGCGCGCCGACTCGGCCCCGAAGCAGATAGCGGCGGCCCTGCCCCTGGGCTCGATGCCGGAGACGCCGCCGAAGGGGACGAGATAGAGGGGCCGCGAGGGCGCGTAATGGCTGGGCAGCTGCCCGGGGGCGCGCGGGCTGGTCGTCGCGCGGTCGAACACCTGGACGCCGGGCACGACCTCGGCTATCAGCTCGACGGGCAGCCCGCCGGGCCGCAGCACGAGCGGCGGCTCGGAACTGAGGTCGAGCACGGTGCTCTCGACGCCGACCGGGCAGCGCCCTCCGTCGACGATGAAGTCGACGCGGCCGCCGAGCTGGGCGACGACGTGCTCCGCCCTCGTCGGGGACAGATAGCCGAAGGGGTTGGCGCTGGGCGCGGCCACCGGCACGCCCGAGCGGCGTATGATCTCGCGGGCCACCGCGTTGGCGGGGCAGCGGACGGCGACCGTAGGAAGGCCGCTCGTCGCCAGGTCCGGCACGCGGTCCAGCTTGGGGAGTACCATGGTCAGCGGGCCCGGCCAGAATCGCTCCGACAGCGTCTTGGCGTACGGTACCGAGAGGTCGGCGACCTCTGAGGCTCCGTCAGGCTCGGAGACGTGGACGATGAGCGGATCGAAGCTGGGCCTCCGCTTGGCCTCGAAGACGCGCGCCAGGGCGACCCGGTTCCACGCGTCGGCGCCGAGCCCGTATACCGTCTCGGTGGGTATCGCCACGAGTAGGCCGTCGCGTATGGCCTCCGCGGCCCGTTCGAGGTCGCGCGCCGAGGTGCTGAGTAGTTCCATGGCCAGAGTATAGGCCTAGCGCGCCGGGCTGGGCAATCGGGGGAGGATGGTCCGGCTTCTCCCCCGCCTTTCGTTCGGCGATCTCGGGCAATATTTAGGGAACGTTCCCATTTTTGGCTTGCGCGATTAATAAAGATATGGTATAACATTTTTGGGAACGTTCCCAATACTATGAAATCAAAGACAAGCATCATCGAAGTTGCTCGCCTCGCGGGCGTATCTAAGAGTACGGTCTCCCGAGTCATTACCGAGTCCGGCGGCTCGGTGAGCCGCCGCGCGCAGGAGAAGGTAGCCGCGGCCATCAAGGAGTTGGGCTACACGCGCAACACGCTGGCGGCAGGGCTCCGAGCCCAGAAGACCTGGATGGTACTCGTGATGGTGCCCGATATCGCCAACCCGTATTGGTCGGAGATAGCCAGGGCGGCGCAGGACAGACTGGAAGCCGAAGGCAACTCGGTCGTCGTCGGCAATACCGATTGGGTGAAAAGCCGCGAGGACCGTTACTTCGAATTGGCGAAATCGGGCCGCTTCGACGGGATGGTGATCAATAGCGTCACCGACGATATCGAGGCCATCAACGATATGGGCATCCCGGTCGTCATGGTCGGAGAGCGGGCCGAGTCGCAGGATATCGACACAGTGGGCACGGATACGATGGCGGCGACGAGGATGGCGCTGGAGCACCTGTGGGCGAGGGGCAATAGGCGCATCGCGATCGCGACGAGCGACCACGGCGGCGAGCGCTTCCTGTCGCTACGACGCCGGGCCTACGACGATTTCATGAAGGACATGGGAGTGCCGGCAGACTCGTCGCTGGCGTTCTCGGTCAAACTGTCCGAGGAGGGCGGCCGAGAACTGGTCCGGTCGCTGCTTGCGCTGGACGGGTGGCGGGACCGCATCGACGCGGTCTTCTGCGGCAACGATATCCTCGCCATCGCGGCGATCAATGCGCTCAGGGACGCGGGCATAGTGGCGGGCAAGGACCTGTCGTTGGTCGGCATGGACGACATACCGGCGGCCGCGCATACCTTCCCGGCGCTGACGACGGTACGCAAGCCGCGCGCGCTCATAGGGGCCGCGGCCGCGGAGCTCCTGCTGGCGAGGATACGCGATCCCGAGCGGCCGCCGGAGCGGCGGCTGTTCCCCGGAGAGCTGATGGTACGCGGCAGCGTAACGGAAAGGCATATATGAAGACACGCGACGAGACGCTCGCCGACAGGGCGCGCTACGAATCGAAGGCGGCGGGGGCCCTGATCGGGCTCGCCATAGGCGACGCGATGGGCGACGTAGGCAGGAGCCAGGAGCATCGGGCCAGGTACGGCATAGTGACCAACATGTACCCCGAGGCGAAGAGCACTGACGACACGGAGTTCGGCGTCCTCACGGCGAGGGCCCTGCTCGACTCGGGCGGCGAGCTGACTCCGGAGTCGACGGCGGCCGCCTGGCGGAAATACGTGCTGGATCGGGGAGGCGCCAAGAAGCGGGCCGGGCGGCCGCTGTACGGCGCGCTGGCCAACCTGGCGCGCGGTATCGAGCCGCCGCTCTCGGGCAAGCACAACGTGATGAACATCGACGACGGCGCCGCGATGCGCGCCAGCCCGCACGGCATCTATCGCGCCGGCGATCCAGACGGGGCCGCGGCGCTAGCGGCGGCCGACGCCTGCGTAAGCCACGACGCCGACGGCATCTACGCGGCCCAGGCGATTGCGGCGAGCGTCGCGGTAGCGATGGCCGACGGCTCGCCTGACGAGATAGTCGCCGCCGGGCTCCGCTTCATGCCCGCTGGCTCGTGGCTACGCGCGGCGATGGACCGGGCTATGGCGATATGCGACGCGAAGCCCGACATCGAGGTCGCGTACGAGGACTTGCACACCATTCTATGGAATCCCGAGCACGCGTCGTCCCCGGAGGCGATTCCCCAAGTCTACGCGATCTTCAGGCTGACGAAGGGCGACCCGCGCCGGGGACTCCTATGGAGCGCCAATTTCGGGCGCGACGCCGACACGATATGCGGCCTAGTCTGCTCGCTTGCGGGAGCGTCGCACGGCCTCGGGGCCTTCCCCGAGGCATGGGCCGCCGCCGTGCGCAGACCCTCGGGAGTCTGCCTGGAGTTTACCGCGGATCACGACATGATCGAGCTCGGGCGTAGCCTGGCCGATCTCTCCTACGGGAAGCGGCAGGATGCATAAGCCCGGAACGCTGAGGACGCGGCTCAGGCAAGAAGGCTTCCTGATCGTCCTCCTCGTGCCGGCGCTCGTCTACTTCTCCGTTTATCACTTGGTGCCGATGGCGGGCATGGTCCTGGCGTTCCAGGACTTCCGGATCGTCGGTCCCAGCCAATGGGTAGGGCTCAAGCATTTCAGGCTGCTGTTCAGCTCGCCGTCGTTCCTCGGCGTCCTCAAGAACACGCTGATCATCAGCTCGATGAAGATCATCCTATTCTTCCCGCTCCCCATCGCGTTCGCACTCATGCTCAACGAGCTGCGCTCGGTGTTCGTGCGTAAATTCGTCCAGGCCACGGCCTACCTGCCGCACTTCCTGTCCTGGGTGGTCATAGCCGGCGTCTGGATATCGTTCCTTTCCCCGTCGACGGGCGGAGCCAACCAGGCCCGGGGCCTCCTCGGCCTGCCGCCGGTGGACTACATGACGAGCAAGTCGGCGATACGCTGGGTGCTGTTCGCGTCGGAGACCTGGCGCAGCCTGGGCTGGGACTCGATCATCTACCTGGCTGCGCTGATGCGCATCAGCCCCAGCCTCTACGAGTCGGCCGACATGGACGGCGCAGGCCCCCTGCAGAAGGCCGTGTACATAACGATACCCGAGCTGGCCCCGACGATGATCACGGTGCTCATACTCAACCTAGGCTTCTTCATGAGCGCCGGCTTCGACCAGGTGTTCAACATGATGAACGACTCGGTGATAAGCGCCGTAGACATCCTGGACACCTACGTCTACCGGATCGGGCTCCTTAACATGCAGTACTCGTTCTCCACGGCCGCCAGCCTCTTTAAGGGCGTCATCGGCCTGGTACTAATACTTGGCACGCATACGGCGGCCAAGAAGGTCACCGGAAAGGGGCTGTGGTGATGGCCGGCCTCAAGATGAAGGGCAAGCCCTCGTCGACCCGCGACCGCCTGTTCAGGGCGGCGATAGCCCTGGTGCTCCTCGCGGTATCGGCCGTCGTGCTGGTGCCGCTCCTCAACCTGCTGGCGCTGTCGCTGTCGGACCCTGCCCGGGTCGGCGAGGTGACGGGCCTGACCGTACTGCCCAAGGGCTTCTCCACGGTAAACTACCGCGTGCTGGCGGCCAATCCGCTGTTCGTCAGGAGCATCGTGAACGCGGTACTCATAACGGTGGTCGGCACCGCGATAAACCTCGCGGTCACGTCCATGGCGGCGTTCGCGCTGACGAGGAGCGCCCTGCCCGGCAGGCGCATCTTCATGCTGCTCGTCATCGTCATCATGGTACTGGAGCCGGGCCTCATACCCGAGTACCTGGTCGTCAAGAAGATAGGCCTGATGAACAGCCTGTGGGCGGTAATCCTCTACAAGACGGTCAACGTATACTACCTGATCATCCTCATGCGCTTCTTCGAGGAAGTCCCGCAGTCGCTCATCGAGGCGGCGCGCGTCGACGGCGCGGGCTACGGGACCATCTTCCTCAAGATCATGCTGCCGCTGGCGAAGCCCGCCCTCGCGACGCTCGGCCTATTCTACGGCGTCTTCCACTGGAACGAGTACTTCAGGGCGAGCATCTACCTGTCCGATCCTGACAAGTACCCGCTCCAGCTGATCCTAAGGCAGTTCGTCGTGCTCGACGACACCGCGTCGTTGATAGGCTCGGGCGCGCTGTTCAGCTTCGACGAGGCGGCCCGGCTGGATTACGGGGCGCTCAAGGCGAGCACGATCATCGTGGCCATGATACCGGTTCTAATCGTCTATCCATTGATCCTCAAGTACTACACGAAAGGGGTCATGGAGGGCGGAGTCAAAGAATAGGAGGCTTATATGAAGAAGAGACTCGCGGTTCTATCGACGCTCATAACGATTCTCGCCGTATGCGCGACAAGCTTATGGGCGGTCGGCGACAAGGAAGCGGCCCCGGCCGCCAAGGGCGCCCCGGCGAAGGTGCGCATGGTGCTCAAGGACCTGGATACCGATCCCAACGCGGCCCGGTTCATCGAGCTGATCGAGCAGGGCATGGCGGCCGCTGGAACTCCCGTCGACATCGAGGTCATGAAGATCCCGGCCGGCAACTACGCCGAGAAGCTCTCCCTGATGATCATGTCAGGCGACGTGCCCGACCTGATCTACTTCCAGGGCGGCGACGACAAACTCGCCTCGCAGGGCATCCTCGAGGACCTCAGGCCCTACGTCGCGAAATCCAAGTACTTCAAGTCGCTCCTAGACCCGCACTCGGTCCAGCGCCTCGAGAGCTATCCCTACCTGACGTGGATCGCGCCGCCCAGGATCAGGACCCCCGTGATGCGCCGCGACTGGTACGACTCGCTGCCGTCCGCCAAGGCCGTCGCGTCCAAGCCGAGCGTCGACGCGTACTACGCGCTGTTCAAGGACCTCGTGGCCAAGAAGGGCGCCGCGTACGGTATCTGCGTCACCGGCGCTTCCAACGGCGTCGAGGAGCTGGACGCCATCTTCGACGCGGCCTTCGGCATCACCTCGACCTGGCTCAAGGGCGCCGACGGCAAGTGGACCTACTCCCGCGTGACGCCCTTCGAGAAGCAGAAGCTGGAGTTCTACGCCAAGCTGTACAAGGAAGGCCTACTCGACCCCGAGTTCCTCACCAAGAAGTGGGACTCCAAGGAGCAGGTCTTCTACGAGGGCAAGGCCGGCATGATACCCGGCGTCGCCCCGGGCAGCGTCGACGTCTACGTGAACAAGATGATCAAGGCCCAGGGCACCGACCTCGTGCCGCTGCCGCCGGCCAAGGGAGTCGCCCAGGGCCTGACGCCGTTCGTCGACGTGACAAAGGAATCCCGCGGCTGGGCCATCGCGTCCACCTCCAAGGTAAAGGCCGCGGCCTTCGCGGTGCTCGACTTCATGTGGAGCCCGGCCGGTCTCAAGATAGCCAAGCTCGGCATGCCCGACGTCCACTACGTCGACGACGGCAAGCGCTACGTCCTGACCGACAAGTACTCCGAGTGGTATAATGGCTGGTTCGGCGACTCGTTCAACGGCTTCGATCCCGACAAGCCGCTGTCCAGGCCGATCATGACGCCCGCCGCTACCGCCGCGGGCGACATGGCCAAGAAGTACATGCTGGCAGACAAGACCATACTGATACCCGAGCAGTACATAACCAACTGGGACGCGATGACCAACCTGTACAAGGAGTACGTCGCCGACATCGTGACCGGCAAGAAGCCTATCTCCGCCTTCGACGAGTTCGTCGACAAGTGGAACAAGGCGGGTGGCGTCGACGTTACTAAGTACGCCAACACCGTCCTGAAGTAAAGCTAGTCATTCGTTTTTTCACACAGAGCCACAGCGCGATCCGAGCAGTGCGGAGGATCGCGGGGGTTCTAGGGGGTATCCCCCTAGCGGTAGCTGCCGGGGGCAGATCCCCCGGTCCCCCTTGCGACGCTACGAGTCTCGCGTCGCACTGTGGCTCTGTGTTCGATTTTCCTAATATTTCCTACTATTTCCATCGGAGATGAACATGCCTATCCCCAGCGACTACCTTGAGCGAGTCTACGCGGGCTTCATCGGCAAGAACGTCGGCATACGCCTAGGCGCGCCGGTCGAGCCGGCCATCTGGACCTACGAGCGAATCCGCGAGATATACGGAGACATCCGTTCGTACGTGAAACCGTTCAGGAATTTCGCGGCCGACGACGACGCCAACGGCCCGGTCTACTTCATACGGCCGCTTATAGACGGCGACCCTACCGCGCCGCTGACGGCGGAGGCAGTCGGCAGGGCGTGGCTGGACTATGCCCGCGAGGGCAGGGGCATGTTCTGGTGGGGCGGCTACGGCGTCTCCACGGAGCACACCGCCTACCTCAACCTGAAGGCCGGCATCCCGGCACCCGAGTCCGGCTCTATCGCGCGCAATGGAGCTACGGTCGCCGAGCAGATAGGCGGGCAGATTTTCATAGACACCTGGGGCCTCGTATGGCCCGGCGAGCCTGACCGAGCCGCCGAGTACGCGGCGACGGCCGCGAGCGTGTCGCATGACGGAGACGGGATAAACGGCGCGCGCTTCGTCGCGGCGTGCATTGCGGCCGCCTTCTCCGAGCCCCTGGAGGCGACCGACGCCGATCCAGCCAAGGCCCTGCGCGCGGTCTTCGAGGCGGGACTCGCGAGGGTACCCGCCGACTCCGAGTACGCCAGGGTCGTGAAGGCGGTCGCCGCGTTCCACGACGCCGCCTCCGGCGACTGGCGCGCCTGCCAGGAGTACCTGATCGCCGAATGGGGCTACGACCGTTATCCCGGCCTCTGCCACATGATACCCAACGCCGGCGTCTGCGCGCTGGCCCTGCTCTACGGCGACGGAGACTTCTGCCGCACGGTGGAGATAGCGACGATGTGCGGATGGGACACCGACTGCAACGCCGGTAACGTCGGCACGATCGTCGGAGTCCTGCGCGGGACGAGCGCAATACCCGCGCATTACCGCGACCCTATCAACGACGGCATCGTGCTGTCCGGCCTCCCCGGATCGCTCAACGTGCTCGATATCCCTACCTTCTCGCGCACGCTCGCGGCCGTAGGCTACAGGCTCGCGGGGCAGGCGGTACCGACGACAATAGGCGACGCTCTCGCACGCGGCGACGGCGAGCGAGGCCTATACTTCGACTTCATGCTTCCCGGCTCCACGCACTGCATGCGCGCGTCCGACCCGGTGATGTTCTCGGCGGTCCACAGGTCCGGCGTCCTGCCCGACGGCCGACCGGCGCTGGAGTTCCGCTTCGAGCGCGTGTTGCGCGATCAATCGGGCAAGCTGTTCTATAAGCCATTCTACCGCCGCGCCGACTTCGACGACGAGCGCTATAGCCCGACGTTCGCGCCGACCGCCAGGCCCGGGCAGACCGTACGGATACGCTTCCGGTACGAGAAATGGGAAGGGCAGAGGATAGGCGTGTCGGGCTACGTGCGAGACACCTTCACGGGCTCCGATATCGAGGTGACCGCGCCCATATTCCCCGAGCCGGGAGAGGAGCGCGTCGTCGAATTCGTAATCCCGGAGGTCGGCGGTTCGCAGGTCGACGAGATAGGCCTCAAGCTGACCGGCTGGACCGGCGCCGGCAAGCGCGACTCGGGGCGGCTGCTCGTCGACCTCTTCGAGGTATCGGGCAAGGCGAAGTACTCGATAGACGTCGCGAAGCAGGCGGTGGAATTCGCCTGCGTCACGCCTTTCGCCCACGCGGGCGGCGCCTGGGCCATTGAGGATGGGCGGCTGCGCGTGATGACGCACGAGGCCTGCGCGTCATACACGGGAGGCCACGCGGTACGCGACCAGCGCGTCTCCGCGACGGTCAGACCGCTCGCCGGGGACAGCCACCTGCTCGCGGCGCGGGCCGGCGGGGCGATGCGCGGCTACTTCGCCGGCTTCGACGGACCGGGCAAGGTCGCGATTCTCAAGAACGACTTCGGATTTTCCCGGTTGGCCGCCGCGGACTTCGCGTGGGAGCCGGGATACGAATACCGCATGAGCGTCGTCGCGACGGGGGACAGGATTACGCTATCCGTAGACGGGGAACGCGTCCTAGAGGCGTCCGACGGGACCCACGCCTCGGGCATGGTCGGCTGCGGATCGACGGGAGCCGCCCGAACGCTGTACGGCGGCTTCGAGGTGGAAGAACTATGACGAAGCGGAAATCCGACTGCGAGGCTACGTACTCCCCCGCCGCGGGGGCACTGAGAGTTCGCGTCGAATCTTCGGTGGGA
The DNA here is from genome assembly GCA_018816345.1 of Spirochaetota bacterium. GTDB lineage: Bacteria > Spirochaetota > Spirochaetia > Treponematales > UBA12059 > SZUA-370. The sequence continues at coordinate 8,931 of JAHIWG010000048.1, read as the reverse complement.
GCCCTGTTCGCTCGCGCGATAGAGCGGGTCGCGCGGAAGACGGCCGCCGAGTTCGGCGTCGGCTCGGGAGAGCTGCGGATCGACGACGACGGCGCCCTCGACTACGCGGTCGCCGCCCGCGTAGAGGCGGCGCTCCGCGGCGCGGGGTTCTCTCGCCGCTCCCCGGGCGCGGCCTCCCTCGGCGCGCAGGCGCCGGCCGACGCGCCCGCTCGGGCCGACGACGCGGCGAGGCGCAGCCCGTCGCCGTGGCGTTCCCGGCTATACCTCCCCGGCGACCAGCCGGACCTGCTCCCGAACGCGGGGCTCTTCGGCGCCGATTGCTTGATACTCGACCTGGAGGACTCGGTGACTCCGTCGCGCAAGGCGGAGGCGCGGATACTGGCGCGGCGGGTCCTGGAGGCGCATCGCGGCTTCTTCGGCCGGTCCGCGCTGGTCGTGCGCGTTAATCCGCTGTCCGGCCCGTTCGGGCGGGACGACGTCGCCGAGCTAGGAGGCTGCCTGCCCGACGCGATACTGCTACCCAAGTGCGAGTCCGCCGCCGACGTCATAGCGCTCGCGGGCCTGCTCGATGCGATGGAAGCGTCGCCCGACGGGCGGACGCTCATCATGGCCCTCGTCGAGACGGCGCGCGGCGTCGTCGCCGCTCCGTCCATCGCGGCCGCGTCGGACCGAGTCTGCGCCCTGTGCTTCGGCGCGGAGGACTTCTCCCGTGACGTCGGCGCGAGGAGGACGGCGAGCGGCGCGGAGGCGAGCCTGGCCCGGCAGTCAGTCGTGCTGGCGGCGAAGGCCACCGGAGTACAGGCCCACGACTCGGTATACTCCGACTCGGACGACGACGCGGGGTTCGCGGCTTACTGCGGCGCGGCGAGGGCCATCGGCTTCGACGGCGTAGGCCTCGTGCACCCGAGGCAGATCGCCGTCGCCCACCGAGCGTTCGACCCAGGACCGGGGGAGCTCGAAGAGGCGCGCCGCGTAGTCGCCGCCCTCGAGGAGGCGGAATCCAGAGGCCTCGGAGTCGCGTCCATAGAGGGCAAGATGATAGACGCGCCGGTAGCCGAGCGGGCGAGGCGCGTCGCGGCGCGGGCTAACGGAAAGGCGCGCTGACATGAACATGACCGTCAACTCCATAGGGCGCGACGTGCCCGCTTCGATAGATGGCAGGCCGCTACGGCCCTTCGCAGGAGCCTACGCCGATGCGTCGGCGACCGACGACGACGCCGGAACGCGTCGGTCGGCCGGAGGGCCGAAGCGTCCCTCCCCAGGGCGGGGAAGGCCCGACAAGATCGTGGCCGGATGGGACGAGCTACTCGACCGGCTGGACCTGAAGGACGGCTCGACGATATCTTTCCATCACCACCTGCGCGACGGTGACGCCGTGATAAACGAGGTCGTCGGACGGCTCGCGGCCCGAGGCCTCCGCGATCTGACGATAGCGCCTACAGCGCTATTCCCGGTCCACGATCGCCTGGTGCCATACATTGAATCGGGCGTGATAGCCAGGGTCGAGGGCTCGATGAACGGCGCGGTCGGAGCCGCGTGCTCCCGCGGGGCGATGCGGGGAACGGCCGTACTGCGCTCGCACGGCGGCCGCCAGCGAGCCATCCAGGACGGCGACCTGCATATAGACGCCGCCTTCATAGCGGCCCCCTGCGCGGACCCCGCCGGCAACGCCAACGGCCTCTTCGGGAAGTCGGCCTGCGGCCCCCTGGCCTATCCCGTGCCGGACTCGCTGTACGCCGACAGGGTCGCGGTCATCACCGACGGGCTCGTACCCTACCCCTGCGCGCCGCGCTCTATCTCGGGCGGGAACGTCGACTGGGTGCTCGAGGTCGAGTCCATAGGCGACGCTTCCAAGATCGTATCGGGGACGACGCGCCTGACCCGCAGCCCGACGCAGCTCCTTATAGCCGAGCTGACAGCCCGCTTCATAGAGGAGACCGGCGTCATGAGGGACGGCTTCTCGTTCCAGGCCGGCGCCGGCGGCATATCGCTAGCCGCGGTCGTCTTCCTCGCCGAGCGGATGCGCGCGCGCGGCGTCAAGGCCTCGTTCGCGCACGGGGGAGCGACGGGCGTGCTCGCGAGCCTCCTCGAGGAAGGGCTCCTCGGCTCCATCGTCGACCTGCAGAGCTTCGACTTGGAGGCGGTCCGCTCGTGCCGAGATAACCTGCGCCATATCGAGTCGACGCCTTTCGATTCGTACGGCCCTCGCGCGTCCGGCTCCGCGGCGAGCATGCTCGACATAGCCGTGCTCGGCGCCACCGAGGTCGACCTGGACTTCAACGTCAACGTTAACACCCACTCCGACGGGCTCCTCCTGCACGGCATAGGCGGCCACACGGACGCCGCGGCCAGCGCCGCGTGCTCCATCATCACCGCGCCCTCGTTCCGCAAGCGCATACCGATCGTCCGTGAGCGGGTCACGACGGTATCGTGTCCCGGCGAGGCAGTCGACGTCGTCGTTACCGAGCGCGGCATAGCGATCAACCCGCGTAGGGGCGAGCTCGCGGAGCGCGCTCGTAGGGCGGGCCTGCCCCTCGTCACGCTCGGCGACCTGATGGTGGAGGTACGCGCCTTTACCGGAATACCGGACGAGCCGGAGTTCGGCGACCGGGTCGTCGCGGTCGTGGAATGGCGCGACGGAACGGCTCTCGACGTCGTAAGGGAGCTCGCTCCGCGCTAGGGCGACGTCCCGCGATCCAGCCCGTAACGCTTTATCCTGTAGAGCATCGTCCTGCGGCTTATGCCCAGCGCTTCCGCGGCCTTGGTGCGATTGCCGCCCCATGCGGCCAGGGCGCGCTCTATCGCCTCGCGTTCCAGCTCCTCGAGGGAAGCCTGCCTCGCGTCGGCGGGTACCGCGCCGGCCGGCGTCGCGCCGGCCGGCTTTGCGTCCGCCCGCCCTCCCGGCCCTCGCGGCCCTCGCGCCGCCCCGTAGTCCCGGGGCACGTCGAGGTCGGAAGCCGTGATAAGCCCGCCTTCCGCGTAGATGAGCGCCCGCTCGAGGACGTTCTCCAGTTCCCGCACGTTCCCCGGGAACGGATAGCTGGAGAGCGCCTCCAGGGCCCCTTCGGCGAAGGCCGCGGCGCCCTTGCCCATCCTGGCGCCTAGCCGCTCTAGGAGGAAGCCCGCGAGCAGGGGTATGTCCTCCCTGCGCTCCCTGAGCGGCGGGACGGCGAGCCTCACGACGTTTAGCCTATAGTACAAGTCCTCCCTGAAGCGCCCCTCGCGGACCGCCGCCTCTATGTCCCTATTGGTGGCGGAGAGTATCCTGGCTGATACGGGTATGTCGGCGGCCCCGCCTAGGCGCCTGACCCTGCGCTCCTGGAGCACGCGGAGGAGCTTGACCTGCAGCCGCGAAGGCATCTCGCCTATCTCGTCCAGGAATAGGGTCCCGGAGCCGGCCAGCTCGAAGAGCCCGACCTTACGCCCGTCGGCTCCCGTGAAGGCGCCCTTCTCGTGCCCGAAGAGCTCGCTCTCCATGAGGCTCTCGTTGACGCCCCCGATATTCACCGCCACGAACGGCTCGGCCGAGCGGGGAGAGCCGGCGTGGATCTCCCTGGCGACTACCTCCTTGCCAGAGCCGCTCTCGCCGCTTATCAGCACCGTCGTATCGGCGCCCGCGACCTTGTCGATGGCCCGCCTGAGCGACAGGGCCGCCTCGCTGCGCCCCACGAAGCCGGAGGCGGAGCCGGAGGTCCGCCTACCGGCCTCGAGGAGGTTCTCCAGCCGCCTCGAGGAGACGGCGGCCCTGAGCTTCAGGACCAGCTCGTCCGGCTCGAAGGGCTTGAGGAGGTAGTCGGCCGCGCCCGACTTGAGGGCCCTCACCGCGTCGCCTATCTCCCCGAGGGCGGAGATCATGACGACGGGGCAGCGTATGCCGCGCTCTATCATCCGCTCGATGAGCTCCTGCCCGCCCATCACCGGCATCTTGAGATCCGTCACCACGGCGTCGAAGGCCTCGGCCGCCAACGCCTCGAGGGCCTCGCGCCCATCGGAGGCCGTCTCAGAATCTATGCCCTCGAAGGAGAGGAGGCGCCGGAGCGACTCCCTGATGTTGCGCTCGTCGTCGACTATCAGGACCCTCATGCCGGCCTCTCCGCCGGCAGCGACAGCCGGGCCGCGCACCCGCCGCCCGCGCGGGGCCCTAGGGCGACGGAGCCGCCGGCCGCCTCGGCGAAACGCCCGCACACCGCGAGGCCGATGCCCGAGCCCCGGCTCTTCGTCGTGAAGAACGGGTCGAAGGCCGCCTCTTCCGCGCCGGGAGCGAGGCCCGCGCCCCTATCGAGCACGTCGACGCGGACCAGGCCGCCGTCCTCGGCAATCTCCACCGATACGTCCTCCTCGCGGCCGCCCGACTCGAGCGCGTTACGGACCAGGTTCTCGAGTATCGATCGCAGGCGCTCCGGGTCTACGCGGACCGATACCGCCTCGCCGGGGGAGGCGGAGACGATGGCCCTGCCGCAGAGCCGCCGGCCGACGTCGTCGGCGACCTCGCCCGGATCGACCGGGCGCGGATTGCCCGCGGGGTCGCGGAGGTAGTCCCCGATCCGGTGGCTCAGGGCGGACAGGCGCTCGACCTCGTCGTCTATGATGCCCAGCTCCCGGCGCGCCGATTCGGGGCAGGTCCGTTCCAGGATGCGCGCCTGTAGCTTGATGGACAGGAGCGGGTTCTTAATCTCGTGCGCGAGCGTGCTCGCGGCGGTCCCCAGCACGACGAGGTTCCTCTGCTCCTCTAGCTCGCGCCTGTACTCGGCGTTGCGGACGATGAGACCGCGCACGAATAGCACGAGGGCCGCGAGAGCGGCCTCGGCGAGGGGGAACAGGACGGCCGCGACGCGTCGCCGACGCCAATACTCGCCCTGGCGGATCTCCAGGTAGACCAGGTCGACCCTTCGGAGCGTCTGGAAGAAGGAGCCGGAAGCGAGGGGCTTGTCGCGTTCGGAAGTCCTTCCGTCGGAAGTCCTTCCGTCGGGAGTCCTACCCTCGGAAGGAGGCGGCAAGGGGGGGCCGCCTCGGAACGGCGAGACGACGAGCAAAACCGAATCCGCCTTGGGCTTCTCGATGTATTGCCGTACGAACTCGCCGCCCGAGCGATCCTCGCCGTCGCGGTCGCCGCCTACGGATACGGATCGGGGGAAATCCGGCGCGGCCGAGCCCCAGGAATATATCATGACTCCGTCGTGGTCGTAGGCGGCGACGCCGGAGACCTTCTCCCTGAGCCTAGGCTGACCCTCTATCGCCGCGCCGAAGTCGTCGTAGTCGCGCAATCCGGCGAAGAGGCGATTCAAGGTCCGCTCGGCGTCGTTGCGGCTCTCCAGGCGGTCCTTCTGGACTATGCCTCCGTATATCGCCGCCGCGAGGCCGGCGAGCGCCGCGAAGGAGAGCGCGGCCAGCCCCAGGGACGCGAGCGATTTCCTGTCGATGCGCATACGCCTGGCCTCCTTCAGCGTTTCACGGCAGGGCGGCGAGTATCCTATCCTCGCTCTCCAGCCCGACGATGCCGCGGAGCTCCGATATCGCCGACAGCGCGTCGTAGCGGGCGCCTATGAGCGCGGTCCGGGCCGCGCTTACCAGGGCCTCGGCCGTCGACAGCTCCGACGCCGACGCCGACGACAGCTCGTACTTCCGCAGCGCGTTCCCGTAGGTACTCTCCGCGAACTCGAGCGCCTTGGCTGACGACGCGACGGCCCGGGCCGACGACAAGAGCCCGTTAAGGGCGACCTCGAGGTCGAGCGCTACGTCGCGCGCGCCTTGGTCCGCGTCGATGCGGGCGCTCCGGGCCGCCAGTTCCGCCGACTCGACCCCGTTAGCCGCGACCCACAGATCCAGGCTCATAGTCGCCGTTAGCGATACGCTCCCGGCACCGACCGAGAGCCCGCTCCCCGCGTCGTAGGCGAGGCTCTGCGACAGCCCCGCCGATACCGTCGGCGAGTAGGCGCTCCTAGCCGCGTCTACGGCGATTGTAGCCTTACTGGCGGCGAGCGCATAGCCCGCGAGCGACGGATTCTCCTCGATGGCGATAGCCAGCAATTCGCCGGACACGCCACCGACGGCCCCGTCGTCCAGCGCGGAGAGCCGCGCGAGGAGCCCGTCGTAGGCGGAGAATTCCACCGGCTCGGGCTCGACGGCGGCGCTCTGCCCGGTCATGGAGGCGAGCCTCGCCCTAGCCGAGGCGAGCGCCCTCCGCGCCTTGATGAGCGCGGTCTCCCGCGCCGCCGCCTCCGATTCGGCCTGCAGGTAATCGGACCCGGCGATAAGCCCGGCCTCGGCCCTCGCCTTGGCCAGCCCGAGCCTCAGGGCCGCGGCCTCCAGGTCGCGCTCGGCGGCCTCGACGCTCGAGGCGGCCTTGAGCGCGGTATAGAACGCCTCGTCGGCCTGCCCTACGAGGCTCACCCGGACGGCCCGCGCCGCCTCGGCGGCCGCCCGTACCGCCACGCTCGCGCTCCTCGACAGCGACGCGAGCTTGCCGCCGTCATAGACGGCCTGCGAAACGGACAGCCTGGCGGACGCGCCTAGGCCGTCCGCCGGAGCGGCTGAGTAATCGTACGTGCCGCCCGCGCCGGCGCTGATGGAAGGCAGGCGCTTGAAGGCCTGGGCCTTCTCCGCGAGCGTCGCGGTTTCCACCGCCAGCTCGGCCTTGCGCAGCGCGGCTGAATTGGCCAGGACGAGCCGCCTGGCCTGTTCTAGGCTGAGCGGCTCCTGCGCCGAGGCGGCCGGCCCCCCTAGGGCGAAGGCCATGCAGGCGGCCAGCGCCGACGTTATCAACAATCGCGTCGAATGGTTCATGGTAGCTCCTCGTACATCGTTCTTCGTCTCACTCGTAGCGCAGCGCGTCTATCGGGTAGAGGTTCGCGGCCTTCCTCGCGGGATAGAACCCGAAGAAGATCCCCACGGCCGCGGCGAAACCCACGGAGGCGGCGATGACGTCGACGCTCACGATGGTCGGCATGCCCATGAACGCCGATAGCGCCCATGAGATGCCCAGCGCCAGCAGGATGCCTATGAGCCCTCCCAAGAGGCTGAGTATCACCGACTCGGCCAGGAACTGCAGGAGGATGTCCCGCTTGCGCGCCCCTACCGACATCCGTATGCCTATCTCGCGCGTCCGCTCCGTCACCGAGACGAGCATTATGTTCATGATGCCTATGCCCCCCACGATGAGCGACACGCCCGCTATGGCGGCCAGGAGCGAGGTCAGGGTCTCCGCCGTCGCCGAGGCCGTCGCGATGATATCCGCCTGGTTCATGACGTCGAAATCGAGGTCGTCGCCCGGGCTCAGGCGGTGCGCCTCCGTCAGTATGGCCGTCACCTCGGCCTCGGCCTCGTCCATCAGGTCCTCGCGCACGACGCTCATCTCTATCGATTGGACGTTGCCGTTACGCATCAGGCGGTTGACCGCGGTATCAAGCGGTACCAGCGCGATGTCGTCCTGGTCGATGCCGTTGTTGCCGGAGCCCTTGCTGACCAGTACTCCTATGACGGTGAACGGAGTCGTCGCTATCCGGACGGTCTGGCCCAGGGGATCCTCGTCCCCGAAGAGCTCCGTAGCCACGGTTGAGCCGAGGACCGCCACCTTGGCCCGACGCTGCAGGTCGACGCTCGTCAGCGCCTCGCCAGAGCCCAGCTCCCAGCCTTTAATATCGAAGTAATCGGGCTCCACCCCGTAGACCGACGTAGACCAGTCGCCGGAGCCGCCTACCGCCTTCACCCCGGAGAGCCTGACCACGCCGGAGATGGCCGACAGGTAGCTGGACTCGGAGCGGAGCTTATCCACGTCGCCCATCGACAGCCTATTGGCCTCGCGGGGCCCTCGCGGCGGCATGACCATCAGCAGGTTGGTGCCCATCGACTCGATGCGCTTCCTGATGCTGTCCTGCGACCCCGAGCCCACGGCCACCATGACGATGACGGAGCAGACGCCGATTATAATGCCCAGCGACGTCAGGAAGCTCCGCATCTTATTGCGGAAGATGCTCCGCGTCGCCGCCCTGACCAGCTTCGAGGCGGTCATGACAGGCCTCCCGACGCGGCGAAGCCGGCGTGGCGTTCCCGCCACGCGGCGAGGTCGTCCGCCGCCCTCCTCCGTTCCGATACCGGCTCGTCCGAGACTATCTCGCCGTCGCGCATCGTTATGACGCGGCGCGTGTACGCGGCTATCTCCGGCTCGTGGGTCACCATCACGATCGTCTTGCCGCGCTCGTTAAGCTCCTGGAACAGGCTCATGATCTCCAGGGACATCTCGGTATCCAGGTTGCCCGTCGGCTCGTCCGCCAGTATGAAGGCCGGGTCCTTGACCATGGCCCGGGCTATGGCGACGCGCTGCTGCTGGCCGCCCGAGAGCTGATTGGGCGTATGGTCCAGGCGGTCGCCGAGGCCGACCTCCTCGAGGGCCGCCTTGGCGCGGGCCTTCTGGTCCAGCTTTGAGCCGGAACGGTCGTAGAAGAGCGGCAACTCGACGTTCTCCAGGGCGCTCGTCCTCGAGAGGAGGTTGAAGCCCTGGAACACGAAGCCTATCCTATCGTTACGGATGTCGGCGAACTCGTCGGAGCTCGCGGTAGCCGTCTCGAGCCCCCCGAGGACGTAGCTGCCCTCGGTCGGCTTGTCCAGGCAGCCGAGCGTGTTCATGAGCGTCGACTTGCCCGAGCCCGAGGGCCCCATGACGGCTACGAATTCGCCCGACTCGACGTCGAGGTCCAGGCCGCGGATGGCCCTGACGGTAATGTCCCCGACGACGTAGTGGCGCTTGACGCCGCGCAATGCTATGACGGCCATGATCAGCGCACCAGCAGCTTGACGATGACCTGGACGCCCTCGAGCTCGTCGGCGCCTACCAGCTCGGTCTTCGCGTCGTCGCTCGCGCCCGTCTCGACCAGGACCACGGCGAGCCGGCCCTCGTCATCGAGGTACCAGAGCGTCTTCTTCGCCTTCACCGCC
>JAHIWG010000047.1 GCA_018816345.1 Spirochaetota bacterium | reverse complement strand
GAAGGGGCACGTCCCAGCTCCAGCCGTCGGTACCTACCACCTTGACGCCCTTGTCGAGCAGCCACATGGTCGCTCCGTAGCTCATCCCGGGGCCAGCCACCAGGTAGGAGGGGGTACCCCAGCGGGCGTCGGCGCCGGTATGGAGAAGGACGATGTCGCCTTCTTTCGGCGTGTAGCCGACATTCTCGAAGTACTTCTCCACGTCCCCGGCGCTTATCTTGTAACCGTCCGGCTTGTCGGAGAAGTCCATCTTGACGCCGTTGCCGATGCACCATTCCAGCGGGATCTGGTCGATGGTCAAGGCGGGCTCGCCGCCGTTCTGCGTCGGGTAGTAATGCCACGGCGCGTCGAGGTGGGTACCGGAGTGCGTGCATAGCTGGAGGAATTCGATCGCCCAGCCGTTGCCTTCCGGCAGGTCCCCGACGGTGACTCCCTTGAAGAAACCGGCCATCTGCTCGGCGGTATCCTTGTGGTTCATGTACTGGATCTTCGGGATTTGCATCGGGGGATCGCTGGGCAGCCCGTCCTCGATAGGGATGGAAAGATCGATGATTCTCATGCGTGTCGACTCCTCGATATGAAAGAATGCGTATTGGCAACGTCCGCCATCGGAGGCCACGCTAGCATGGCTCCGCTCGGCAGGATCCTTCCCAGTCCGCTATCGGCGACGCCGATATCTAGATCTACGCTCTGGATCTTCGCACTGGATCTACGCCGTGAAACGCCCTCGGATCGTCAACCGAATACCTTCCCGACTATCGACGGCTCGTGCCCCGGTATCAGGAACTCCGGCCCCCGCAGCTCGGACTGGATACGGTATACGGACCGGTACCATTCGTAATGGTCGTATACGAGACTGGAGGGGACCGCGGGGCCCCAATGCTCCGGAGCCGGCGTCACCGGCAGATCGCTGCCGTCCATCAGGGTCATCCGAGTCATCCGCGGGAAGGCGATGGGAAGGATGTGCACCGTATCGCCGGCCACGTTATAGACGCCCTGATTCGTAGTCGCAAGGAGGCATTGGCTACCCGCCGTATGCCCCGGCGTAAGGACGAGGCGTATTCCGTCTATTAGATCGACGTCCCCTACTACCCGCTGGCACCGAAGGCCCCGAAGCTCCTCGATGAGGCTCTGGTCGTAATCGCCGCGGATCCTCATCGATGGTAACGGATCGAGCAGCTCCTTCCACTCGGCGTCCTGGAATACATGGAGCGCCTTCGGGAACAGATGGCAGTTGCCGGCATGGTCGTTATGGAGGTGGGTATAGACGACCGTCTCTATCTCCGCCGCTTCCACCCCGACCTCCCGCAAGGATCGGAGCACCCAATCCTCGCCTCCGGTGGCCGGGCTTCCGGCCCAGGCCTTGCCGTCTACGATGTACTTGGCGTTTATCCCGGTGTCGCAGAGCAGCTTGCGCCGTCCGTCGGTCAGGTAGAAGCCGAGATAAGGAACGGTCAACGGCAAGCCCACGTCCAGGCCCGTAGTCAATTGCTCCTTGCGAACCTCGATGGTACCGAATACCAGGGGGCGAATCGTCCATTCGTTCATGGCGGCTGTTCCTTCCTTCAGTCAATACTCGACGTGATCGAGGCCCTTGAGCGACAATATTTTCCGCGCCTCTTCGGGAGTCGCCGCCTCGAGCCCGAGCCTATCCAGGATCTCGCGTATGAGCGTCACCTGTTCGGCGCTGGACTTGGCTAACGCGCCCGGCTTTAAATACAGGTTGTCCTCTAGCCCGACGCGCACGTTCCCGCCTATAGTCGCGGCCAGGGTCGTCAAGGCGAACTGGTTTCGGCCCGCCGCGGCGCACGACCAGACGAAATCCCCCAGAAGCTCCCTGGCGGAACGCACCAGGAACAGTAAATTGTCAGGAGTAGCCGCCATCCCGCCTAGAACGCCCAGGACGAATTGAATGTAGAGCGGAGGCCTGGCGATTCCCTTGTCCAAGAAGTACGCGAGGTTGTTGATCATCCCCGCGTCGTACACCTCGAATTCCGGGCAGGTACCGTTCCCATACATGATCCGCATGTACGATTCCATGCTGCTGAACGTGTTCGAGAAAACGATATCCCGGGTTCCCTGCAGGAACGGGATCTCCCAGGGGTACTTGGGTTCCTTGATCTTTTCCGCGATAGGGGACAGCACAAAGTTCATCGACCCCGCGTTGCACGAGGCCATCTCCGGTTTCAATTCCGATACGGCGCGCAGGCGTTCATCGGTGGTCATGCCGACCCTGCCGCCTGTCGTTATGCCTATCACCGCGTCGCAGCGCTTTTTAATCTGTTCCACGATGGAGCGAATCAAGCCGACGTCAGAGGAAGGACTACCGTCCGCCGAGTTGCGGCCGTGGATATGGACTACCGCCGCTCCCGCCGCATGCGCGAGTACCGCGTCCTCGATTATCTCCTCGGCCGTCCGAGGCAGATACGGGGACATCGAAGGAACATGCACCGCGCCCGTTAGCGCCGCGGTAATGATTACCTTGCCCATACGCCCTAGCCTCCCGTCTCATCCCTGGTATCGTGATTCCTGTAGCAATTACGCTATATTTTCGATGCTAACATGCTTTTATTACGCTGTCTACGTAATTCTACAAGAATTTCGAAAGCGATGTTACACAGATCGATGACTCGGAAAAACACTTCCACGGGGCAGGCATAGCGTATGAGAAATTATTATTGCGCGGGAAAGGAGTATAGAGAGCCGTATACGGTAGGAATGATTAGAAAACGGGCGGCGTAAGAACGAATACTAGTTCGACCGCTTCTTCTCCTATGTTCTTGAAGAAGACGGGAGAATCGGCCGGATAGTAGATGCTATCGCCGGGATTAAGCACATGCGTCTCGCCGTTGATTATCATCTGGTACAGGCCCTTGAGAACGTAGATGAATTTCTCTCCCTGCGGATCGATTATCGGTTCCGGACCCGTCTCGAAGCCTGGCTCGATCTTGACGTACAGCACTTCCAACTTCCGGCTTAAATCCGGCGTCAGAAGCTCATAGAAGCCTGGCCTATCGGGATAGCCGAGCTTCTTGCGATGCCCCGCCCTTACGACATTGACCTTGGTGACGTAGTCGTTCCCCCTGCTCCCTTCGCGCGGATAAAGGACCTGCTGCTGCCGGGACTCTGGGAGATCGTCGATATCGGAGAAGCTGAGAAGGCTGATGCCAAGAGTCTGAGCGATTTTCCTCAATGAGGCCATCGAAGGCTTAGCGACGCCGCGTTCTATCTCGCTTAGGAAGCTTATGGATAGCCCGGTCTTTTGCGCCATTTCCTTCAGCGTTATCCGATAGTGCTTTCGGTGCCGCCGTACCAGTAAACCTATGTTTTCCAAAAATCGCTCCGATATCAGTAATTATTGATGAAAACCATAACGAAAGCAAAAATACTGTACAAGCGTCTCCATGTCCATCGCTTCACCCGACACGGGGGCATATCTCGCGTACCGCGATCGGAGAAGCCGGTTAATACTAGCCTGCGGGCGCCTTCGCTCGCTTCCGCGCGCGTCCTTGCGCGCTCTTCCTCGCTACCGCTCGGCGCTCGCTTCGGTTCGAGTCCTACCCGCTGGTTTTAAAATAAGAGAACCGACCCAGTAGGATCGGTTCTTTTATTTTAGCAGGGGTAGGATCTCTCCCTCCGGCCCTCGCCATCCCGGCTCAGGCCTGCGGGCGCCTTCGCTCGCTTCCACGCGCGTCCCTGCGCGCTCTTCCTCGCTACCGCTCGGCGCTCGCTTCGGTTCGAGTCCTACCCCGCTGGTTTAAAATAAGAGAACCGACCCAGTAGGATCGGTTCTTTTATTTTAGCAGGGGTAGGACTCGAACCTACGACCTCCGGGTTATGAGCCCGACGAGCTGCCAACTGCTCTACCCTGCGTCGATGTTGTAACTAACATACAGAATACGATAAAGAATGTCAATAGATTACAAAGCCTTATGATAAAATCGCCTGCTTTGCGACGAATTTTGCGTCGCGGTACTATTCTATGTCGGCGCTGGCATGCTATATTCCGATTGCATTTAGTATTCCCTCGTCTTATCGGGTTCTTACGGAATTGAGAGGGAACCGTTTCGGTCGATAGCGATTTTCGCGCGCCCGCGACTGTACCCGGCACTCACACCGTCGCGTCCAAGGCAGTAATAGCCCGCGCTCCCGTCGAGTACCGATCATCCTATACGCATACTCCATTCTCTCAGGAACATGTCAATGCAATCGAGGAATTCGTATCAATCGTCATCCCGCCGCGGCTCCTCCGACGAGCGCTCGTCCTACGCGCCCCGGCAGCCATACGCCGGTCAGCGCAGGGACCGCTACTCCCCGCAGGGCTCGGGGTACGGCGGCGGAAGGCCGTCTCCCCGCGGAGGCGCCCGCGCTAAGCAGTTCATCCATCCCTCGCGCTTCATCCAGGCCGCGACCGTCACGGAGAAGGCGGAATACGTACCTGTCCATTCCTTCGCCGACTTCGACGTGCATCGCAAGATTCTGGATAATATAGCCCTCAAGGGCTTCGAGAAGCCCTCGGCGATCCAGGACCAGACCATACCCCTCGTGCTCCAGGGCAAGGACGTCGTCGGCATAGCCAATACCGGCACCGGCAAGACCGCCGCCTTCGCCATCCCCATGATCCACGACCTAATCACGCACATGGATCACCGGGCGATCATAATCGCCCCGACGAGGGAGCTGGCCCAGCAGATCATGGACGAGTGCTTCAGCTTCGGCAAGGGCTGCGGCCTACGGAGCGCCTTGCTCATCGGCGGCTCGTCCATGGGGCTGCAGCGCCGCGACCTGCGCTACAACCCGCGAGTGGTGATCGGCACGCCCGGGCGCATCAAGGACCATATACAGCAAGGCACCCTACCATTGTCGCTGTTCAACTTCGTCGTCCTGGACGAGGTTGACCGCATGCTCGACATGGGCTTCATAAACGACATTACCGGCATACTCTCCAGGGTCTCGCCGCAGAGGCAGTCGCTCTTCTTCTCCGCGACGATGGAGCCCAGGATAGCCAACCTCATCAAGCAGTTCTCCAACGAGCCGACCACGGTCTCCACCAAGGAAGGATCTACCGTCGACAGCGTCAGCCAGGACGTAGTCTACTACTCGGGCGGCAATGACAAGCTCGACAAGCTGCACGACGTCCTGATCGCCGGGGACTGCGGCAAGACCATCATCTTCGACGAGACGAAGCGGTCGGTCGAGCGCCTCGGCAGGGAACTGTCGGCGCGGGGCTTCAAGGTCGACGAGATCCACGGCGACAAGAGCCAGGCCCAGCGCTCGAGGGCGCTCCAGCGGCTCAAGAGCGACGAGATCAACATACTCGTGGCCACCGACGTCGCCGCGCGCGGCATCGACGTCTCCGATATCACCCACGTCATCAACTTCTCCACGCCCAATTCCTACGACGACTACGTGCACCGCATAGGCCGCACGGGCCGCGCAGGCAAGACGGGCATCGCGCTGACCTTCCTGCCGAGGTAGGCGGCGCCGGGGCGCGCCTTAGCCGGCGCGCCCCTTCGGAGCCTCGTTCCCGCGGCGGCTTCGTTCCCCGGCGACGGCCTCGGCACCCTCGCGTCGCGCCGCCCCTCTTTCCTCGCTACACTTTCGATATACCTATTTTATCACCCCGCGTTTCCCCTCCGCATCGTTGACCCGACGGGGCCGGCCGCCGTAGAATCCGCGCAGGTTCCTTGAGGAACCCTACCCCGTAATCCTTGGAGGCGCGTATGAAGGCCGTTGCACGAGACCGATTAGACCGCCTTGGGATTACGCGCTGATCCGGCAGGATCCTAGGAATACCTTCCCGTCAGCCCCGTTTCCCATTCGCGAGCCTACCAGGCAAGGCGTCCGGCCCCAGGCCGGCGCGTATCAGCGGCCCCGAGAGCCTAGCTCCGGGGAGGAGACGCCGCGCCCTCGCCCTTAGCGAGGACGGCGCTCCTTTGAGCACTCAGGGAATAACGGGATGAGATTTCTAGACGATACAGGTACGGCTACAACGGCCGACGGCCGGGACCCGCTCGCGGGCCTGGGCTGGTGCGATTTCTTCGCGGAGGGCCTGGAGGCGGTCGAGCGCGGCGCGCGACGAGGAGCGGCCCTCGAGCCGGCGCGCGTCATCGAGGTACGGCGCGGCTCGTTCGTCGTGGCGGCGCGCGACGGCGCCGGCGGCCTCTCCGAGCGCGAGGCCAGGCCGTCCGGGCGGCTATCGGGCGACTGCCAGTCGGAGGCGGCCTGGCCGGCCACCGGCGACTGGGTAGCGCTACGGGCCGGGCCGGACGGACCGGGCGACGCGGCCGTCGTAGAGGCCGTGCTGCCGCGGCGCTCCGCCTTCTCGCGCAAGGCCGCCGGGGACGCGCGCTACGACAGGGTGGCTGAGCAGGTCGTCGCGGCGAACATCGACGCCGCCTTCATCGTCGCGGCCGCTGGCAACGATTTCAGCCCCAGGCGGATAGAGCGCTACGCTACCCTCGCGATGGAATCGGGGGCGTCGCCAATCATCGTAGTCACCAAGGCGGACCTGACCGGGGACGGCGGCTCAGCGCTCCTCGAGGAGGCGGGGAAGGCCTGCCCCTTCGCGCCCGCGCTCGCCGTATGCGCCCCGGACGGAACAGGCCTCGACGGGCTGCGGCGCTTCCTACGGCCGGGCGCGACCTCGGTCCTGCTCGGCTCCTCCGGCTCCGGGAAATCGACGCTGCTCAACGCCTTGGCAGGGAACGAGCTCAACGCGACCGGGCCGGTCAGGGAGTACGACCAGCGGGGCCGGCACACCACGACGTCGAGGACGCTGTTCTCCCTCCCTTCCGGCGCGATGATCATAGATACGCCGGGGCTCAGGGAGGTCCAGCTATGGCTCGGGGAGGAGAGCGTAGGCGCCGTGTTCTCGGAGATAGAGGAAGCTGCCGCCTCGTGCAGGTTCTCCGACTGCTCCCACTCGGGAGAGCCGGGCTGCGCCGTCCTGGCCGGGCTCGCCGACGGCTCCATCGCCGAGGAACGCTATCGTAGCTGGCAGAGGCTGGCCCGCGAGGCGAGGTTCCTCGAGACGAAGACTAACGTCCTGGCCAGGCGGGAGGAGAAGGATTCCCAAAAAAGGAGGAGCAGGCGAGCCAAGGCCTATAACAAGAACCGCTGACCGGAACGGCCTTGCGCTCGTCTCCGCGTGGCATATACTTGCAGAGTAAAGATGGCAACGTTATGAGCACGCAAGCGAAGGCCCCGTACCGGACGTCAGCTCGTTCTATAGCGCTATTCGCGGCGATAGCGCTAGCCATAATCAGCTCGGGCCTGTGCTATACGATCGTCTACGAGCGAAGGCAGCGGGAGGCCGTGGCCCGCCAGCTCCAGTCCATAGCCGAGCTTAAGATAGACAGCCTGGTCCAATGGAGGAAAGAGCGCCTCGGGGACGGGATTATCTTCAACGCCAACATATGGTTCTCGGAAGCGTTCACGCTTTTCCTCGCCTCCCGCCAGGACGCCGCGGCGAGTACGCGGTTGAGCACCTGGATGCGAAAGGTGAAGGAAAGCTCCGACTACGACAGGCTCCTCCTGTACGACGATTCGGGCGCCATGATCCTAGCCTTCCCTGAGGACGGCATCGACGACCCCGTCATCGCCGCCGCCGTCCCGGCCTTCGCTCCCTCGGCGAAGGCTGATTTCGTCGACCTCTATAGGAACTCCGCCGACGGTAGGATCTATATGAGCATAATGGTCCCGATAGGCGACGGAGACGACAGGGGAGTCCTCGCCCTGAGGATCGATTGCGAGACGTACCTGTACCCCTTCCTCCGGCGCTGGCCGATAGAGAGCGCCTCCGCGGAGACCCTCCTCGTCAGGAAGGAAGGCGCGGACCTCGTCTTCCTGAACGACCTTCGCTTCAATAAGGACGCGGCGCTCGCCCTCCGCAAGCCGCTGGAGGGCGAGACGGAGCTACCCGCGGCCAGGGCCGTGCTCGGGCAGAGGGGCCTGTTCGAGGGCGTGGACTACCGGGGCGTCCCCGTACTGTCGTTCATAGCGCCCGTGACGGGTTCGCCCTGGTTCTTCGTCGCGCGGATGGACATGGCCGAGGTGACGGCGCACGCCTCCGACAGGAGGGGTATCATGGCGCTGCTCGTCGTAGCCCTGATAGGCGCGGAGGGCGCCGGCATCAAGGCGACGAGAGACAGGTGCCGGTTCCGGCTACTCGAGCAGGAGGCGGCCTCGACGGCGGAGATAAGGCTCGGCGAGGAGCGTCTACGCCTCGTGCTCGAGGCGACGGGGCAAGGCATCTTCGACCTGGACCTCCGGACAGGTATCGAGGCCACGATCGACGAGTACGCCCGTTTACTCGGCTACGATCCGGTAAAATTCCCCGAGACCGACTGGACCGAGAACATACATCCGGAAGACCGAGAACGGACGCTCGCGGCCTATAATGACTGCCTTTCCGGCCACGTCTCCGAATACCGCTCGGAATTCAGGCAACGGCTTAAGGACGGCTCGTGGAAATGGTTCCTTTCCCTGGGCAAGGCCGTAGAGCGCGGCCCCGACGGCAGGGCCGAGCGAATACTAGGCATACGAATGGATATCGACGAGCATAAAAGAGCCGAGAGGACCCTGCTCGAACAGAAGTCGGAACTGGAGGACAGGGTCCGGGCGCGTACCGCCGAGCTCAAAGCGTCGAACGATGACTTGCAGTCGTTCGCCTATTCCGTGGCCCACGACCTGCGGGCGCCCCTACGATCGATAGACGGGTTCGCCAGGATCCTTCAGGAAGAGTACGGTCCCGCGCTTAACGACGAGGGACGCCGCATCATCGGCGTCATCCGCGAAAGCGACCAGAGGATGGACGCCCTCATCAGGGACCTCCTGGAATTCACGAGGCTCGGGAAGGCGGATTTAGCCATGGCGGCCGTGGATATGCGCGCCCTCGCCGTCGAATCGTTCGGCTCCTGCGGCGACCCCGCCCTGCTCGGGACGTTCGACTTCTCGGTCGGGGAACTGCCGCAAGCCATCGCCGACGAGCCGATGATGAGGCGGGTCTGGGTCAACCTGCTATCCAACGCGGTCAAGTACTCGGCGAACAAGGATGATCGCCGTATAGAGGTATACGGTTCCTACGCGGGCGACTCGCTCGAGTACTCGGTACGCGACCATGGAGCCGGTTTCGACGGGAAGTACGGCCAGAAGCTCTTCGGGATATTCCAGCGGCTCCACTCCGCGGCGGAATTCCCCGGAACGGGCGTGGGCCTCGCAATAGTCAAGAGAATAATCCAGCGCCACGGCGGGACCGTAAGCGCCGAGGGGCGCGTCGGCGAGGGGGCGACGTTCCGCTTCTCGCTGCCGAAGAAGGAGCTCGCATGAGCAATGCATCGCCCGTCGACATACTGCTCGTCGAAGACGATCCCAATGACGCAGAGCTCGCCGTCAGGGCCTTCGAGAAATACAAGCTGGCCAACAGGATCGTACGCGCAGGCGACGGGGAGGAGGCCCTCGACTACCTCTTCGCCCGAGGGAAGCACGTGGGCCGCGACCCGTCCGCGCGCCCGCGGCTCGTCCTCCTGGACCTGAAGCTGCCCAAGGTGGACGGGCTCGATGTTCTGAAGGCTATCCGGTCGGACGGGAGGACGAGGCTGATCCCCGTCGTCATACTGACGACGTCCAAAGAAGAATCGGACGTCGTACGCGGCTACGAGCTGGGCGCGAACAGCTATATAGTGAAACCGGTGGACTTCGATAAGTTCATCGACGTCGTCAAGGAGCTGGGCTTCTACTGGCTCCTCCTAAACGAGCAGCCGTGAGCGCCGCTGGACGAGGCTCCGCGACGCTGGACGATCGCGCGGTCAAGATACTCTTCGTCGAGGACCTGGTAGCCGACATGGAGCTGGCGGAACGCGCCCTCAGGAAGGCGGGGCTCCGCTTCCAGTCCGCGCGCGTCGATACCGAGCCCGGGCTCCTCGAGGCGATGGAGGGCTTCCGGCCGGACGTCGTCGTATCCGACTACTCCATGCCGTCCTTCGACGGGAGGTCGGCCCTGCGGGCCGCGAGGGAACGCGACCCCCTCATTCCGTTCATAATGCTCACGGGCGCGATGAACGAGGAGATAGCCGTAGAATGCATGAAGGCCGGCGCGAGCGACTACGTCCTCAAGGACCACCTGGACAGGCTCGCGTTCGCCGTGAGGGAAGCCCTCGACAAGCGCAACCTGCTGGTGCTCAACGCCGCCCAGGAAGACTACCTGCGCCTCAGCGAGGAGCGCTACCGCTCGCTCTTCTCCGATAGCAACGCCGTCATGCTCATCATAGATCCAGCCGACCTATCCATAGTCGAGGCCAACAACGCCGCGGCCGGCTTCTACGGCTGGCCGAAGGAAAAGCTCATCAGGATGGGCATGCAGGATATCAACGCGCTCGACAAGGACGTGCTGCGGGAGCAGGCCCGTCGCGCCGTCGCGATGGAGAAGAATAATTTCCGGTTCCGGCACCGGCTCGCCGACGGTACCGTACGCGAGGTGGAGACTCACTCGAGCCCGATCAGGCTCGGGAACGACACCTTCCTCTTCTCGATAATCCACGACGTCACGGAGCGGGAGGAAGCCAAGAGGGCGCGCGACTCCATGTCCCGGAGGCTAGACCATTACCTGCTCATGAGCCCGACCATCACCTATTCGCTACGCTTCGAAGGCGGCATAGCTAGGATGGAGTGGATAAGCGATAACGTCGAGGCCATCCTCGGCTACCCCGTCGCGGAGGCCGTCCTGCCCGAGTGGTGGTTCTCTAACGTCTTCCAGGCCGACAGGGCGGCGGCGCTCGAGGGGATACCGGCCCTGATGGAGAGGAAGAGCCACGCCCACGAGTACAGGTTCGTGAGGAAGGACCGCTCCGTGGTCTGGGTCAGGGACGAGATGAGGCTGATAGGCGGCGGCGCGGGCGACGACGAGATCGTCGGGACGCTGACCGACGTGACGGAGAAGAGGCGCGCCGACGAGAGGCTTGAAGCGTCGCTCCTGGAAAAAGAAGTCCTATTGCGGGAGGTACACCACCGCGTGAAGAATAACATGCAGGTGATCTCCAGCCTCCTTAGCCTAACGGCGAGCAATACGGGCGCCCGCACGGCGCAGGACGTCGTAGGCGAGCTTCAGAGGCGCATCGAGGCGATGGCCATAGTCCACGAGCAATTCTATAAGGCCGGGGACCTCGCCCGCATAGACTTCGGCCTGTTCATCACCCAGCTCGAGGCCTCCCTCGCGGAGCAGCTCGGCTATCCGCCAGGCGGCGCGGCGTTCGCCTGCGACGTCGCGCCGCTGATGCTCGGCCTGGAGGAGGCTATCCCCGCCGGGCTCGCGGTATCGGAGATCCTGGCCGTCGCCCTCCGGCGCTCGGCCGAGCCTCCGACGGGGCCCGAGCCGGCCCTCCTGGTAACGCTCCGCGAATCCGATACCGGCCGCGTCACGGTCGAGGTCGGGGACGCGCGCGGGAGCTCGCCCGCGTGGTCTACGGCCCGCGACGAGGACTCCCTCGGAATTCAGCTTATAGGCGTCCTAGCCGAGCAACTGAACGGGTCGGTACGATTCGAGCCAGGGAGAGCTACCCTGGATTTCCCGGTTAAGCGGGCGAGCATGAAAGGATAGGAACATGGAAACAGGCAAGCGCTACGTGCTACTCGTCGACGACGAACCGAATATCACGAATTCAATACGGAGGGAGCTCGCCGACTGGGCCGAGGAGCGGGACCTGGAGATAGTGACCGCTCAGTCGGGGCCCATAGGCCTGAACATACTGGAGACGAAGGCCTCGTCCACCGTCATCGTCGTCTCCGACCTCAGGATGCCCGAGATGAAGGGCTCCGACTTCCTGCTCGCAGTCAAGGCAAAGTACCCGCATATAGTATCGATACTACTCACGGGATACTCCGAGACGGAGGAGATCATCAAGGCCGTGACCGCCGGCATATTCAGCTTCATGCTCAAGCCCTGGGAAACGGCCTACCTCCTATCGGAGGTCCAGAAGGCCTTCGATCACGGCGAGTCTCTCAGGAAGAACGCGGAATACAGGAAGACCGTGGAGGAGGAGCTCCGCTGGGCGGGGGAGATGCAGAAGGCCCTCCTCAAGCCTAACATCCCCCAATCGGACAAGGTCGAATTCAGGGTGAGCTACCGGCCGGTTCGCGGGCTATACTGCGGCGGCGATTATTACGACGTCATATTCCTCGGCTCCGACCGCTACCTGCTGCTCGTGGGAGACGTCGCCGGCCACGGCGTCAAGGCCGCCTTTATCACCGGCATCCTCAAGGCCGTCATCTTCCCCGAGTACGTGCGCGGCGCCATAGGCAAGGACTTCTCGCCCGGCGCGTTCCTGTCCTGGCTGAACGAGAGGATGAGCTTCGAATTCCGCGGCGCGGCCGGCATGGTGCTCACCTTCTTCGCAGGCGTGCTCGACCTCAGGAATTCCTTCTTCAAATACGCTAACGCCGGCCACGACCACCCCTTCCTCCTGCGCGGAGGCGCGGCGATAGAGCTCCCGGTGTCGGGCACCGGCATAGGCTTCGTCAAATCGGTCCTCTACCCGGAGCAGAGCGTCAGCATCGCCTCGGGCGACCAGCTCCTCCTCTATACCGACGGCCTCGTCGAGATCGATTGCCGGGCGGAGAAAGAGCTCGTCAGGCTGCAGCCGCTCCTAGTCGCGGTCGAGCGGGGCGACGACTATCACCGTCGCCTCCTCGGCGCCGCCCTGGCGGAGGCCGAGGCGAGCGACTTCACCGACGACGTCACCCTCCTGACCGCGTCGGTCGTCTGAGCCATGGACCTGCAAGCCGCCATCAATCGCTTCATACCGGATCGGCGCACCGTCACCGCTATCGGCGCGATGGAGCCCGACGGACCGCGCTTATCGATAGCCGGGTCGATCGACCTGGAGAGCTCCAAGCCGATCCAGGACCTGCTGGTATGGGTGATAGAAAACCAAGAGGGCCGCTCTTGCCTAACCGTCGACATGGAGCGGGTGGAGTATATCTCGTCGACCGGTGTAGGGGCGCTGACCTTGGCGCTCATGGCCGCCCGCAAGCGAGACATGAGGATCAAGTTGAGGAACATACAGCCGCAGGTCGGATCGGTCTTCAGGCTATTAGGGCTGTTGAGCTATTTCGAGACGGAGGAAACCCGTGGATAAGCCGAGGATCGATCCCACGGGCGCCCACATAGAGTCCCGCATGTCGATGCTAGCCTTGACGGCCGAGCTCTGCGGCATATTCGCCCGTGACGAGTCGGAGAACGCCAATATCGCCGCTACAAACTCGATCAAGCGATCGTTCGGCGCGGAGGAGGCGGCCCTCTTCTATATCACCGGGCAGAAGGTCTTCCGCGTCTGCGTGTCCGGTACCGACTTCCCGATAGCCTTGCCGGAGAAACGCTGGCGCGACTGCGTCGAATCCCATATGGGCGGCATGTCGGTCTCCAGGTTCGGCGCCTGGGCTATACCGGCCATCGGCAAGCCGCTGGCGTCGTGGATCTCGGTCTGCCTCTACATGTCGGGCGACGAGGGCGGGTACGTCTTCCTGGGCAGGGACTCCGGCTCGTGGTCCGACCGCGACGAGCAGTCGCTGGACTCTATACGGTCGGCCATAGCGCCTATCGTGCAGGTCAGGCACGAGCGAGGCATCGAGGAGCACAGGCGCAAGGAAGCGGAGACGCTCCTGGCTAAGAACGAGAGCCGCCTGCGGGACCTTTTCGAAGGCTCGCGAGAGATGATCTACACCGCCGACGACCAGGACCTTATAACAGGGGCCAACGCGGCCGCGGTAAAGCTTCTCGGGCTTAGCTCCAAGGCCGCCATCATAGGTCGGCCGTTCGCCGATTTCGCGATGGCCCCGCTCGAGCGGAAGCTATTCCTGGATAAGATAGCGAAGCACGGCTACGTCGACGAGCACGAGATAGTGCTCGTGAGGAAGGGCGGCGAGCCCGTCTTCTGCCTCGAGACCGCCCACGCGCTCAAGGACGAATCAGGCGCCGTCCGCGAGCTACAAGGGATAGTAAAAGACATCTCCGGACGCATCGAGAACGAGAAGAAACTATGGAAGATGAACCTGGAGCTCGCCGAGGCCAACCTCAAGCTGCAGAAATCGCAGGCCCTGATGGTCCAGCAGGAGAAGCTCGCGTCCATAGGGCAGCTCGCGGCGGGCGTGGCGCACGAGATAAACAACCCGCTCGGGTTCCTCATCAGCAACAACGCCATGCTGGAGCGTTACTTCGGCTCGATCAGGGCCGCGATCGCCGAGCTCGCGCCGGACCGGGAACGCTCCGCCCCGAAGGCCTCGGCCAAGCTGGAAAGGACGTTCTCCGAGGCGGAATCGATCTTCGCCGAATCCGGCGAGGGCTTCGGCCGTATAGTGAAGATAGTAGGCGGGCTTAAGAATTTCTCGCGGGTCGACTCCAGCGGGACCTATAGCGAGTACGACCTGAACGCCGGCGTCGAGAGCAGCCTCGTGGTCGCCTGGAACGAGATTAAATTCGTCGCCGAGGTCAGGAGGGACCTGAGGGACATACCCCGCATCCGCGCTAACGGCGGAGAGATCAACCAGGTAGTGCTCAACATACTGGTGAACGCCGCGCAGGCGATAGGCGGGACCGGCAGGGACGGCAAGGGGCTCATAGAGATAGCTACGCGCGCGACTGACGAGACGGTCCTCCTGTCCATCAAGGACGACGGGCCCGGAATTCCCGAGGCGGCGCGGAACAAGATATTCGATCCGTTCTTCACCACCAAGGAACCTGGCAAGGGAACCGGCCTGGGACTCAGCATCTCGTACGATATCGTCGTCGCGAAGCACGGGGGCACGATCTGGGTCGAGTCGGAGCGAGGAGCCGGGACGACGTTCTATATCTCGTTGCCTATAGCGGGGCCGCCGTCGGGGACGGGCGCTTAATCGCCTGAAGCCGCCTGGCCCGAGCGCTCCCTCGAGAGAGCCGCCGCCTTTATCGCCGAGTCAAGGTCCTCCATGACGAAGGGCTTAGCCAGGACGCCGTCGAAGACGTCGCGATCGCCATCCTCGAGCAGCATGCCCGTAACGGCCAGCAGGCACGGCCTATGGCCGTCCTTGGCGTAGGCGTCGACTATGAAGCGGGCGAGCGTCAGGCCGTCCAGGCCGGGCATCATCTGGTCGACGAGTATCAGCTCGTAGCGCGCCTCGGCGCACGACGCGAGGGCGGCCCTGCCGTCTCGGGCGTCGTCGACCCGCCAGCCCAGGCGGACGAGCATGCGCCGCAGCAGCTCGCGGTTCATCGCGTCGTCGTCTACTACGAGCGCCCTCACGACGGCCCCCCCGGGACCTTACCGGCGGCGGCTATCCCCGCTTGCAGCATCCGGCCGATACGCTCTAGCAATCCCGCCAGCACGCTCGTGTCCTCGTCGGCGTAGTGCTCTATGAACAGCCTGACGGTCTCGACGCCGACCTTGCAGGAGAAACGCTGGAACACGGAGGTGAGCGCGGAAGCCTCGGCCCGTATATCGACCCTCGCGTCGCTCGTCCCCGACAAGGCGAGGCTCAAGGCCGAGGTCGCGGATTCCACGTCAAGCTTGATCCTGGCTACCGTGGCCTTGAATCCTAGCCCGGAGGCCAGCTCGCCTAGCGAGACGGTCTCTCTCTCCATCATCGCCTCGTTGAGGGCGGCGGAGAATTTCCTGATGTCGGTAGGCTTGGGGAAGACGCAGGCGAAGAGCGTATCCGCGCCCTCCACGGACCCGGGATCCTGGGCGGTCATGGCGAACAGGGGCATGGACGGGGAGTACCGGGGCCCCGCGTAGGCGCGGATGGCCTTGGCCAGCTCGACGCCGCTATACCCCGGCATCTGTATGTCGAGGAGGGCCGCGTCGACGTATCGCGTCTCCAGGACGCGGAAGGCCTCCTGCGCGCTCTGCGCGGCGTGGACGCGGTAGCCGCAATTCTCCACCAGCGTCCTCATGTACTCTAGGTTCACCTCGTTGTCGTCCACGACGAGGAGGGAATACCTCGCCATGACGGGCCGCGGCTCCTTGACCGGCGCCGCGGCGGGGACTACGACCGTATACGAGGCGCCAGACTCGGCCGATACGTCGCGGCGGATCTCTCCGCCGAGGACCTTGACGATATTATGCGCGAGGGCGAGCCCTATGCCGCGGGAGCCGCCGCGGGACGGGCCGTCGGCCCGTTGGATACCGACGGCGGGACCGCCCTCCGCCCCCTGCCCGACGCCGGCCACGGAGACCACCAGGTGCGGGACGTTGCCGGCCCGCCGCTCTATCGACGCCCTGACCTCGAGCTCGCCTACCCTGGTCGTCCTGACCGCGTCCTCTATCAGGATCTCCACTACGCGCCCCAGCCTATCGGGGTCGGATTCGATTATCTCGCGGTTCTCTACCCTTAGCGAGAACCCGAGGCCCTTCGCCGCCGCGGCTATCTTGAATCGGCCGCAGGCCCTCTCCATGAACGGGCCGACGGGGAAGGCGAGCCGTTGGATAGGCCCCTCGGAGCTCTCAGAACGCACGTAGTCGAGCACCCCGGTCAAGGAGTCGATAAGGAACTGCGCGTTCTCCAGTATGGCCTCCGCGTTTTCCTTCACGCCCTCGGCGCCAGGCGGGAGGAGCTTCGCGGCGGCCACGATGCCGAGTATCGGCTCCCGGAGTTCCTGCGTCATGCCGGACAGGAAACGAGACTTATCCCTGCTCGCGTCCTCGGCGTCCCGCCTGGCGTTGCGCAGGAGCTCTTCCATCGACTTCCTGGCGCTGACGTCCTCGACGATGACGATGGCGTGGGTTATCGCCCCGGACGGCGATCGAACCGGGGCCATGGAGAAGGTCGCCCAGAACTGCCCCCCGGTCGAGCGGGGCACGAGGGCCTCTTCCTTCGCCTCGAACCCGTCCTGCACCCTCTTCGATATCTTATCCACCTTGTCGGGCATGAACGCGAAGAACCTGAAGACGCTGCGCCCGATGACGTCGGGGGGAGCGAAGCCGGTGAGCATGAAGAACGCCGGGTTGACGTACTCCACCTCGAAGGCGTGGTTAAGCACGAACACGCACGAGCCGAGCTGGTCCACGGCCTGGTACAGCTTCCTTAGCATCTCCTCCGACTTGCGCCTGAGCGTGACGTCGCGGATGATGCCCACGGAGCCCTTGAATTCCTTGTCCTCGTCCCTGGCGTACTCTCCGGCCGACGAGACCTCCCCGTAGGAGATGACGCTCCCGATGAGCTCGCGGCTCGCGCCCGAAGCGCCTGGGTTCCTCTTGAGGCGGACCTCGAGGTCGGTAGTGCGCCTCTCTATGCCGCGGCGCTCGTTGAACAGCTTAGGGCTTAGCGCGAGGCCGGTCCTGTATCCTAAGAAGTCGGGTAGCACCCTATCCCTGTCCACGGCCGCCGCGTCGTCGTCATGGAGCAGTACCGAGTAATGCTTGCCGATCAGGTCGGCCGGAGCGTACCCGAGCATCGCGACCGACTCGTTGACGAAGGTGATGACGCCGTCGATGTCCAGCTCGTAGACTATATCGGGCAGGGCCTCCACGAGATCCTCGTAACGGCGGCCGTAGGCCTCCCTCGCGGACTCGTCGGCGCGCGCCTTGGATACGGCGGCGACCGCGCCGGCCGCCCAGGCCGAGGCCTCTGCGAACGGACTCGGCTCGGGCCCCTTAGGCAGGCCCGCGAACCTGGGATCGGGCGGGAGGGCGGCTCCGCCGGCCGCTGGATCGAAGACGACCCCCGCGACGATCGCGTCGTCGGGCTCCGACAGCGCCGAGAGCAGGGTCGCGGAGGCGGGGTCGACCAGGAACGCGTCGGCCCTGCGCGCCGGGTCGAGCGCGATGGCCTCGCGAAGGGCCCGGTCGTCGTCGAGGATCGACGTCATGGCGCCGGGAACCCTCGTCCCGAGCTCCAGGGCCAGGCGCTCCGACGAGCCTCGATCGCGGACGGCAATAGCGACGAGCGGAGGCCTTATAGTATTCGTCTGCTGTGCCATCGTCCCATCCGTTCGTTTCGGTCTAAGCTATAGTTGTTTATCGGCAACAGGCGTACCTCACTCGAGCCTTCCATTCGAGCGAAGCCTCTAATTCCTCTACGGGATAGCCCATTCGCCACGTCCAGTTAAAGGCGTCCACGGTGCCGGGCACGTTCACCCTATCGGCGCGCGGGTCGGCCGACCGGAAATCCTCCGACAGGTCGAGGAGGTCCTGTAGCTGGAGCACGTAGAGCAGCGACGGGGCTCCCGCGAGCGCGCGCAGGACGGCGGAGGCCGCGGCGGTATCGAGCGATGGCGGCGCGGGCGATAGACCGGGGCAATAGGCCGCCGCGAACTCCTCCCGCCCGTCCTCGTAGTCCCACCAGGCGCGCAGCGTCGAGGTATCGTGCACGCTCGGAGTGCAGGCCGAGAGGACAGAATACTCCGAAAGCGGCTTGAAGGGCTGGCCGGGCTCGTCCCAGCGGCGCATCCAACGCGGTACCCGTAATCCCGGTATCCCGAGGCCCTCGAGCACCCTCGGCACGCAGTCGGGCACGGCCCCGAGGTCCTCCGCGCAGGGCAGCATGGAGGAAGCGCCCTTGAGCATCGATAGCAGCGCCCGGCCTTTTTCCTCCCAGCCCCGCTCGGCTTCCTCGCCCTTCCTGGCGAATAGCGAGCCGAGAGCCTCCCTCTCGGCGTCGGAGAGGCTCGCCCAGGCCCTGCTCTCGCGATGCCGCCACGTAGGAGCGTACGAGTCGGCCCCTACGACGAGCAGGGCCCTATCCCGCCACCGCTCCTTGAGGAAATCAGCCGCCGGCCCGGGCAGGCCTAGCCCGGAGATATCGGCCTCGCCCCGGACGCTACGCTTGAAAAGGAATAGGTCCTCGTCGCCTATCCTATCGAGGGCCGCCTCGGCCGCCGCCGGCGAATCCTGGGAGCACGCGGCCCGCAGCTCCGCTAAGCCAATATGGGGCTCGGATAGCCAGCGCAGCCGTTCCGCCGAGAAGCCGGCCGCGCTCAGCTCGTCGGCGCCGACCAGGGCGCCGGGCACGAAGCGACCGAGGCTTCCCGTCTCCTCGCGATCGCCGAGCGCCCATATCCTGAAGAAGCCGAGCACGTGGTCTATCCTGAAGGCCGAGTAATACCTGTCCGCCTCCGCTATCCTGGCTCGCCAGAAGGAGTACCCGGCGCGCTCCATGGCGTCCCAGTCGTAGATGGGGAAGCCCCAATTCTGGCCAGCCTCCGAGTACATGTCCGGAGGCGCGCCGGCCTTCAGCGACGAGTCGAAGAAATCGCGGTCGGACCACGCGTCGGCCGAATCCTCGTTCATCAGTATGGGGATGTCGCCGAGGAGGGCCAGCCCGGCGTCGGCGACGGCCCGGCTGGCCTCCCGGAACTGCTCGCTAGCGCGCATCTGCGTCCAGACGTGGAAGAGCTGCTCGTCGGCGCCGGCCGGGTCGAGCCATAGGGCCTCGATATCCGCTTTCGTAGGATCGCGCCGCTCGGGCCAGCGGGGCCAGGCCCGTTCTCCGTACGAGGACTTAAGCCGCTTGAAGACTGCGTAGGTCTTGACCCAGGGCCTCGACTCGGCGAACGCGGCGAGCGCCGGGTCTGCGGCTATGGCCGACCGGCTGGCGTCGTAGACCGCCCTGAGCGCCGCGAGCTTCGCGGCTAGGCAGTCGGCGTACGGGAAGCGCTCCCCGGGGACGGCCTCGGCGGCGAACGCGTCGAGGGCCGCGACCGCCGAGGGCGCCTCGGCCGCCTCGGGCAGGTCGCGCACCCGGACATAGAGCGGATGCAGGGCGAACGCCGACAGGGCGGAATACGGCGAGCTCTGGCTGCCGGTATCGTTCACGGGCAGTATCTGGACGAGCCCGGCCCCGAGGCCGGAGCATAGCCTGCAGAAAGGGACTAGGTCGGGGTACTCGCCGACCCTCCAGCCGCCTGACGCGCGGATGGATCCTAGGGGGACGGAAATGCCGAAGAGACGACGGCCTGGAGCGGGATAGCGCATGCGATTCCTCCGTATTCGCCTCGCAGTATAGGCTACCGCGGGCCGGGGGGCAATCGCGACGCGCCTAGCCGGAACCCGTAGCGCCGCCGAACAGGGCCCGTACCGTCGCGCCGACGGTAGTCACGCGCTCCCAGGCGTCCGCTCGATCCTGGCCGGCGAGCTCCGGCGAGCCCGACTCGGAGGGGCCTATCACCCGACCGAGGCCCATGGCCTTGGCGGCGCGGACCCTCCCGGCCATACGGCGCACCGGCCTGACCTCGCCGGCCAGCGACAGCTCCCCCGCCAGGGCCGTACCCGCGGGCAGGGCCAGCCCGGTGCGCGCGGAGTACAGGGCGGCCGCCAGGGCCAGGTCGACCCCCGGCTCGGCCAGCCTGATGCCCCCGGACACGTTGACGTATATATCCTGGTCCGATAGCCGCAGGCCCGCGTGCTTCTCCAGCACCGCGGCGACCCGGGCGACCCGGGCGGGCTCGATGCGCTCGGAGTATACGCGCGAGAGGGAAGCCTTGCCAGGGACGGTCAGCGCCTGGATCTCGACCAGTATTGACCGGGTCCCCTCCCAGGTCGCGGCTATCGCGGCGCCCGCTGGTATGGCCCCGTCGCGCCGCACGAGGAACACGGCGGAAGGGTCGGACAGCTCCTCGAGCCCGCGATCGCCCATAGTGAACAGCCCGACCTCGTCGGTGGAGCCGAAGCGGTTCTTGGCCGAGCGGAGGAACCTGACGTCGCTCTCGCTCTGCTCGAACATCAGCACCACGTCCACCGTATGCTCCGCCGCCTTAGGCCCGGCTATGAGCCCGTCCTTGGTGACGTGGGCGACGAGGAAGCAGGCGCCGCCGTGCTCCCGCGCCCAGTCGGACAGCTCGAGCGAGCAGTACTTGACCTGGTTAGCCGTACCCGGGACGGCTCCGGCCTCGGCCGACGCCAGGGTCTGCAGCGAATCGACGACGAAGAGGGCCGGCTTGAGCCTATCGAGGGCCGCTACGGCCTCGGAGAGGTCGCCGGTGCATAGGACCTCGAGGCCCGCTCGCTTGAGGCCCAGCCTATCGGCGCGGAGCCGTATCTGGGCCGCGCTCTCCTCGCCGGAGATGTACAGCACGCGGCCCTGGACCCCGGCCCTGGCCGCGATCTGCAGGAGCAGCGTGCTCTTACCTATGCCGGGCTCGCCGCCTACGAGGACGCTGGAACCCTTCATGATGCCGCCGCCGAGCACGCGGTCCACCTCGGCCGAGCCCGACGGAGAGCGGGCCCCCTCAGCCGGGTCCACCGCGTCGAGGGGCACCGAGAATTTCGCGGCCCGCGCGGCCCGGCCGTCGG
>JAHIWG010000046.1 GCA_018816345.1 Spirochaetota bacterium | reverse complement strand
CGGCGTAGGACATGCCCTGCCCCGCGTTCAGGCGCTCCCGTATCTCGCGGCCCGCGCCCGCCGGGACCGAGCCCGGCGCGGCGGGGCTCACGGGCGCCCCATGCGTCGGCCCAGGTCCTTGCACTCGAATATCTCCTGCACCTCGAGGTCTATGGCCGCCTTGATGCGTTTATTCTCCTTGGGCACGAGGCTGGTCACCTCGTCGCCGAACAGGAAGTCGCGGAGCCTGAGCTCCTTCTTGCGCATCTTGGTATGGAAGTTGTTGTCCGAGACAATATTGACGTCGTAGGCGACGTAGTCGTCCAGCACGTCCTCCGCTATGTAGTCCTGGATCGACGAGATGTCGTGGTCTATGAACAGCTTCGTGCCGCGGCTGTCGCGGGTGAAGCCGCGCACGCGGTAGTCTATGATCACGACCTCGGACTCGAAGCTCTCTATGAGGTAATGGAGGGCGGACAGGGGGCTTATCATGCCGCAGGTCGCGATGTCCACGTCGACGCGGAACGTCGCGAGCCCCGAGAGCTGGTCGTACTCGGGATAGGTGTGGATGGCGATGTGGCTCTTGTCCAGGTGGCCCACGACAGCGGGGGCCCCGGCCTGGAGGGCGGCCACGGGCATGTCCTCGTTAAGGAGGGCCACGACGCTGGCCCCGCGGGGGTCGTAGTCCTGGGTGGAGACCTGAACGAGCCGCGCGTTGATGATGCGGGTCACTTCCTCGACGATGGCCTCGAGCCTCGCGGAGTCGTATTCCTCGTCTATGTATTCCAGGTACTCTATCTGCGATTCCTTGGAACGCGCGTAGCAGATGTCGTAGATATTGAAGCTCAGCGACTTCGTAAGGTTGTTGAAGCCTTCGAGCTTTATCTTCTGTCCTTTAACTCTCCGTACCAATGCGCCCGCGCCCCCTCGTGGATATCGTGATCTCGCCGCAATAGCGAACGGCCATTGTAGTCCAGGCTCGCCTCCTGGTAAAGTCTAGCGGCCAGGGGCCCGCGGCCCGGCGACGAGGAGGCGATTATGGATAGCATGCCGGATTGGGTTACGAGGCTCCCGGGGGCGGTGACCGTGTCGGACCGGGACCGCAGGATAGTCTATATGAACGACGCGGCGGCCGCGACCTGGGCGGCCAAGGGCGGGAGGGCGCTCATAGGCTCGAGCCTGGAGGCCTGCCATAACGAGCGGTCGCGAGGCATCATCGACGGGCTCCTGTCGTCAGGCGGCGTCAACGTCTACACGATAGAGAAGGCGGGCGTCAAGAAGCTCATCCACCAGAGCGCCTGGCGGGACGAGTCGGGCGCCGTGGCCGGCCTCGTCGAGCTGTCGCTCGTGCTGCCCGAGGGCATGCCCCACTTCGTCAGGGGCTAGGCCGGGCCGCCGGGCCGGGCCGGCTAGACCTTGAAGCGGCCTATCTGGGCGGTCACGCGGGTGATGACGCCGACGCTCGAGGCGACGGTCTCGCTGACCGCCTCGAAGGACGAGCCTATGCGGTCGGCGTCCCCGGAGATGCGCGTCGTCTCGCCCTTGATTCGGGCGCTCAGCTCGGACAGCCGCCTCATGCCGTCTATGAGCGCCTTGGCGCTGCCCGTCATCTCGCGGGCGCCTGAGGCCACGCCCTCGGTGACGCGGTTCATCGCGGAGAGGGCCTCGAGCACCTGCTTGGAGCCGCCCGACTGCTCGCGGAGCGCGTTCCGTATCTCGTCCTGGTGCCGGTTGACCGCGTCTATCCTGGTCCCGACCTCGTCGAAGCCGGCGGAGGCCTCGGTGGCCGAGGCGGCGGCCGATTCTATGGCCTTGCGCACCTCCGCGAGCCTGGCGCCAACGTCCTTGGACTGGAGCGCCGACTTCTCCGCGAGGGCGCGTATCTCGTCGGCGACGACGGAGAAGCCGGCCCCCGACTCCCCCGCGTGCGCGGCCTCGATGGCGGCGTTCATGGCCAGCAGGTTGGTCTGCGCGGCTATGGCGGCTATCGTCCTGTTGGCGTCCAGGAGGAGCCCCGACATGCCGCTCGCCGTCTCCACCATCGCGGCGGCCTCGGCGATCTTGCGCTTGCCCGCCTCGGCCGCGGCCTGGAGGCCGGCGTACTGGTCGCCTACCCGCTCGACGTTGCCCGCGACCGAGTCTATGTTCCCTATCATCTGCTCTATGCCGGCGCTCGACTCCGACACCATGGCGGCCTGCTCGTCTATGGCCTTGTGCAGGGCCTCGATATTGCCGCCTATCCGCACGATGGAGGCGCTCGAGTCGGCTATCGACCGGGCCTCCTCGTCGAAGCTCGTCCCTATGCTCGATACCGACGAGCCTATGTCCTCTATGGACGAGCGCATTCCCTCGGTCCTCGACGATAGGGACGAGCATGACGCGTCCAGGGTCCCCATGGACTCGCTAATCTCGACGACCATCGACCGCAGGGACTCGGTATAGCCGTTGAACGCGTCGGCGAGGGTCCCTATCGCGTCGAAGTTGAGCATCGACGCCCTGGCCGCCAGGTCGACTTCCCCGCGGGCGGTCAGCTCGCGAACCCGGTCCCGGAGGACGGCGGCCTGGACTCCGTCGGAGCGCCGCGACAGGTAGAGCATCCAGGAGCCTAGCGCCGCCGCGACGGCGCCGACCGCGACGAGCGACGGCACGGGGCTAGTAAGGCCCGCGAAGGCCGGGTCGCGGACAGTGAAATAGCGGGCGGCGAACGCGAGGTGGATTATGACGGCGGCCATGGCCGAGAGCAGGACGACCTGGTCGCGCAGCTCGGCGAAACGGTCGCGCTCTCCTGGCCGTATTCGCTCTATCCTGAGCGCCTTCTTAGGCTCGAGGAGGAACCTGTCTATGACGAGGGCGTTGAGGGTCGCCGAGACGAGGCCCTCGGATATCTTGAACGACAGCGCCCAGGCGAACGACGTGCCGCCCGGCCCCTTCCAGCCGTTGAGGCCGTAGAATACGACGGTGCCGATGGTCCAGAACACGACCGTCATGACGATGAGCGTCCACGGCACGCCGAGGGCGGCCTTGCGGGCCGCGCC
The DNA here is from genome assembly GCA_018816345.1 of Spirochaetota bacterium. Lineage (GTDB taxonomy): Bacteria > Spirochaetota > Spirochaetia > Treponematales > UBA12059 > SZUA-370. The sequence goes on along the minus strand of JAHIWG010000046.1, from coordinate 826 downwards.
GTACAGGTCGTCTCCCGAGCCTTCCGGGTCGTCGAGGTAGCGGAGGAGCGGCCACAGCACGATGCGCATGGCCGCTATCATGAGCAGCTGGAACACGAAAGCCGTCCCGAATACCAGGGGCTTCGAGAACGCGAACGCCAGCCTCTCGGGCGGCGCCGCGTCCAGGCTCGCGTTGAACATGGCGGTGAACGCCTCGCCCAGCGCGAGCGTCAGCGTGGAAATGGCGACGATCGATACCGAGACCTTCGCGAACAGTCTTTTAGTCATGTTTTTAGTCATGCTTCACACCTTGCCTCCGAGTCTCGGGCCTAGCCGACGCGGCGAAGGCCGGCCCGGGACAAGTATAGGCGAAGGCGTCGGCGCTTTCAAACGCTGGGCGAGGGGCGCGGGCCGGATAGGGATCTCCGGCCCGCGCCCCGGGCATCAGATGAACTGGTGGACGTGAGCGTCGACGGTCGGGAAGAGGGCGCCCAGGAAATCCTCGGCCTCGCCGTAGGCGGAGAGGTCGTGCCTCAGCCGCCGTAGCTCGGCGACGCTCCGGTAGCCCAGCGCCAGCGGGCCGAGCAGCTCGGGCGGCAGGGCGGCGCTCGCGTCGTAGCCGTCGCGGGCCGACGCCGCGGACTCGGTCGCGCCCTCGCCCGAGGGATCCTGGGCGGCGGGCTCGCCGCCGTCCCCGACCGCCAGGCGCCGGCCGTCCCAGCGGAACGACAGCGACGGCCCGAAGAGACGCAGCCGCAGGGCGAAGGGCCGCCCGGCCCAGGCCGACGCCCCTAGCCTAGCCTCCAGCACCGGGGCCGCGAGGCGCGCGAAGGCGAGCGGGTCTATG
>JAHIWG010000045.1 GCA_018816345.1 Spirochaetota bacterium | reverse complement strand
TGCCTGAGCCCCGGCTGCCCGAGTCCCCTCTCTCGGCGGTGGAGCTGGCCGCCAAGACCCTGCGGGAATCGGAGAGGCCGGTGACGCTGGTGCCCACCGGCGCCCTGACTAACGTGGCGGCCCTGCTATTGGCCCACCCCGAGCTGAAGGCCAGGATAGAGCGCGTCAGCCTGATGGGCGGCTCCGCCGTAGGCGGCAACTGGACCCCGGCCGCCGAGTTCAACATCCTCGTCGACCCCGAGGCCGCGCATATAGTATTCAACAGCGGCCTCCCGGTGACGATGTGCGGCCTGGACGTGACCCACCAGGCCCTGGTGACCAGGGCCGACACCGAGCGCTTCCGCTCCATCGGCAAGCGCTGCTCCACCATGGTCGCGGAGCTCATGGACTTCTTCGTGAAATTCCACGAGGCCAACTTCAGCTTCGGCGGCAGCCCCCTCCACGACCCCTGCGCCGTGGCGTGGCTCATAGACCCTAGCATCTTCGTCTCGAGGAAGGCGCACGTAGACGTGGAGTGCCGCGGCAGGCTGACCACGGGGGCCACGGTGGCCGACTTCACGGGCAGGTCTGGGGAGCTGAACGTGGACCTGGTGACGGGCCTCGACAGGGAGCGGTTCATAGAGCTGCTAGACGGCGCCTTGCGGCGGCTCGATTAAGGACGGCGCGATGAAACGAACGATACTCATAGACTGCGACCCCGGCATAGACGACGCGATAGCCATAATGATGGCGCTCGCCGCCCCGGAGCTGGAGGTCGTCGGGATAACGACGGTGGGCGGGAACGTCGGCGCGGAGGCGACGACGAGGAACGCCCTGGCGCTGGCTACGCTGGCCGGGCGGAGGGTTCCCGTCGCCCGCGGCAGGGACGCGGCCCTCGTTGCGGAGACAAAGCGGGCCGAATCCGTCCACGGCCTGGACGGCCTGGGAGGCGCGCGGCTGCCCGCGCCGGCGTACGCCGAGGAGAAGGCCCCGGCCTGGGAGTTCATCAGGGACATGGCGGCCCGGTACCCGGGCCAGCTCGAGATCGCGGCGATAGGACCGCTCTCCAATATAGCGATGGCCTTATCCGCCTACCCGGAGACGAGGAGCCGCATCAAGGGCATCCACCTCATGGGCGGCTCCATAGCCTACGGCAACGCCACGCCCGCGGCCGAATTCAACATCCTCGCGGACCCCCACGCGGCCGCGGCGGTATTCCAGTCGGGCGTGCCCATAACGATGCTCGGCCTCGACGTGACCAACCGCGCCTCCCTCTCGGCCCGGGGGCTCGAGGACCTGAGGACCGTCGGGGGCAGGGTCCTGACTCCCTGCTGCTCGATGCTCGACCACTACCTGGCCGCGTACAGGACCTTCGGCCGGGACAGCCTGGCGCTGCACGATCCCCTCGTGATCGCCTGGCTCCTCGACCCCGCCCTCGTGACCCTCGAGCCCTACTACGTCGCCGTAGAGACGGACGGGCAGTACGCCACGGGCAAGACCGTCGTCGATATCCATAGCGTGGCCAAGCGCCCGCCAAACGCGCTCGTCGGCGTAGAGCTCGATCCCGACGGCTTCGTCGCCCTGATGACGCGGCTCCTCCGCTCGTACGACGCCCCCGGCGCGCCGGGCCCGCTCCAGGGGCTCGAATGAGCCGCGTAATCCTACGAGACGCCACCGTCCTAGGCCGCGACGGAGCCGTCTCCGGCCCTAAGACGGTCATCGTCGAGAACGGCCTGATTTCGGCGGTCGTGAGCGGTCTGGCCGCCGACGGTCAGCACGCAGTCGGCCGAGCCGCCGGCGAGCCGCTACGGCCGCTCCCGGGAGACGAGGTCGTAGACTGCTCGAGGCTGGTCCTCTCGCCCGGGCTCGTGAACCTCCACACCCACTCGCCCATGAACATATTCAAGGGCATAGCCGAGGACGCGACGCCCGATCGCTGGTTCAACGAGGAGATCTGGCCCTACGAGAGCAAGATGGACGGCGACGACGTGGAGGCGGGAGCCGCGCTCGCCATAGCGGAGATGCTCGACAACGGCGTGACCGCCTACGCCGACCACTACTTCTCGGCCGAGCGCGTCTGCTCGGCCGTCGAGAAGAGCGGGATACGGGCCGACGTCGCGCCCACACTGTTCGGCATGGCCGGGGACTTCGAGGGCCAGCTGGCCCGGGCCGCCGACCTGGTCCGCGAGTGGAACGGCCGGGCAGGCAGGATCTCCATGCGGCTCGGCCCCCACTCGCCGTACACCTGCTCCCCGGAGGAGCTGGCCGAGTGCGCGAAGGCCGCCAGCGACCTCGGCGTCGGGACGCATATCCACGTGGAGGACTCGGAGCCGCAGATAGCCGCCAGCGTCGAGCGCTACGGCCGCACGCCCCTACGGGTAGTCGCCGACGCGGGGCTCACGTCCCTTCCCCTGATCATAGGCCACGGCTACTGGATAATGGACGAGGAACGCGAGCTCCTGCGCGAAGGCAACTGGATCGCCGTCTGCATGAAGACGTACATGAAGCTAGGCGAGGGCCCGGGGAGGGTCTGGCGCAGGCCCGACGAGCTGCCCCTGTGCATAGGCACGGACGGGGCCGCTAGCTCCAACACGCTCTCGCCCTTGGAGCAGGCGCGTATCCTGGCCCTCATGGGCAAGTACCAGGAGCGCGACGCCGAGGCCTTCCCGCTACGGTCGGCCTGGAAGACGCTCATGCGCGGCCACGACGCCCTGCCCTTCGGCTCGGGCCGGATAGAGGCGGGGGCTCCGGCCGACCTCGTGCTCTGGGACCTCCGCAGGCCCAATACCTTCCCCGCCTACGACCCGCTAGCGGCCCTCCTATACAGCGCGGACGCCTCCAACGCGAGGCACTCCATGGTCGCCGGGCGCTGGGTCAAGCGCGACGGGGAGCTCCTCCTCGACGTCGAGGCCATTGTCGCCCGGGCCGGGGAGCGGGCCGCGGGCATACTCCGCAAGGGGAAAGGAAAGACCGACCTTGCCTTCTAACGATACAAGGAAAAGCGTAGCCGTCGTCGGCAGCCTCAACTTCGACCTCGTCTGCGTGCTAGACCGCCTGCCCGGCCTCGGGGAGACGCTGACGGCCCGCTCCCACGTCACGGCCTTCGGCGGCAAGGGCGCCAACCAGGCGGTAGCCGCAGCCCGCCTCGGGGCGAGCGTCCGCATGATCGGCGCCGTCGGCTCCGACTCCACGGGGGAGGCCATGAGGCGCAACCTGGAGGACAACGGCGTCGACGCCTCGGGGCTCCTAGTCGCGGAAGGCCCGAGCGGCGTGGCCATGATCAGCATCGACGCGAACGGCGACAACACCATCGTCGTCTATCCAGGCGCCAACGCCGCCCTCGGCCCGGACTGGGTCAGGGCCAACGCGCGGGCCATAGAGGACGGCGATTGCCTGATGCTCCAGCTCGAGACCCCCCTGGAGTCCGCGCTCGAGGCCGCCCGCATAGCCGGGCGCGCAGGGGTGCCCGTACTCCTCAATCCCGCGCCGGCGCGGGCCCTGCCCGACGAGCTCCTGAGGCTCTGCTCGGCCGTGACTCCCAACGAGACGGAGCTGGCTATACTATCCGGCGTGCCGGGCATAGAGGACGGCGCCCGCGCGCTGCTGGCCAAGGGCGTCGGGGCCGTCGTCGTCACGCTCGGGAGCGCCGGCTGCCTCTACGTGGACGAGGTCGGGACGTTTACTGTACCATCGTACCGGATAGACGCCGTCGACGCGACGGCCGCCGGCGACAGCTTCAACGGAGCCCTGGCGACTAGGCTCGGAAGCGGGCGCGTAACCCCGGAGGACCTGGCCTTCTGCAACGCCGCCGGAGCCATCGCCGCCACCAGGCTGGGCGCCCAGCCTTCCATACCCACGATATCCGAAGTGGATCAATTCATGGCGCTACGGCGCCCATAAGGAGAAAGACCATGGCGACACCCCATAACGCGGCTAAGAAGGGCGACGTAGCCCAGACCGTGCTTCTTCCCGGAGACCCCTTGCGGGCGAAATTCATAGCGGAGACCTTCCTCGAGAACCCCGTCTGCTATAACACCGTCCGGAACATGTTCGGCTATACGGGCACCTACAAGGGCAGGCGCGTATCGGTCCAGGGCACCGGCATGGGCGTACCGTCCATATCGATATACGTCACCGAGCTCATAAACGAGTACGGCGCCGAGAACCTGATACGCATAGGCTCCTGCGGCTCCATGCAGCCGGAGATAAAGATACGCGACGTCATCATGGCCCAGGGCTCGTGCAGCGACTCTAACGTCAACCGCGTGCGCTTCAGGGGCCTGGACTACGCGCCCATAGCCGACTTCGGCCTCATGCAGAAGGCCTGGGGCGTAGCCGAGGCCAAGGGGATCGCCCTGAAGGTGGGCAACGTCCTTACCTCGGACACCTTCTACGGCGACGACCCGGACTCGTGGAAGATGTGGGCCGCCTACAACGTGCTGGCGGCCGAGATGGAGACGGCGGCCCTCTACACGATCGCCGCGAAGTACCGCAAGCGCGCGCTGACCCTCCTGACCGTCAGCGACAGCATAGTCACCCACGAGGAGACCACCCCCGAGGAGCGCCAGAACACGTTCAAGTCGATGATGGAGATAGCGCTCGAGCTGGCCTAGGGCCGGGAGCGCGCGACAGCATGAAGGTCTTGCGTGCCAGGACGCTAGGCTTCTGCCCCGGCGTCAGGAGGGCGGTCGAGGCCGCCGAGGCGGCCGCCGCCCGCGCCTCCGAATCGGGCGGGCGCGGCTTCGTGCTGGGGCAGATAGTCCATAACCCCCGCGTGTCCGCGCGGCTCACGGGACTGGGCATGGACCGCCTCGACGAGCCCCTCGACCTGGCGGCCGGCGAGCTAACGGGCGCCGTCGTCGTAATACGCTCCCACGGCGCGGCGCCGGAGGTCGTAGCCGGGCTACGGGCCGCCGGCGCCGATATCGTCGACGCGACCTGCCCGAGGGTCGCCGCCAACCAGAAGGCCGCCGCCTCGTACGCGGCGCGCGGCTACCTCGTCGTCATCGCCGGAGACAAGGGCCACGGCGAGACGCTCGGCGTCGCCGGGCACGCCCCGGGGGCTATCGTGGTATCCGATCCCGACGAGGCGCTGGCCGTCCCCGCCGACCGCCCCGTCGCCCTGATAGCGCAGACTACCATATCGGAATCGGAGTACGCCGCCATCCGTTCCGCCCTCCTATCGCGGAGGCCTGACCTCGCCGACTCCGGCGGCGTCTGCGGGGCCAGCCGCGAGCGCCAGGCCGCCATCGAGGACTTCCGCGGCCTGGTAGACGCCGTCGTCGTCGTGGGCGGCATGAACTCCGCCAACACGCGCCGCCTCGCCGAGCTCGCCCGCTCCCTGGGCGTCCCGGCCTGGCACGTGGAGAACGCGGCCGGCATCCCTCCCGAGCTAGGCTCGTACGCCTCAGTCGGCCTCTCCGCGGGCGCCTCGACCCCGGACGAGGATATAGACGAGGCGGAAGCCAGGCTCCTGGAGCTGGGCCTATCCCGGGCGGGCAGCTCGCGAGAACTGACCGGGGACTGACCGGGGACCGACCGACGCGCGGCGCGGCGGCGGTATACTGAAATACGCCGCCGTGCTATCCTGGCGACCATGGCAGAAGCAAAGCTGATAGGGATATGCGGCGGCTCGGGCTCGGGCAAGACGACCATAGTGCGCAAGATATCGGAGCTGGTCTCGGATTTCGTGTTCATCCCCCAGGACAACTACTACAAGTCCGCGGAGTACATCTCCAACTCCAACATCACGGCCTTCAACTTCGACCACCCGGAGGCCTTCGACAACGAGCTCCTATGGAGCCAGCTGGCCGCGCTCAAGAGGATGGAGCCGGTGGAGATGCCCACCTACGACTTCGTGCACCACCGCAGGGCCGAGGAGACCGTCAAGGTGACGCCGCGCAAGCTCGTCATCTTCGAGGGCATCATGGTATTCACGAACGAGAGGGTGCGAGACCTGATAGACCTGAAGATATTCGTGGACACCCCCGACGACATCCGGTTCATACGCAGGCTGTCGCGCGACATCAAGGAGCGCGGCCGCACGGTCGACTCGGTGATAGACCAGTACCTTAACGTCGTCAGGCCGGGCCACTACCAGTTCATCGAGCCGACGAAGCGCTACGCCGACATCATCATCCCCGAGGGCGGCGCCAACGAGAACGCGCTCCACGTCCTCGTCACCTTCATCAACACGATACTCAACGCCGATAGCTGAGCCGGCCCGCGGCTACGGCGAGGCCCGCGCCTTGGCCTCGTAGGGGAAGCGCAACTCGAAGCGGGCGCCGGCGCCGGGCAGCACGAGCAGCTCCCCGTGGAGCTGCTGGGCCAGGCCGGAGACGAGGCTCAGGCCTAGGGTCTGGCCGTCTTCGGAGCGCTCCATGGCTCCGGCCGGCAATCCGGGCCCGTCGTCCTCGACGAGTATGGCGCACAGCCCCGAGCCGAGGGCGGCCGTAACCGAGATGACGGCCGCCCTTCCCTTGCACGCGTACTTGAACGCGTTGGTCAGGAGCTCGTTGACCGCCAGGCCGCAGGGTATGGCGGTATCGAGGTCGAGGAGCACCGTGTCGGCCTCGACTGTAAGCGATACAGGCCCCCCGGAATGCTCCTCGACTACCCGCTCCGATAGCTCCTTGATGTACGCGCCGAGGTCGACCGCAGACGCCGAGTCCTGCTTGTAGAGCTGCTCGTGGACCATCGCCATCGACCTGATCCTACCCTGCGCCTCCTTGGCCGCGGCGGCGAAGCCGGGCTCGTCCGACTTCATCGCCTCGAGGTCCAGGAGGCTGGAAATAACCTGCATGTTATTCTTGACCCGGTGGTGCACTTCCTTGAGCAGGGCTTCCTTCTCTTGGAGGGAGCGGCGCAGGACCTCTTCCACCGTGACCCTATCGGTGATGTCCCTCGCGGCGGCGAAGATAGTCGCGCGATCGCCCGATATGGTAGAGCGCCACTCCATGCTCCGGTACGCGCCGCCCTTGGTGCGGTAGCGGTTCACGAAGCCCGCGACGTCGACGCCCGCCGAGAGCGTCGAGACGGCCTCGGTCGTGGCCGCCCTGTCGTCGGGATGCACGAAGTCGAGGAACCTCTGCCCCTGCAGCTCCTCGACAGAGTAGCCTAGGGCGCTCTCCCATTGGCGGTTGAGCCGCTTGAAGGTACCGTCGACGCCCGCCAACGCGAACAGGTCGAGGCTCGTCGTGAAGAACAACTCGAATTCGCCGCTCTTGGCGTCGGCGAGGGCCTCCGCCTTCGCCTTGGCCCTTACGAGGGACAGGACGAGGCCGCCCAGGGCGAGCGAGGCGACTATGCCGGCGACTGAGAAGTAAGCCGCGCTCTTATCCTCCTCAGCCCCGTACGCCGAGGACGGCCGGACCTCTACGATCCACGTCCTGTCCGCGAACGCCGCCGCTTGCGAATAGGCGAGGCCCGCGTTCCTATGGCCGCTCGGGACCGGCCCCCCGATTCGCGCGTCGTGAGCGTACGTCGAGGCGCCGGAGTCCGAGCCCGCTCCGGCGTCGCGGATCACGGTTGGGAGCCCCGCGGGCTCGCTGGACAGGATGGCCCGCTCCGAGACCGAGCTCAGGCACACGAGGCCTATCACGATCCCCACGCGCCGCGTTCCCGACTCGTCCGCGCCCCCGAATACCGGCCGGAAGACGGCGACGGCGGGTTGGGGCCGGCTCCACGGCAGCCGGGTTATGACCGAGGCCGCGGTCCTCCCGCTCGTCACGGCCTTGGCCGCCGCCCGCCTAAGCTCCTCCGTCCCGAGCACGGCCGGCAGCTCGCCCGTCGGCTCCAGGCTAGGCGCGAAATAGATCGCCTCCAGATCGACCGTCCCGTCCGGTTCGATCCGCTCCGAGCCGCCGGCCGGCGCGGCCCACAGGATGACGGAGAAACGATCGGAAGAGACCCAGGGGGTAACGAATCGAGAGAATTCATCGCGGCTGATCGCGCTCGAGTTCTCGAAAAAGCGGCCAATCGAATCGAGCGCGTCGACGAGCCCGGAGAACGCGTCCGAGACGCTCTCGGCCCGCAAAGTCGCGTCGAAATCGAAGTCGGCTTCGTGATGAGCGCGCCTATCGCCGGCGAGCAGGCGATAGGCTAAGCCGGTACACGCCAAGCCGAGGAAAATGACGGAGATAGGCAGTATCGCATCCCTATACCTGAACGGTCCGCGCGCCATCGATGTTTCCTTATTTCGCCGTTTCATCGGACATAATGGTAATCGATTCCAGGCTCGCGCGCCAGGATCGATAGCGTACCTTACATATAGTTAGATTTCAGTATTTTATTTCATTTTTCGACACTTCGTTTCATATTGACAGTTTATTGTCGGCGTGTTTCCATTAGCTCGCATCGGAGACACCACATGAACCGAATAACCAGCCATCCCGTGATAGACCAGCGCTCGACGAACGCGGCCGCGGCGTTCTCGTTCGACGGCGAGCCGCTGTCGGGCTACGAGGGCGAGGCGATCAGCTCAGCCCTGTTCGCGAACGGGATAAAGCGCTTCTCTGAGCATCGCAAGGGCGCGGCGCCGCAGGGCATATTCTGCGCCAACGGCCAATGCTCGCAGTGCAACGTGCTCGTCGACGGCATCGTGCGCAAGGCCTGCGTCACGGCGCTCGCGGCCGGCATGGACGTACGGACGGTCCGCGGCGTCCCGGCGCTGGTCGCCGACGACGACGCCGCGCGCGAGGCCCGCGTCGAGGCCATCAAGACCGAGGTCCTCGTCATAGGCGGCGGCCCCTCCGGCCTCGCCGCCGCCGCGGAGCTGGCCGAGCGGGGCTTCGACGTCGTGCTGGCCGACGACAAGGAGACCCTGGGCGGCAAGCTCGTCCTGCAGACCCATAAGTTCTTCGGTTCCGAGGAAGACTGCTACGCGGGGACCCGCGGCTACGACATCGCCGCGATCCTGGAAAAGAAGGTCAGGGCCTTCCCGAACGTGCGGGTGCTCGCGAACTCCCCGGTGCTAGCGATCTATAAGGACCGCAAGGCGGGCGTCTACGCCGGCTACGAGCGCTACGTCCTCGTCGATTTCCAGGCGGTGATAGTGGCCGCCGGGGCGCGGGAGCGCTCTATACTCTTCCCCGGCAACGACCTGCCGGGCGTCTACGGGGCTGGCGCGTTCCAGACCCTCGTAAACCGGGACCTCGTGAAGGCCGCGGACAGGGTCTTCGTCGTGGGTTCGGGCAACGTCGGCCTCATCGGCTCGTACCACGCCCTGCAGGCGGGCATACAGGTCGCGGGCATCTGCGAGATCCTGCCCAAGATCAACGGCTACAAGGTGCACGCGGACAAGATCATCCGCATGGGCGTGCCGGTGCACCTGAATACGACGGTCGTATCGGTGGAGGGCGAGGGCAAGGTCGAGCGCATCACCGTGGCCGAGGTCGACGAGGGATGGAGGCCCCTCCTCGGCACGGCCCGCACCTACGAGGTGGATACCGTGCTGATCGCCACCGGCCTGTCTCCCTGCGACGAGCTTTACAGGCAGGCCCTCGCGTTCGGCTTCCCCGCCGTCAAGGCCGGCGACGCCGAGGAGATAGCCGAGGCGTCGAGCGCGATGTTCGGCGGCCGCATAGCCGCCCTGTCGCTGGCCAAGCTCCTGGGTCGCAGGGTCGAGATAGACCGCGAATGGCTGGACAAGCGCGAGGTGCTCAAGAGCCGGCCGGGCGACGTCATAGGGCGCGAGCCCGTCGAGCCCGGCGCTACCTGGAAGCCGGTCTTCTTCTGCAACGAGGAGATACCCTGCAACCCCTGTACCACGGTCTGCCCCACAGAGTCCATCAGGCTCAGGCCCCGCAAGGGCTCGCTGCTTGACCTGCCGTACTTCGAGGGCTCCGACTGCAAGGGCTGCTCGGCCTGCGTCGCCGCCTGCCCGGGCCTCGCGGTCTCCCTCGTGCGCCGCGTCGGCGACGATCGGGCCGAGGCCCGCATCCCCTTCGAGTTCGACGCGAGCGGCTTAGGACTCGGCTCGACCCTGCCCGCCCTGGACCAGGACGGCCGCTTCGTCGCCGACGCCGAGCTCGTCGACAAGAAGTACTACAAGAAGCATAGGACCTGGGTGCTCACCCTGCGGGCGCGGGCGGAGGACGCCGTCCGCATCATAGGCGTCCGCGTCCAGGACGAGGCCGCGACCCGGCCCCTCCCGACGCCTCGCTACGACTATCTCCCCGACGACGCCATAGTCTGCCGTTGCGAGCGGATAAGCGTGGGCGAGATAGTGGGCTTCATTAAGGAAAACGAGATCCGCGACGTCAACCAGCTGAAGACGATCCGGGTGGGCATGGGCGCCTGCGGCTCCAAGACCTGCTCGGTGCTCCTTCCGCAGATATTCAAGAAGGCGGGGGTCGATCCCAAGGCGGTCGCGCCCGGCACGATCCGCCCCCTGACCCTCGAGGCGGCGCTCGGCGAGCTCGCGGGCCGTATCGGCGAGGCAGGCGGGCTAGCCGGCGACGACCGCGTAGCCGGCGACGACCGCGTAGCCGGCGACGACCGCGGAGCCGACGAAGTCCGAGTCGCCGCCGCCGAGCGCGAAGGAGGCCGAGCGTGAGGACTTGCGACGTACTTATAATCGGAGGAGGCTCCGTAGGCGTGCCCCTCGCCCTGTACTGCGCCGAGCGCGGCCTCTCCGTCGTCGTCATAGAGAAGAACGCCTCGTGGGGCCGCGGCCAGAACCGGGCCGCCATAGGCGGCATCAGGGCCACGCATTCCGATCCGGCCAAGATACGCATCTGCCAGGAATCGATACGCATCGTCTCCGGCCTCGAGGCCGAGCGCGGCATCGACGTCGAATGGCGCGCCGGCGGCTACCTCTTCGTCGCCTACGACGAGCGGCGGGAGAGCGCCTTCAGGGACCTCCTAGCGATCCAGAAGGAGGCCGGCCTCGGCATAGACTGGATAGGGCCCGAGCGCGTCGCCGAGCTGTGCCCCGGCATCAGGAAGGACGGCCTGCGCGGGGGGACCTTCAGCCCGGGGGACGGCTACGCCTCCCCGCTGATGACGAGCACGGCCTTTCATAGGCTCGCCAGGGCGGCCGGGGCGGAGTTCCGCTTCGGGGAGACCGTAGTCGCGATGAAGGCCGAGGGCGGGCGCGTCGTCTCGGTCCGCACCGACGCAGGCGAGTACGCCGCGGGCGCCGTCGTCAACGCGGCCGGCTCCGACGCCGCCGAGCTCGGCGGCCTCCTCGACCTCGACCTGCCGGTGCACCCGGACTGCCACGAGGCCGGGGTCACCGAGCCGTGCGAGCGGTTCATGGAGCCCATGCTCGTCGATATACGCCCTGACGAGGAATCGGGCAACTACTATTTCTACCAGACTACGACCGGGCAGGTGGTCTTCTGCATCACGCCCAAGCCGCAGATCTGGGGCAAGGACACCGACGCCACGTCGAGCTTCCTGCCGCTCGTCTCGAGGAGGATGACGGAGCTGTATCCGCGGCTCAAGAACCTCAAGGTCCGCCGCACCTGGCGGGGCATGTACCCGATGACCCCGGACGGCCTGCCTATAGTCGGCTATCCCAGGGAGTACTCTAACCTGCTGCTCGCCGTGGGTATGTGCGGCCAGGGCTTCATGCTCGGCCCGGGCCTCGGCAAGATTCTGGCGTCCGCAATAGTGGACGGCCCGGGCGTCGCGCCCCAGCTCTTCGAGGAGCTGTCCCTCTATAGGAAATTCGAGGGGATGGAGCTGCTCAAGTAGGCCTATCGGGGCCGGAACAAGTGAGCCGCGACGAAACGATCCCACGCGACGGCCCTGAGCCCCCGCTCGCGCGCGTAGAGGGCGAGGCGCGCGTCGTCGCTGACGAGCAGATCGCAGCGCGACGCGGCCGCCGCGGCTATCAGCCTATCCGCCTCGTGCCTATCCGCCTCCGCCGCGGGCCCCGACGGAGCCCCGCTGTCCGACGGCGGATCCCCGGCGACCGCCCCGGGAGTCCCATCGACCGCGGGGGGAACGCCGGCGGACGCGACGAAGCAGAGTCCGTCCGCGAGGGCCAGGAGACGGGCCCGCTTGGCCTCGTCGGGTATGCGCGACAGCTCGTCGAGCTGGACCGCGGTGACGTAGGCGCGTATATCCGGCCGGTTAGCCAGCTCCGAGACGGCCTCGGGGTCCGCGTCGAGCCTGTCGAAGACGTTAGAGTCGAGCATCGCCCGTATCGAGCGCGAGCGGCGGGTCATCGCCTTCCCGGAGCCAGCTCGTAGAGGAATACGGCGGCCGCCTGTGAGACGTTGAGGCTCTCCACGGAGCCGGCCCCGTCGATGCGCGCCAGCGTATCGCACGACGAGCGGGTCGCGGCCGAGAGCCCGGTCTCCTCGTTGCCCAGGAACAGCGCCGCGGCCCCGGCCGGGCGCCGCGCGTCGCGCACCGTGGCCGGGCCGCGGTGATCCGCGCCTATGGTCGGCAGGCGCCCGCGGCAGCGGGCGGCGAATCGGGCGGCCGACTCGTCGGAGAAGACGGGGATGCGCTCGAGGGCGCCACGGGCCACTCGGTAGGCGCTGGTCGACAGCCCCGCGGCCCCGTCGTCCCGGCCGACCACGAGGGCGGCCCAGCCGAAGAAGGCCGCCGAGCGCGCTATCGAGCCTAGGTTATGGTCGTCGCCGACGCGGTCGAGGGCGACGATGCGCGCGCCGGAGCGCGCCCACGCCTCGACGAGGGCGTCGTCGACCCATCGCGGCGGAATATCGTCGGCCATGGCGACCACGCCCTGGTGGTGGGCCGTGCCGGACAGCTTCTCCAGCTCGTCGGGGCCTACCAGCCTGTACGGCCTGCGGAGGCCAGCGAGACGCGAGCACAGCTGCCCGAATTCCCGCGCGCGCTCCTCTACGTAGAAGAAGCGCTTGATAGCGTCGGGGCGGACGGCGGCGAGGGCCTTGACCGATTCCAGCCCGCATATGGCGAGCTCGCGGCGTTGGGTATTCTTCACGGCGACAGGATACCGAAGCGCCGCCGTCGATACAAGATCGCGCGCGCCCCTAGGCTCACACGACGACGACGTCCCGGAGCCCCGCGCCGCGCGCTATCGCGGCCAGGGACGCCATGGTCGCGTCGTCGGGCGTCGGGATATCCCGCCACGCGGCGCGGACGCCCTGCGGCCGGAAGCGTATCAGCTTGTAGCGTACCGCCCTCCCCGAGGCCGCGACGATAGCGGAAACCCCGCCCACCGTCTCCTCCGCGTCGAGGAGGCCGGGGGCGACGACGGTCCTGACCTCGCTCAGCTTGCCAACGGAGAGGAGGAAGCGGAGGCTGGCGATGACGGCGCTATTTGAGACGCCGGTCAGGGCGCGATGCTCGGCTTCGTCCCAGGCCTTCACGTCCAGCATGAAGCCCTCGGCCGCCTCGACGAGGCCGGGGAGGGCCGCGTAGTCGGCGGAGCCGTTCGTGTCAACGAGCCCCGGCAGGCCGGCCGCCCGCGACTCCCGTAGCAGGGCCTCGAGGAATTCCGGCTGGAGCCCGCATTCTCCCCCGGTCACCGTGATCCCCGATAGGAAAGGCCTATAGCGAGAAAGGGCCGACAGGACCTCGGCCGGCTCCATGAGCCTCGCCTTCGGCGACGAATCATGGCGGCAGGCCGCGACGCAGGCCCCGCAGCCGGTGCAGCGCGCGGGGTCCCACGATACTAGGCCGGGGCCGGGCGCTATCGACAGCGCCCGGGCGGGGCAGGCGGGGACGCATTCGCCGCAATGGATGCAGGCGGCCCGGGTCTCGGGATTATGGCAGTAGCGGCAGTCGAAGTCGCAGCCCTGCAGGAACACCACGGCCCGGTTGCCAGGGCCGTCCACGGCGCTGAACGGCAGGATCTTCGCGACGACTCCGCGCGCGACGACATCTTCCGCGGCGGGATCGGGAATCACGAGCGGATACGGCGTTCGAGGACGCCGAGGTTATTGACCGCGTTGCGGCCCAGCGCCGTGGTGTCCTGTAGCGACTGCTCTCCTCGGCCGAGCCGCTCTATCTCCGAGCGCTTGACCAGGTAGCCGGTGATCCGCACGACGTCGGCGTCGGCCGCGTAGGCGCTAAAATAGCGGAGGCCGCTCGCCAGGGCTCCCTTGGCTATGTCGAGGAGGTGCCGGGGATTGGCCTTGGCCGTGGGCTCGAAGGCGAAGACGTCGCCTATTCCGCTCGGGAAGAACCTATGGAAGGGCGCGGAGCGGAGTATGTGCTCGGGCAGGTCCGGCTCCTCCCCTATTGGGATGCGGCATCCCGGGCTAACGCCCCGGTCGTCGTCTATCCCCACCTGGGCGTGGAGGAGGTAGGCCCCGCCGTTCGCGGCGAGGAGCGGCGTGCGGTGGGCCGCGACGAGGGCGGCGATGCGCTCGATTATCTCCAGGCCTAGGGCGTCGGCCTCGTCGGACTTCCCGAATCGGGCGCCGCCCGAGAACGCGTTGACGCACTCCGCGAGCCCGACGATGCCGAACATGGCGCTGAAGCGGTCGGCCCGTACGAGGCCCTCCTTGACGAGGAAGCTCGACTCGAAGAAGCCGGACTCCGCCACGAGGAAGCGCACGCGCTCGTCCATGTACTCGAGCTGGCGGGCGACGACGTCGGGGAGCACGCGGCTTGAGAAATCGGCCAAGCCCGCGGCTAGCGGCGCGGCCTTGGCGAGGTTGAGCCGTACCAGCGTGCACGAGCCGCCGCCCTTCGGCAGGCCGTTGTAGCACGACGCTATCGCGTAATCCCCCAGGCCCATGTCCCGGAACTCCCGGCCGAACATAGCGTGGTTGGCGAAGCTCGGCTTGGCCACCTCCAGGGCGACCGAGGCGGCGAGCGCGGCGAAGTCGTCGGGCGTACGCCCTGCCTCGTACTTGAGGCTGAGGTTGGGGACCGCGTTCTTCTGCTCTCGCGTCAATTCCAGGATAAGCCGCCCGGCTGCGGTCGCGTCCGGGCCTATGTCGGCATGGCAGAACGAGTCGTTGATGGTCCTGTCTATCGAGAGGAGGAATAGTCCTATGGCCTTGCGCGCCTCCGCCTCGTCGGCTACGAAGGGCTGGAGCAGGGCGTCTATGTCGCCCAGGTAGACGGGAAAGGTCGTGATGCTCGGAACGTGGCGATACAGCACGAGGAGGGCCGCGGTAGCCTCCCATATGTCGCGGGGAGGCTCGAGGCCCAGGAAGGCCGAGCCCCGGCTCATGAATCGCTCGTAGTCGGGCACTATATAGCGGGGCCTATACGGCGCGGAGCCCTCGTATAGGTCGCAGATAGCGCCGGCGTCGATATAGCGGCGTAGCTCGGGGCCTATGCGGAGCGGGCTTTCGGTGGATTCGCCGACGCGGGCGAGGCCGGCGACCTTCTGCTGGTACGTTAGCGTCCTGTCGGTGATCACGGCGAGGGCTGGGCTCATGGTTATACTCCCTGTAAGAGACGTTAGGCTCTGGAAGTTTAACCTCGCCGGTTTTGACGGGGGCCGTAGGCCCTCCGCTCTGGATTGCGCTCCCGCGCCTTCGGGCGCGCGTGCTAACCGGGGTTCTTTATCGCGACGACGCGCGATGTTAGCCTCAACTATACCTCTAGGCCGCGAACGTAGCAAGTATCAGATTCGGCCGCCTAGGCCAGCAGGCCCAGGCCCCGCGCGGCGTTCTCGGCGCAGCGCCGCTTAAGCTCCGATACCGAGCGCGCGGAGCGATAGGCCGAATGGTCCGTAAGGACGACGTTGGGGGCGGACAAGAGCGGATGCCCGGGACGGGGCGGCTCGGAGTCCAGCACGTCGAGGCCCGCCCCGGACAGGCGGCCGGAACGCAGGGCGCGGGCGAGGGCCGCGGAATCGACGAGGCCGCCGCGAGCGGTGTTGACGAGGATCGCGCCGGGTTTAGCGCGCGAGAAGGCCTCGTCGCCGAACAGGCCGGCCGTCTCGGGGACCAGGCGTAGGTGGATAGACAGGAAATCGGCTCCGGCCAGGAGCTCGTCGAAGCTAGCCGCGGCTATATCGACGCCGAGCGCGGCGGCCGCGGGCCCGAGCTCGGCCTCGAGCGCCTCGGGCGTAAGGCTAGGGCTCCATGCGATCAGCCTAGCGGGCCGGAGCCCGAGCGCGGCGCGGGCGAACGCCCTGCCCGAGCCGCCGAAGCCCGCGACGCCGACGACGGAGCCCGCGACCGAGCGCTGCGCGGAGGCTACGTTCCAGCCGCCCGTGCGGACGACGGCGTCGCGCTCCGGGATACCGCGGGCCAGGGCCAATATGAGGCCGAGCGCGTGCTCCGCCACCTCGGAGTCGCAGTAGCCGGGCACGTTGGCCACGGCTATGCCCCGGGCGGCGCAGGCCGCCACGTCGACGCTGTCGAGGCCTATGCCGTAGCGCGACACGACCCTGCAGCGCCGCATCCCCGCTACGGCCGCCGCGTCGACGGGAGCCGCGTTGGCCAGCACGGCGTCGGCGTCGGCGCAGGCCAGGGCCACTTCGGCCGACGTCGAGCACGACGCGACCCTCAGCTCGACGCCGAGCGGCCCGAGCACGGCCAGCTCCTCGTCGACGCGCCCGAACCGGTCGTCGGTGACGACGGCCAATAGCCTCCCGGGCATCAGGCCTTCCTGTCGAGGAGCGTGTCCAGGAATTCGTGGCTGGAGCGCAGCGCGCCGAACACGGCGTGCGTGTCCTTGGCGCTGGCCGATATTGACTCCAGGGAATGGAGGCCGTCGCCTAGGGCCTGGGTCTCCTCCTTAATCGCGCCCGATATCTGGGCGAGGAGCTGGCCGGCCTGACGGACGCTCTCGGCGTTCTCGCCGGAACTGGCCCGCACCTCGGCGAACGACTCCCGGAACCTGGTGAACAGCTCGACGAACTCGTCCATGCGCCCGGCTATGTCGCCGACAGCGCTCGACAGCTCGCCGATGCTCGCGTCGATCTGCTTGGCGAAGTCGCTCGTCTGGCCGGCCAGGGTACGCACCTCGTTGGCAATGATGCGGAAGCCCTTGCCGACCGAGCCGGCCCTCGCGGCCTCTATGGAGGCGTTGATGGCGAGGATGTTGGTACGGTCGGAGACGTCCTGTATGGCCCCGGTTATCCCGGCGACGCCGCTCGTCTTCGCCTTGAGCCCGGCGAACATGCCGCCGAGGTCCTTGGCGACGGAGACGCCGCGCTCGACGTCCTCCATGCGGGCCGATATGCCGGCCTCTATGCCGTCGTTGCCGCCGAGCACGTCGGCCATCATCGAGTCGATGCGCTCGGCGTTCGAGGCCGTGGAGGAGCTCGTCGCCTTTATCTCCTCGAAGGCGGTGACGACGGTGGAGAGCCCCGCCTCGATATGGCTCATGGAGTCGTCCAGGATCTCCAGCGAGTGCCTGGTCACGGAGGAGAGCACGAGCCCCTTATGGTATCCGACGACGAAATTATCGATGGCGTCGCCGTAGTTCGATTCGAGCTCGTCCATCCGCCTCGACTCGCCGGCGTCCGCGCCGGTCGCGATCGCGTCCATGCGCGTCACATCCGGTACAGCGCGTCGAGCTCGTCGACGCCGCAACGGAGGGCCGATAGCCAGTCCAGGAAGGCGCCGACGGAGTCTCCGCGGTACACGGCGCCGTGCTGGGGCGCTATCATCTTGGGACCGAGGCGCCTCGCGTTCTCGGCCCAGCGCTTAGCGACGGAATTGGAAGCGACGAGGCGCTTATGGAAGCCTTCTATGTACTTGAGGTGCGCCTTGAAGTCGTCTACGTAGGCCGTCTCCTCGCCGTCGGGGAAGACCGCGCCGCCGACGTCGCCGGAGAACAGGACGCCCGCGCGGGCGTCGAACAGGGAGAACGCGGCGGGCGAATGCATGTAATGGGTAGGCACGAAGGTCAGCTCGGCGCCCGAGCCCAGCCGGATGGACTTGCCAGAGCCCTCTATCGGGACGATGCGGCCCTGGTCGACGATGCCGAAATGCGGTATGAACCGTATCCACAGCTCGGCTATGTATATCTTCGCCGCCGTGACGCCGAGCCACAGCGCTATGCCGCTGGAGACGTCCGGATCCTGGTGCGAGAAGAAGATGGCGTCGATACGGTCTATGGATATATAGCGGCTCGCGGCCGCGACGACGCGGGGGAAAAGATGCACTCCGCCCGGATCGAGGAGCACGCCGCGGCCCTTGTCGATTATGAGGTACTGCATCGTCTGCACGACGCCCTTCTTGCCCCGGGCGTCGGCGCCTAGCCAAATAAAGCGATGGTCGCCGTCGTCGAAGAGGACGACGCCGCCTGAATCTCTGTCTTCAATCATGGATGCCCCGTTTCACGAGCGGTATAGGATTCCCTCGCCTTATAGTATACGTTCCCGTCGCGTTTTGACCAGGGACGTTTGTCGGGATATACTCGCGGATATAGCGACGGGAGGCACCATGATTCGAGGCGAGGACGGCTGGTTCGTAGACGGGGAGGGGCGCAGGCTGATCCTGCGGGGCTGCAACCTGGGGGGAGACTGCAAGACGCCCTATAGGCCGCGCAACGAGCTTCCGACGGCGCCGGAATTCTACGACTACGCCGGCGCGAGCTTCTCCGGCAGGCCCCTGCCGGAAGACGAGGCGCCCGAGCACCTGGACAGGCTCAAGCGATGGGGCTTCAACGTGGCGCGCTTCCTCGTCACCTGGGAGGGCATGGAGCCTACCGGCCCGGGCGTATACGACGAGGCGTACTACGACTACGTCGAGCGTATAGTCGCGATGGCCGCGGAGCGGGGCCTGAGGCTCTTCATAGACCCCCACCAGGACGTCTGGAGCCGTTGGACCGGCGGCGACGGGGCTCCGGCGTGGACCCTGGACGAGGTAGGCTTAGACCCCCGAGCGCTGCACCGGACGGGAGCGGCCTTCGTGCACGAGGAGGCGGGGGATCCCTACCCCAGGATGCTGTGGCCGGCCAACTATTCGCGCCTCGCCTGCCAGACTATGTTCACGCTCTTCTTCGCGGGCGACGATTTCGCGCCGGGGCTCAGGATAGGCGGGCAGGACTCCCGGAGCTTCCTGCAGGGCAGCTATATCGCCGCCGTGGCCAGGATGGCGGGCCGACTGGCGCGCTACGAGGCCGTCATAGGCGTGGATACGCTGAACGAGCCGAGCGACGGCTATATTGGCCTTGCGGACCTATCCCGGCTCGAGCGGGCGATGTCGAAGATCGGGCCGATGCCGAGCCCCTTCCAGGCCATGTCGGCCGGCTCGGGCTTCCCCGCCGAGGTAGACGTCTACGGGGTCAAGGGCCTGTCGCAGGGCGTCGTCGGGAAGGCGGTCCTAGGCGAGCACGGCCTGTCGGCGTGGAAGGAAGGGGCCGAGTGCGTCTGGAAGAAAGAAGGAGTCTGGGACGAGTCCTGCGGCAAGCCGGTCCTCAAGCGGCCGGACCACTTCGCCCGGGTACGGGGGTCGGCGCCGCATTTCGCCAAGGACTACCTCAGGCCGTTCGCCAGGCGCGTCGGCGAGGCCGTGTCCAAGGCGGCGGGAAGCGGCCGCTACTCGCTGTTCATTGAGAGCGTGCCCACGGTCGCGAGCCCCCACTGGGGAGCGGAGGATACGGCAGCCGCGGGCGTCGCCGGCGCGGCCAACGCGGGCCACTGGTACGACGGCCTGACGCTGTTCATGAAGCGGCGGTTCCCGTTCGCCGCCTACGACCAGGAGGAGGACCGTCTCGTCCTGGGCGGGAAGGCCGTCAAGCGCTACTTCTCCGAGCACCTGGGGAGGATCAAGGAACGCGGTATTGTCGACATGGACGGCGCGCCCACCCTGATAGGCGAATTCGGCCTGCCGTACGACATGAACGGCGCGAGGGCCTACCGCACGGGCGACTATAGGGCCCACGTCTCCGCGCTGTCCGACTACTACGACGCGATGGACGAGAATCTCCTATCGGCGACGATCTGGAACTATACGGCCAGCAATACGCACGCCAGGGGAGACGGCTGGAACGGCGAGGACCTGTCCGTATGGTGCAGGGACGACTACGAGGCGGGGCGCAGCGAGTCCGGCGAGCCCGAGGACCGCGGAGGCAGGGCCCTGGCCGGCTTCGTCAGGCCCTACGCGAGGGCGACCGCCGGGGCGCCCCTCCGCATGCGCTTCGACCGGAGATCCGGCCGCTTCGAGTTCGAGTTCAGGCCGGCGGCCTCGGGCGACACCGAGGTCTACGTGCCCGACATCCAGTACCCTAACGGCTTCTCGGTCGTCGCGAACGGCGGCGCGCACGAGGTCGAGGACGGGCCCGGATACTCGCTGGTCATCGTGAGGGCGGAGCCGGGGGCTACGTCCTGCAGGCTCGTCATCGAGCGGGTCCGGGCCTAGCCCGCTCCGCCGGGGCTAGCGGCCGCCCCGGGGCTTCGGGGGTCGGCTAGACGGCTTGCGGCCGCCCTTACGGTCGGGGGCGTTGGCGCTGGTCCTGTCCGATTGCCTGACCCCGTCCCGCGGGGCCTTAGGCCGAGCGGGCGCCTTGCCCGCCGGGCGCGCCGCGGGAGCGGAGCCCTCCGAGGCGCGCCTCTCCGCGAGCGCCACCTTCCAGGGCGGCCCCCCGCGGCCCGGCCTGTCGGGACGGCCGCGCTTCTGCCCCGCGGCCGGGGCTCCGGCCTTGGGGGCTCCGGCCGCGGGAACGCCTCCCTTGGCCGACGCCTTGCCGTAGGACTTAGGCGAGTCAGAGGCGCCGGCCTTATCGGCCCGGGGCCTATCGCCGAAAGGCCTCGGACGGTCGCCGGAATCGGCGGACTTCGAGGCGGGCCGCTCCTCCTCGGGGTTCCAGAAGCCGTCCTTCCAGTTGAAGCGCCCGGCGTCGGCCAGTACTAGCCCGTCGCGGGCCGCCGCCATGATTCGTTTGTATACCTGCTTCTTGAGGTCTATGAAGCTGAAATCCAGCATGAACTTCGTCGCGCCGTCCTTCCTGATGAAGGGTATGCGGTCGACGAGCGAGAACGGCTTGATGGGGATGACCACGGAGCCGTCGGGGGACGAGACGAGCTCGTAGTCGTCGCCCTCGCGATCGCGGAAGAAGCGCAGGTCGAAGCGCTCCCCGAGGTCGGCCCTGATAGTGAACAGCTGCGGGTACGCGAACACCGTCGGGAAGAGGCTCTTGCCCGGCACCGTCTCAGCGAGCTTCCCGAAGGCCTGCTTGGATATCTCCAGGGGCGGCACAATGAAGTCGGCCCCGTTCGACAGGATGAAGGCGGCCGCCCACGAGTTGAAGGCGTAGAGCCAGGGACCGGCTATCACGGTAACGTCGCGGCCCTTGAGAATGGCCAGGTGGCCCAGGTTATTGGCGACGAAGATACGCTGGCCCTTGCCCGTCCAGTAATCGAGCTCCCCCGACAGCCAGGCCGCGTCGGCCTGGGGAAAATACGGCTCCAGCCACAGTACGAGGGAATCGCGCTTGAACGGCGTTTCCTTCTCGTGGCGCCGCAGGAGCTCCGCGTTCTTCCGCGAGAGCCGCAGCACGGCGCGCTCCGGCCTGTCGGTCAGTATCGTGTGCAGGTCCTGCACGCGGCTGACCATGGCGTAGAGTCCGTCGGGCAGGGCGGCGAGCCGGTCCTTGGGTATGGCCGGGAATTCGGGCCTCGGCGCCTTGTCGTAGCTCGGGAAGCCGTGGTACTTGGCTAGCGACGAGGGCAGGACGGGCTTGTAGCGGCGCGTCATCGACTTGGTCTGCACGAGGTAGATCTCGTCCTCCGGCCCGAACTCCGCGTCGACCTGGATGAAGAGGCCCTCGGGCTTCTCCATGACCCCGCGCACGCGCGCCGTCGAGCGGCCGGCGTCGCCGTGGCTATGTATGCGTATCGAGTCGCCCTCGGCGATCCCCTCGAAACCGCGCACGAGCATCCAGCGCTTCTCCTCGAAGACGCGGACCACCTTGACCTTGCCAAGGGAGATGCCGGTGCCCCCGGCCTGGTCCGGCCGTATGAAGTCCGGCGCGGCGGAACCGTCGAACCAGAACGTCGTCTTGTGCCTGGCGAAGTCGCCCTGGAGCATGGACGCGGCCTTGGCCGAGGCCCGCTCGCGGTCGAAGCGCCAATTGTCGAGCATATAGCGGTACGCGGCGACTACGGAGCCGACGTACTCGGAGCTCTTCATCCGGCCCTCTATCTTGAAGGTATCGATGCCGGCCTCGACCAGCTCGGGCACCTTCTCCACCAGCTGGAGGTCGTCGGGGCTGAAGAAGTAGCCGTCGCGGCTCTCGTCGGCGAAGAGCCGGCGGCAGGCCTGGGTGCAGGCGCCCCGGTTGGCCGAGCGTCCGCCCAGGTAGCTGGAGAACGTGCAGACGCCGGAGGCGCTGACGCAGAGCGCGCCGTGCACGAAGGTCTCCAGCTCGACGTTCGTCTCCGCCCTGACCGACCGGAGCTCCTCTAACGACAGCTCCCGGGAGAGCACGACGCGCTTGAAGCCGGCCTTGGACAGGAAATTAGCCCCTGCCGCGGTGCCGACGTTCATCTGGGTGGACGCGTGCAGCTTGAGCCCCGGGAAATTCTCCTGCGCCATCTTCACGACCCCGAGGTCCTGCACGATGATGCCGTCGGGGCCGACGCGCTCCAGGTACTGGAGGAACTGGAACATCCTGTCGGCCTCGCGCTGCTCGAAGACCGTGTTCACGGTGACGTAGAGGCGCTTGCCAAGCTTGTGGAGCGACTCAACGGCCGCCTCGAACTGGCTATAGGCGAAGTTGCTGGTGCGCATGCGGGCGTTGAAGGTCTTGAGCCCCAGGTAGACGGCGTCGGCGCCTTCGCCTATGGCGGCGTCCAGGGCCTCGGGATTGCCCGCCGGGGCGAGCAGCTCGGCGGTTGTATACAGCATGGTATGGATCCTCTCGAACGTTCGGTACTCGGCCTTGCGCGCATCGACTTCGGTACGCTATCTCTTGGTGCGCGACGAGCGCCTCGCGGGGCGATCGCGGCGTTCCGCGGGCCTAGGGGCTCCGGCGGGCAGCATGACGGTCCCCGCTTGGGCGGGGCGGGCCGAGCGTAGAAGATACTACGATTGAGGCGGCAGTGTATAGCCGAGGACGGCGCTCATGACTTTAGTCATGGCCCCGTCCTGACTAAATATTGGGAGCGCGCGTGACCGATGGTACTTCATCCGGTACGGATAGCGCGCCTATGATGCCTGACCATCATTCGCTAGGAGCGCCGTACCATGAAGAAATTCGTAATAGCCGTCATCGCCTGCGCCGCCTTGTTCTCGTGCTCGTTCGGGGGCGTTAGCGGCAGCCTCATCCCAGCCGATACGTACACCTCGGTATCGGACTCCGGCGGGTACTCGTATAGGACCGTTGTGACGCTCGAGGAGGGACGGCTTCGCTACGAGCACTTCGAGGCCGACGTGAGCACGCAGTGGTTCGAGGCCGAGTTCGCCGCGCTAACCGACCTGGGGCTCAACACCTACGAGACGGCGCTCACGAAGCTCGCGTCCAACCAGAGCGGCGTCGCGCTGGTCACGGGCGTCGCCCAGCTAAAACTGACCTATAACAGCCCCGTTCTCACCGTCTCCATCGACGGGAACGGTTCGGGCAGCTTCACCGATTCGAGCGTCGATATAAGCGACCGCAGCTTCACGAAATAGCGCGTCCCTATCCCGCCACGCGGCCCGGCCCCCGCTCGCGGCGTAGCGGGTCGCGCTCACCCCCCAGCCGTCCTCGCTATCCTGAAACCCATGCCCGCGTCGGCCTGGGTCGGACGGTCGCAGCTACGCGCCCAGACCGCCGCGTGCTCGGCTGACTCGTGGTAGTTCCCGCCGCGCCTGACGCGCTTGGCGCCGTATCCGCCTGAAACGTCTTTGTAGGCGGCCCCGAGCGGGTCGACGGCGGGGCTCCTCGCGTAGTAGTCATCGCCGTACCAGTCGTTGCACCATTCCCAGACGTTGCCGCTCATGTCGTAGAGGCCGAGCGCGTTGGGAGCCTTGCCCTCGACGGGCCTCGGCGCGGCCAGGTCGCCGTACCAGGCGACCTCATCGGCCACGGCCGAGCCGGAATACGCCTGGCCTCCCGACGCGGGGCCGGTCCCCGCCGTCCCGGCGGGGCCTCCCCGCGCCGCGTATTCCCATTCGGCCTCGGTCTGCAGGCGGTACCCGTCGGCCTCCGCGTCGAACTCGAAGCCGGTGGAATTGTAGCATGGCCTCAGGCCCGCCGCCTCGCTGAGGAAATTGCAGAAGCGGGCGGCCGCGGCGTAGGAGACGTTGATGACCGGCATGGTCCCGCGGCCTCGCCCGTCGTCGCCGGGCTTGGGGACCCCGGACAGCTCGCAATACGCGTCGTACTCGTCGAAGGTGACCTCGTGCCTGAGTACCGCGAAGGGGCGCGACAGGGTCACCTCGTGGGGAGGCGACGCGTCGGGCGCCCCGGCCTCCGAGCCCATGACGAAGCTCCCGGCGGGCACGGTCACCATGGCGGCCTCGATACCGGCCACGAAATCCCGCGCCGGGTCGCCGCAGGCCAGCGCTATTATCGGTACGACGGCAAAGGCGAGCGCCGTAGCGATCTTCGGAAGGCACGAGCGGAATCGCATAGGACCTCCTTCGACGAGATTCATTATAGGATAGGCGATAGATGTTCGCGACATGACTCCGATACAGCGGACACCCATTCGATACGAGCCAGCATGATCTACACAACCATTTGACATTCAGTAAACTCGTGCTATTTTATATTGTTAATACAAAACTATAGCGAAAAGGAATTAACTATGCGACAAAATAAACAGCTGGCGATGAGCGCCATGGTAATCGCGGCCCTGCTGCTCTCGGGTTGCCAGAATCCCGCTACCGACCCAGGAACGCTTCCGGAAGAGAAACCGACGAAGAGAACGATTATCGCAGGCTACGTTATCGATGATCACGGATTATCTACGGCCGGGCATTGGGTCGATGATGCGTGGTTCTCCTATCAAGGCAACGACGCCAACGTTATAGGCGCGTTCGAGATAGGCGGCGACGTCTACGCCGGAGGAACGTCATACTCGATCGGCAACCGCTCCGTGCCGTGCGTTTGGAAGAACGGCGTCATCACCGAGATGGCGGAGCCGTCAGACGCGGATGACTACTATGTCTATAGCGCGAGCCTGATCGACGGGAAGGTCGCTATTGCGGGCACGGCGATCTACTGGAGCGGCGACAAGCTTCCGGGCTACTGGATTGACGGGTCGTGGAACGCGCTGGCCCTGCCCGCGGGAATAACTAGCTGCTACGCGACCGCCGTCGCCCAGAAGAACGGCGCGATCGTCGCGTGCGGATACTACGGCTCCTCGGTATACGTCTGGGAAAACGGCGCGGTCTCGACCTTCACGGCCCCTGACGGCTATGCTCGCGCGTATCCCCGGGCTATATCGCTCGACGGGGATACCACCTATCTAGTGGGATACGTCTACTCGAGCGTCGCGGATACCTACGCTCCCTGCACCTGGAAGAACGGCGTCCCGTCTATCATGGGAACGCCTCCCGATCCCTCGATTATCAAGCCTTACTCCGCGGCGTTCGTCGATGGTGAGCTCGTAGCGACAGGGCAATGCTACGTTAAAAACGGCGACGACGACGTACAAGTCGCCGGGTATTGGAAATCCGGCGCATGGATACCGCTCCCCATTCCTAGCGGCTCGACAGGGGCCCGAGCGTTCGGGACGACCCCCGACGCCAATGTCTTTACCGGGTACGCGACCCTGCAGAACGGCGCGACCCAACCTGGGTACTGGGAAGCCGGCGCGTGGCACGCGCTTTCCCTGCCGAACGGAGCGGCAGGCGGCTATGCGAGGGTTCCGCTCACTACCGAGGCGCGAACACCAGAGCCCGCCCGCGATTCGGGCAAGCTGGCTGTCTATACCGCCGGAGCGTTCGACAGTAACCGTCCCATCATGGACCAGAACGGCGCCCTTATGTACGACCAGTACGAGGCGGATTATACGACGGAGGTCGAGAGTTTCAAGGCGAGCTTCGCGACGTCGATATACCTGGATGGAAATGATATATTCTTCGCGGGAAATTCTACCGACGGAGGCGCCGCGTATTGGAAGAACGGCATACGCACCGATCTCGCCGTCCCGGCGGGCACCTTTAGCAGAACGGCGACCGATATCGCCGTCTCGGAATCGAACGTCTACGTAGCGGGGTATTTCAAGAAATCAAGCGCTGGCGAAATCCCGTGTCTATGGGTAAACGGAACGATTTCGGAGCTAGAGATCGGAGGGACGCTAGGAGGTGAAGCCAACAGGCTCGCCATCGTCGGTAGCGACGTCTACGTCTCCGGATACTACGTCGAGAAAGACGAAGCCGGCGCTGATAACGACACCTGGAAGATATGCTTCTGGAAGAACGGTATTAGAACTGATTTAGAGAGCGTTACCGGCCTTCCAAGTATCACGGTATTCGGGCTAGCGCAATCCGGGCCCGACGTGTATCTCTGCGGCTCCAGCGGAATCCCGGCGGACCCGGGAAGGTTCGCCCCGGCGTATTGGCTAGTCAGCGGCGCGACGCTCACGAAAACGACGCTCGATATAGGTAGCGCGGAAAAAGCCGGGCTCGTCGGCCTCGTCGTCGAGGGCTCGTCCGTCTACGCGACAGGCGCCTTCTACAATGCAGGAACGGGATGGATGCCGGCGATATGGAAGAACGGGCTCATGTCCGCCCTGGAAACCGACAATACTCAAACAAACAATTTCCAGACGGGGATCGCCGTCGCCGTGGACGGTTCGGACGTCTACGTCGCCGGCATGCGGAGCTATTCTTATAAGGGAGAAGTACCGACGCTCTGGAAGAACGGCGAAATCGTACCGCTCGCCGACGGCACTAGCTACGGCTCGATGATGGACGTAGCGATCAGGCGGTACTGACAGAGGACGGACTTGATCGGAACCACCCGCGGCGCCTAGGCTTTCGGCATGCAAGCGCAATGACGAACCGGAAGCTAGCCGCCGCCTTCAGGCTGACGATCGCGGCCTCGAGCCTAGCGGCGACTATCGCCCAATCATCGATGGCGAAGGATGTAGCGGCCGCGCTTAATCCGCACAGCTGCTTCACGATACAGTCAAACCTCATCGCGTCGGCCGCCCCGTTCGCGATGCTCGCAAACTGGATAGTCTTCGAGCAGAGGGGGCGGACGAGGCTACGGGACATCGGGTCCTGGCTAGCCTACCCTCTCGCCTACCCTCTCGCCTACCCGGCCGGCGACCGCGCGCTGGCCAGGGCGACGAGGGCCGGCGCGGCATCGGGTAGTATAGCGCCGCGATAGCTACCAGGCCCCGCCGCCGGGCGTCGCGCCAGGGAAGGGGGCGGCTCCCCGCGCCTTCGCATCCGCTACCTTTATCTTGCATGGATAGCGCTTTTCCGACTATAGTAGCGCCCGGAGCCACATCATGAACCTTACCACGACTAGGAATATCGGCATCATGGCGCACATCGACGCGGGCAAGACCACGACGACGGAGCGCATCCTCTATTACTCCGGCAAGACCTACAAGCTGGGCGAGGTCGACGACGGCGAGGCCGTCATGGACTGGATGGAGCAGGAGCAGGAACGCGGCATCACCATCCAGAGCGCGGCGACGACGACCTATTGGCGCGACCACCAGATCAATATCATCGATACGCCAGGGCACGTCGACTTCACCGCCGAGGTGGAGCGGTCCCTGCGCGTGCTCGACGGCGCCGTGGCGGTATTCTGCGCGGTCGGCGGCGTCGAGCCCCAGAGCGAGACGGTCTGGCACCAGGCCGACCGCTACAACGTGCCACGCGTGGCGTACATAAACAAGATGGACAGGCTCGGCGCCGACTTCTACGCCGCCGTCGAGGAGATCATAGAGAAGTTCGCCGCCGTCGCGGTTCCAATACAATTACCGATTGGCAAGGAAGGCGGCTTCGAGGGCGCCGTCGACCTCGTCACGATGGAGGAGCTGGGCTGGGACGCCGACCAGGGCGGCCAGAACGTCTCCAGGGGGCCGATACGGCCGGAGATGGCCGCGCTCGCCGCCGAGTGGCGAGATAAGATGGTGGACGCGCTCGCGTCCCATTCCGACGAGATCACCGAGCTGTACCTAGGCGGGGAGGCGATACCCGTCGGGCTACTGCGCTCCGCCCTGCGCGAGCAGACCATAGCCAGGAAGATAGTGCCGGTGCTTTGCGGCGCGTCCAGGCGCAACCTGGGCGTCCAGCCAGTCCTGGACGCCGTGGTGGACTACCTTCCCTCGCCGACCGACGTCCCGCCGGTGCAGGCCTATAACCCCAAGAAGGAAGAGCACTTCGAGCTGCCGTGCGACGCGGGCGGCAACCCGCTCGGGCTCGTATTCAAGGTCCAGTACGACCGAGAGGCCGGCCCGCTGTGCTACGTGCGCATGTACTCGGGAGTCGTCAAGACGGCCGGCGTGGTCTACAACATAGGCAAGAAGAAGCGCGAGCGCGTCACCCGAATCCTGCGCATGCACGCCAATAAGAGCGAGGCGATCGACGAGCTGCAGGCGGGCGACATAGCGGTCTTCGTCGGCATGAAGACGGCCCAGACGGGCGATACCGTAGGCTCCGAGGGCTGGCCGATGCTGCTCGAGCACATGCACTTCCCCGAGCCGGTGATCACCGTCGCCATCGAGCCCAAGACCGTGTCCGATAGGGACAAGCTCAAGGAGACCCTCGATATCCTGTCCAAGGAGGACCCCACCTTCCAGACCGGCGACGACGAGGAGACGGGCCAGCTCGTCATCAGGGGCATGGGCGAGCTACACCTCGACGTGCTCGTCACCCGCATCCTCAAGGATTTCAAGGTCGGCGCCAAGGTCGGCAACCCGCAGGTCTCGTACCGCGAGTCAATAACGAAGAAGGTCACGCACGCCGAGAGCTACGCCCGCGCCATGGCCGGCAAGGACGTGAAGGCCGGCGTTACTATAGAGGTCGAGCCGCTCGCCCGCGGCGAGGGGAACACCTATACCAAGGCGGTCAGGAACAACGCGGTACCCGAGGAGATATACGACGCCATCGAACGGGCGATCACCAACGCCTTCGGCGGCGGCATCGCGCTCGGGTATCCCTGCGTCGACATAGGGGCCAGGCTCGTGGGCATCGAGTACGACGAGCTGACCGCCACGCCCTTCGCCTTCGAGGCCTGCGCCTCCATGGCGTTCGACGAGGCCTGCCGCAAGGCCGGCCCGGTCCAGCTCGAGCCCGTGATGAAGGTGGACATCATGACCCCCAAGGACTACGTGGGCGAGGTGATGAGCCTCCTGTCTCAGCGCGGCGGCATGATACACGGCTCCGACTCCCGCGCCGCCATCGACATCGTGCACGCCCAGGCGCCGCTCGCGGTGATGTTCGGCTTCTCCACCAGCCTCCGCTCCGTCTCCCAAGGCCGCGCCAGTTTCAGCATGGAATTCTCCCACTTCGAGCAGAAACGGTAACTAGGCACGATACGTCGCGCGGCCTTGGCGCGAGCCAGGGATGGCGAGCCAAAACCCGGCCCGTCCGCTTCATCGGACGGGTCCGTCACGGACGACGAGCCGGCGCAGCGAAGCGAGCCGGTACGTCATGGACGACGGCACGGCGTAAATTTAATTTTGCCCGGCGGGGTTTAGCGTGTATACTTGGCCGGATGGGAAACAAAGCCGCGAGCGGCGCGTCCGAATACGAGTGCGTCGTGGTGGGAGCCGGGCTAGGCGGCCTGTGCGCGGCGTTCGAGCTCGCGCGGAACGGCGTCAGGGTACTCCTGCTAGAGCGGCACAACCTTCCCGGCGGCTTCGCTACGAGCTTCGTCCGCGGGAGGTTCGAGTTCGAGCCCTCGCTCCACGAGCTGCCCGACATGCGCTCGCTGTCCGAGGCCACCGGCGTGGTCAGGTACCTGCTCGACGACGCGGGCCTGGGCGTACGCTTCCTGCCGGTGCCCGAGGCGTACCGGGTCATCCTGAGCGAGCCGGGACTGGACGTCAGCGTGCCCTTCGGGGTCTCGGCCTGCGTCGACGCGATAGAGCGCGCCGTCCCGGGCAGCGCCTCCTCGGTCAGCGCCTATTTCGAGCTATGCGCCGAGGTACAGGCCGCCTTCAGGGACCTGAACGGTAACGACGGCAAGCCTGACTACCTCAGGGTCCTCCGCGAGCGGGGCAACTTCGTGCGCACCGCCTCGGCTACCGCCTCGGAGGTCGCCGAGGCGCTAGGGGTACCGGAGCGGGCCCACGATATACTATTCGCCTATTGGTGCTATTTAGGGGTCCCCGCCGAGAGCCTATCGTTCCCCATTTGGGCCTCCCTCCTCCATTCCTACGTATCGTCCGGAGCGGTCATCCCCGCGATGCGCTCCCACGAGATAGCGTGCGCCTTCGAGAAGGGCATCAGGGAGGCCGGCGGCGAGATACGCTATAATACGCCCGTCGAGGCCATACTCGCCGAGGGCGGCGCCGTCGTCGGCGTCAGGACCGCCTACGGCGAGACGATACGGGCTCGCGGCGTCGTTTCGAACGCCTCGCCCACCCTCGCCTTCAATACGCTCGTCAGCCCGCGCTCCCAGGTCCCCGCCCGGGCGACGATGACCTCCAACGCCCGCAGGCTGGGCTTCAGCGTCGTCGTCGTCTACCTCGGCCTGGACGCGGACATGGCGACGCTCGGCCTGAAGGAGTACAGCTACTTCATAGCCCCGCACATGAGGACGCGGGAACTGTACGACGGGCTCTACGACCTGGAGTCGGACGACGTGATGCAGGCCTCGGTATGCCTCAACGCGGCCAACCCCGGCTGTTCCCCGCCCGGCACGACCATCCTATCGATTACCGCCGGCACCCGCCCCGAGGCCTGGGCCGACGTCGCCCCCGAGGAGTACCACAGGGTCAAGGCGCGCGTAGCGGAACGCCTGATAGCGCAATTCGAGGCGGCGACGGGAGTAGACCTGAGGAGCCACATCGAGGAGCTGGAGGTGGCTACGCCGGAGACCTTCGCCCGCTACACGGGGGCCTGGAACGGCGTCGTCTACGGCTACGAGCCGGAGCCCTGGGACTCGGTCATCCCGCGCGCGCTCGCCGTCGACAAGGAGCGCTTCCTTGACGGCCTTGATTTCTGCGGGGGCTTCTCGTACCGCTGCCACGGCTACGGGAGTTCCATACTCTCCGGCAAGGCCGCCGCGGAACGCGTCCTCGGGCGCATGGCCGGAGGCGGGCGGTGATTATCACTATCCGCGGGCGCGTCCGCGACGCTATCTCGTTCGTGTCGCCGTTCAGGGAGCGCGCGCGGCGCATCGGGGCGGCGTCCCCCGTGCCGCCCGCGCCTCCGGCAGTGAACGCGCTCGCCGCTCGCCTGCACCCGACTGCCATGCGCCTCCGCGTCGAGTCTCGTACGGCGGAGGACGGCTCCACGGCGACCTTCCGCCTGGTGCCGGCGGTCTCGGGCGACGCTATTCCGCCGTTCAGGGCCGGCCAGTACGTCTCCGCGCGCATGCGGATAGGCGGCGTACCGGTCTCGAGGCCATTCTCCATCTCGTCAAGCCCCGACGAGGCCGCGCTAGGCTATATCGAGCTGACGGTACGGTCGAAGCCCGGAGGCTTCTGCGCGCCTCATATCATGGAGCATTGGGGCGAGGGAACCGAGGTCGCCTGCTCCGGCCCGGCGGGCGCCTTCTACCACGAGCCGCTCAGGGACGGGCCGCGCGTCGTCTGCATCGCGGGAGGCTCGGGCGTCACGCCGTTCAAGTCTATGATACCCGACTCCCTGGCCCATGACGATACCGAGCTCATCCTTATCCAGGCGGCCCGCCGCCCCGAGGAGCTCCTGTTCTCCGGCTTCTTCGAGCGGCTCGCCTCGGAGCGCCCGGACCGGTTCTCCTACGTCCGAGTCTGCGAAGAACCGCCAGGAGGGCGCGCCGCCGAAGGCCCCGAGGGCTTAGCTGGCCTCGAGCGGGGCCTCGTCACCGCGGAGCTCATATCGCGCCGCGTGAGCGGGTACCGGGACGCGACGTACATGATCTGCGGCCCCGACGCCATGAAGTCCCATATAGCCCGCGAGACGGCCTCGTGGAGCCTGCGGCCCAGGCAGCTGCGCGAGGAGAGCTTCTCGGAAGCGGCTTCCCCGTACGCGTACCCCGGATACCCGGCGGACGCGGCCCGAGGCCCGTTCTCTATCGAGGCGATGACCGACGGCGAGCTGGCCTCCGTCGCGGCCGACCCCGGGGAGACGGTACTGACGGCGCTCGAGAGGGCGGGACTGGCCCCTCCGTCGTCGTGCCGATCCGGCGACTGCGGCTGGTGCCGATCCAGGCTAGTCTCGGGCCGGGTCTTCACTCCGGATAGCGTACGCGGGCTCAGGGCCGCCGACGCCGCGCTAGGATACTTCCATCCGTGCCGATCGTATCCGCTTTCGGATATTGCCATAGAGGTACCCAGGAACCCCGATAACTCGAAGGAGGAAACGGAATGATCCTTATAGCCGACTCCGCGGTCCAGCTGAGCCCGGAAAGCCTCGACGAGCTCGGGGTCAACGTCGTCGAATACCCCATGTACCTGAACGGAGAGCCCTATCCCGTCTCGATCAGAATGGGCAAGGCCGAGAAGGACGCGCTCCGCGCCCTCCTCAAGGACAAGGATAACAAGGTCACGACCTCCGGCCTCAAGGAAGAGGAACTGCTGGAGCTCTACGGCCGGTTCCCGGGCGAGAGGATACTGTCGCTCCATCAGTCGGGCAAGGCGTCCACCGTCACGGCCGCCGTCATTAGGAAGATAGTCTCGGAGCATAAGGAACTCGACGTCACGTACCTCGATTCCCATCACCTGACCGCGGCCTATAGCGTCCTCGTGAAGGATACGGCCGAGGCGATCAAGGCCGGAGCCTCGTACGAGGACGTCATCGCCCGCTTCGATCGGGCCAGGGCCGCCACGAGGCACCTGGGCGTCGTATACGACCTGTTCTACCTCCATAGGACGGGCAGGATAGGGCTCGCCAAGGCCGTGCTCGGGACGGCGCTCAAGATAATCTCCATCCTCGGCTCGTCCGAGGAACCGGGCGTGCTCAAGTCGATAGGCAAGGTGAAGAACTACGCGCAGGCCAACCAGCGCTTCGCGGCCATCGTCAAGGAAGACATGGAGGCCAAGGGCGCCCGCCGTCTCTCGGCGGTGATAAGCGTCATAGGCCCGCACGAGGAAGAGGCCGAGCATTTGAGGAAGAGTATCCTGGATCTCGGCTACGACGCCTCGGTAGAGGTCTCGTATACCAACCACAGCAACATGCCGCACGCCGGACCGGACTTCTATGACATCGGCTACATCGCCTGGAATGACTGAGCCGGTCGACGCGGAGGGCCTGCGCGAGGCCCTCGTCAAGGGAGCGGAGTACCTGAGCAGGAACCAGCGCATCCTGGACAACCTCAACGTATTCCCCGTGCCCGACGGCGACACGGGAGCCAACATGGTCGCCACCCTCGATGCGGGTATCAGGGCCATAGGGGAAGGGCCGGTCTCGAGCATCGCCGAGCTATCGGAGAGGATGCGCGGCGAGCTCCTGCGCAACAGCAGGGGCAACTCCGGCTTCATAGTCGCCTGGTTCTTCTGCGGCTTCTTCGCCGCCGCCGAGCGCTACGATCACCTGACCGACGACTGCCTCCTCGAAGGATTCTCAAGCGGGGCCTACCGGGTCAACACGTCGCTATTCACCCCCGTTGAGGGCACGATGATCACGATCATTGCGGCCATGACCGAGGCGCTACGCGGATGCTCCGGCGACGACCCGGGCTCGTGCCTCAGGCGGGCCGTTTCCGCGGGCCGCGAGACGCTCTACAAGACGCCGAGCATGCTGCCCATGCTCGCGAAGGCCGGGGTCGTCGACGCGGGCGCCCTCGGGTTCATCTTCATAGTCGAGGGCATGCTGCGCAGCCTCACCAGGGAGGAGGTGCCCCTGGAATCGGAGGCCGATTACCGCTTCCAGCCCAACCCCCGGGCGATGCTCGACTGGACGCCCCTTCCGGAGTACCGGTACTGCACCGAGGTCTACGTCGAGAACCCGCGCGAATTCGACGACCGGGCCCTCCGCGTCTTCCTCGGCGAGAGGGGCAATAGCATAGCCCTCGTCATCGAGGGCGGCTTCATCAAGCTCCATATCCATACCGACCATCCCCACGATATCCTCGGCCGCCTGGAATCGCTCGGGACCGTCGCCAAGTCGAAGATCGAGGACATGCGCGAGCAGGTGGACCTGGTATCGAACGGCTCGAGGGACGACGGCTCGTGCGCGGTGCTCGCCTGCATCCCGGGCGAGGGCTTCGAGGAGGTCTTCGCGGGCCTCGGCGTCGCCGCCTGCCTCCTCTACCGCGGCGAGTTGCCGAGCGCGGGCGCCATACTCGACGCCCTGGCCGAGATAGACGCCCCTTCCGTCATCGTCCTCGCGAACAACGCCAACATCGTACCTGCGGCTATGGTCGCCAGGGATATCTGCGGCCGGGACGTCACTGTCGTGCCGACTCGGAACGTCGTCGAGGGCATAGCCGCCGCCTACGGCTACTCGGAGAACGACTCGATGCGCGAGAACGCGAAGAACATGCGGGACTGCGTCGGGCTGGCGGCCTGCCTCCGCGCCTACCGGAGCGCGACCGCGTCGACGTTCGGCGATACGCCCATTCCGGAAGGCTCCTTCTTCGTCATGGCCGGCGACGACGTGCTGGCGGTCCGGGACGACCTGGCCGACGCCGCGCTCGAGGCGATGAAGGCCTCCGGGGCCGAGGACAAGAGCGACGTCACCGTCTATACCGGTTACGGCTTCGACGACGCCGTACTGCCTCGGCTGAAGGCGGGCCTATCCGAGCTGAACCCGCGGCTCTCGGTGGAATATAGGCGCGGCGGGCAACCTAGGGAGCTGCTCATCATATCCATAGAATAAGGAAGGGCGCATGGAAATCGTCATCCTCCTGCTCGCCTCGGCGGCGAGCTACCTCTCCGGCTCGGTCAACTACGCGATCATCGTCACGAAGGCCGTCACGGGCAAGGACATACGTAAGCAAGGCAACCTCAACCCCGGCTGCTCCAACGTGCTAAGGACGGTCGGCAAGGGCTGGGGCGTGCTCGTTGGCTTCCTCGACGGGTTCAAGGGCATGGCGCCGCTCATCCTCGCCAAGCTGTTCCTCTACCCGCGGGACTCCGCGATCGACCTCGGCAGCCTCTACGTCATGGGCATAGCGGCGGTGGTCGGGCATTGCAGGCCTGTCTTCTACGGCTTCAAGGGCGGCGGCGGCATCGGCACCATGCTCGGCGTGTCGCTGTTCTTCGTGCCCGCGGAGTTCCTCTTCTCGATGCTGGCGGGCGGTCTCGTGTCTATACGCTTCTTCAAGGAGGCGGAGCACAAATTCGCCCAGTGGACGCCTATCATGTTCGTGACGCTCACGCCGTTCGTCACCATGGCGACGAGCGCCTTCCTGGATATACCGCTATTCGCCCACCTGTCCATAGGCGGGCACCCCTGGTCTGTCGTCGCGGGATGCCTCGCGCTATCGGTACTGCTCCTCTGGCTCAACCGCTCGTTCATGAAGAAGCGCGCCAAGGAATACGACGGCATCAAGGAGCGAGCATGACGCTAGAATTCGTCAGCCAGGCGAGCAAGGGCGGCGTCGGGCTCCGCGGGCTATCCGTGGTCGGGGAGGAGATAGCCTGGGCGAGCGGTACGGGCGGGTCGTTCGCCCGTACCGCCGACGGCGGGGCGTCCTGGTCGTGGGGCGCGATCCGGGGCTACGAGTCGCTAGACTTCAGGTCGATCAAGGCGTTCGACGACCGCAACGCGGTCGTAGCGAGCGCCGGCGCCCCGGCGACGATACTCCTGACGGACGACGGCGGGGCCAGCTGGCGCGAGGCTTTCCGCGACGCGACGGGGAGGATGTTCCTCGACGCGATGGCCTTCAGGGACAGGCGCTCGGGCCTGGCCCTCGGCGACCCGCTCGACGACGGCCGCTGCGTCCTCCGAACGCGCGACTCGGGCGCCTCCTGGTCGCGCGTGCCCCCGGAGGACCTGCCTGACGCGGTCGAGGGCGAGTCGCACTTCGCCGCGAGCGGAACCTGCCTCGCCGCGTTCGGGGACTCCGGCCTCTGCTTCGTCGGCGGCGGATCCGTCGCCAGGGCTTACTGGAGCGACGACGACGGGGCCTCCTGGCGCGCGTCGGACCTGCCCCTCATTAGAGGGAAGCCGTCGCGCGGCGCGTTCTCGGTCGCCGCCCTGGACGGGGCGCGAGCCTGCGTCGTCGGGGGGGACTACGCGTCGCCCGAGCTTTGCCGGGACACGGCCGCCTACACCGAGGACGGAGGGCGCTCCTGGAAGGCATCGGCCGCGTTCCCGCCCGGGGGCTATAACTCCTGCGTCGCGTACCTGCCGGGTACGGGCGGGAGAGTCGTCATCGCGACGGGCACCCAAGGCAGCCATCTATCCGAGGACGGCGGCATGACGTGGGCGAGCGTCGATCCGGCGCCGTTCAACGTCATAGCCTTCGCCGAATCGGGGGGCCGCGGCTGGGCCGCCGGGACCGACGGGCGCATCTGCGCGGTCGTCGCGCGCTAGGCGTCGTCGCGCGGCACAGGGCGGCGCGGGGAGAGCGCTATCGAGAAGCATAGCTCGGCCCCGCGGGCCTCGGAAAAAAAAGCCCGGCGGGCGAGCGCCTGCCGGGCCGAGTAGAGGCGGGAGCTGCCTACTTCTTCTCTACGTAGGCGTCCTTGAAGTACAGGTTGGCGAGGGCGGTAAGCGCCCAGTTCTTGACGTGCGGGGCCATCATGATCGTGTTGCTACGGCTATAGAGCGAGATGACCGGCTGGTCGCGGACGAAGATGTCCTCCGCCCGGTGCATCAGCTCCACCGCCTTGGCGGGGTCGGTCTCGACGATGGTCTTGGCTATCAGGTCGTCGTACTCCGGGTTCTTGTAGCCGACGAGGTTATTCGTGCTATTGGACGTGAACAGCTGGAGGAAGGTCATCGGGTGGAGGTAGTCGCCGCCCCAGCCCATGGCTCCGACGTCGTAGTTGAGCGCCTGGATATCGGCGTAGTATATCGCCCAGTCCTGGACCTTGATCTTCACCTTGATCCCGAGGTTCTTCTCCCACATCTGCTGCATCGCCTCGACCATCTTCTTGACGGTGGCGTTGGTGTAGTAGGACAGCTCCAGCACGGGGAAGCCCTTGCCGT
Source organism: Spirochaetota bacterium (assembly GCA_018816345.1). GTDB lineage: Bacteria > Spirochaetota > Spirochaetia > Treponematales > UBA12059 > SZUA-370. The sequence goes on along the minus strand of JAHIWG010000045.1, from coordinate 5,656 downwards.
CGGGATAGCCCGCCTCGGCGAGGAGCTTCCTGGCTCCCTCTACGTCGGCCTTGGAGCTGAATCCGTACTTCGCGTGGGCCGCCGTGAAGTCCGCGCCGCCGAAGACGTAGCCGGGGGCGACGAGGGCCAGCGTCGGGGTGCTGGGAGCCTGGAGCACGTTGTCTATGAGCTCGTCGCGGTCCAGGGCCAGGGCCAGGGCCTTGCGCACCCTCGCGTCGCTATAGGGCTTCTTCGTGGTGTTGACGTCGTAGAACGTGGTGCCGAAGGCGGGCAGGATGTGCAGCGAGTCGCTGCCGGTCCGTAGGCGCGGGATGTCGGAGGCGGGGACCTCCCGGAAGCCGTCGATCTCGCCCTTCTCGAAGGCGGACAGGGCGGTGGCGGGCTCCAGTATGAACCTGAAGTTTATCTCCGAGAGCTTGACGGAGGCGGCGTTCCAGTAGTTCTCGTTCTTCTGGAGCACGACGCCCTCGCCCAGCTTCATCGACGCTACCTTGAAGGGTCCGTTGCTTATGAAGGTAGCGGGATCCATGGTCCATCGCTCGGGGCTGGCCTCGACCGCTTCCTGGTAGACGGGGGAGTACACCCACATCGCGAGTATGCCGAGGTAGTACGGCGCCGGCTCCTTGAGCGTGATCTGGAGCGTCAGGTCGTCTACGGCCTTGACGGCGACGGCGTCCTTGGGCCCAGTTCCGGCGTAGTACTCCTCGGCGCCTACGATATACACGGTCAGCATGTCGGCGTAGCGGGCCCCGGTCTTGGGGTCGAGCACGCGCAGGAGGGAATACACGTAATCCTTGGCGGTCAAGGGCTTGCCGTTCGACCACTTGAGGCCCTTCCTGAGCTTGAACGCGTAGGTCTTGCCGTCCGGGGAGATGGTCCAGCTCTCCGCGTTGCCGGGGACTATCTCGCCCTTGGCGTCGTAGGTCACGAGGCCCTCGAACAGCTGCGTCATGAACGGGGAGGCGAACGAGTTGTTCGTGATCCCCGGATCGTAGCCGTCGGGCTCGCTCTGCAGGGCGAACACGATCTTGCCCGGCGCGACGGCCGCCTCCTTGGCGGCTCCGCCGCAGGCGGCGAGGAGCGCGGCGAGCGTCATCGTCGCCAACGCCGATAGCGGGAATTTCATTCGGAATTTCATATATCCTCCTTAACTTGGATACGCGATCAGAACAGGTGGCACGCGACCTCGTGCCCCGACTCGACCTGGCGCAGGACTGGTATAGCCTCCCTGCACGCCGCCTCGGCGTAACGGCACCTCGTATGGAAGGCGCAGCCCGGCGGCGGGGCGATCGGGCTGGGAATGTCGCCTTCAATCGACGGGGCGCGCTCGGCCCCCGGCTCCGGCGGCCTCGGCGACGGAGCGGAGGCCAGGAGGCCCTTCGTATACGGATGCAACGGCCTCCCGTATATCTCCTCGCTACGGCACCTCTCGACGATCCTGCCCAGGTACATGACGCCGACCGTATGCGAGACGTAGCGGACCATCGCCAGGTCGTGCGCTATGAACAGGTAGGAGATGCCGTTCTCCCGCTGGATCGACTTGAGGAGGTTGACCACCTGGGCCTGGATGGAGACGTCGAGGGCCGATATGGGCTCGTCGCATATCATCACCTTGGGGCCGAGGATCAGGGCGCGGGCGATGCCGATGCGCTGCCTCTGGCCGCCCGAGAACTCGTGGGGATAGCGGTTCATGTGCTGGCGCCCGAGACCGACGCGCTCGAGTATGGACGCGACGGCTTCCGTCGTCTCCGCCTGGCTGCCGAAGGCCCCGTGCGCGACGAGCGGCTCCGCGATTATGTCCCTGACCTTCATGCGCGCGTTGAGCGACGCGTAGGGGTCCTGGAAAATCATCTGGATCTTCTTGCGCCTCGTCTTGAGCTCGCGCTCGCGCATGCCGGTGATGTCCTCGCCGTCGAGCAGTATCGAGCCCGAGGTCGGCTCGTAAATGCGCATCGCGGTCCGCGCCACCGTCGACTTGCCGCAGCCGGACTCTCCGACCAGCCCGAGCGTCTCGCCGGGCGGTATTGAAAAGCTGACGCCCTCTACGGCGTGCACGACCCTGCGCCCCGGGCCCTTTACGGGGAAGCGCTTGACTATGTCCCTAAGCTCGAGCATAGGCCGCGCTCCTTTCCTTGAAGACGTTGCCCTCGACGGGCGCGTCGTCGGCCCAGAGCCAGCACCTCGAGCGGCGCGTCTTCGAGACCTCTCGGTACGGGGGAGGAGAGACCGCGCAGACGGCGCGGGCGTGGACGCAGCGGGCCACGAAGGGACAGCCGGGCGGCGGCGCGAGCATGTCGGGCGGCGAGCCGGGGATAGGCTCCAGGAGCGCGCCCTTGTCCTGGTCGATGACCGGTATCGAGCGCAGCAGCCCCATGGTGTACGGGTGCGCGGGCGACTCGAACAGCTCCCCTATGAGGGCTTCCTCCATTATCATGCCGCCGTACATCACGACGACCCGCTCGCACATGCTCGCTATGACGGCGAGGTCGTGGCTGATGAACACGATGGAGCTGTCGCTCTCGCGCTTGAGCTCCCTGAGGAGCCTGAGTATCTGGTCCTGGATGGTCACGTCCAGGGCCGTGGTCGGCTCGTCGGCTATGACGAGGGACGGGCCGCAGATGAGGGCCATGGCTATCACCACGCGCTGGCGCATGCCGCCAGAGAATTCGTGCGGGAACGAGTCGTAGCGCTTGGCGGCCTCGGGTATCCGGACCGCCTCGAGCATGCGGATAGCGCGTCGCCGTATCTCGGCTCGGCCGAGGCCGGTATGGACCTCGAGGGCCTCGGCCACCTGCTTGCCTATAGTCTTCAGGGGATTGAGGGACGACATCGGGTCCTGGAAGACCATGGCTATGTCCTTGCCCCGCACCTTCCTGAGCTCCTTCGCGCTGGAGGCCAGGAGGTCCCTGCCGTTGAACAGGGCCTGGCCGCCCTTCACCTTCCCCGAGGCCGCGAGCAGGCCCAGCGCCGACAGGAAGGTGACGCTCTTGCCGGAGCCCGACTCGCCGACTATGCCGAGGGTCTCTCCCCGGCGCAGCGAGAACGACACGTCGCGGACGGCCTGGACCTCGCCGTCCCGGGTGAAGAAGCTCGTCGAGAGGTTCTTGATCTCGAATACGTTATCGATGGGCATGGCCGCTTACTTTCTCATCTTCGGGTCTAGGGCGTCGCGCAGGCCGTCGCCTATGAAGTTGAACGAGAACATCGTGAGGCATATCGCCGTCGCCGGCGCGAAGAGCTGGTGCGGGGTGCTCTTCATGGTCTCGAGGGCGTCGTTGCACATGGTCCCCCAGCTAGCCATCGGCGCCGAAACGCCCAGCCCTATGAAGCTCATGAACGACTCGACGAAGATGGCCGTCGGTATGAGCATGGTCGCGGTGACGATGATGGGGCCGAGGCAGTTAGGTATGAGGTGCCTGGCGACTATGGCCAGGGGGGACGTGCCTATGGTCCTGGCGGCCAGCACGAATTCCTGCTCCTTGAGCGCCATGATCTGGCCCCGCACGACGCGCGCCATGCTCACCCAGTACACGGAGCTCAGCGCCACGATGATGCTCAGGAAGCCGGAGTCCAGTATCACCATGATCAGGATGACGTAGAGGGTCAGCGGTATCGTGCTGATGACGTCGACGACGCGCATCATGACGTTGTCGACGTTGCCTCCGAGGTAGCCGGAGACGCCCCCGTACAGTATCCCGATTATCAGGTTGATGAAGGCCGCGATGAACGCGACGGTAAGGGATATCCTGGCGCCGTACATCAGCCGCGTCAGCAGGTCGCGCCCGAGCGAATCGGTTCCCAGGAGATAGGAACGGTTCCATAGCCGCCTGGATCGCAGGATCGAGCCGTCGGGCCCGACCAGCCTGAGGCCCGCGGTCCGGTCGGAGTAGTCTATGGAAACGGGCGTCCCGGCGTAGTCGAAGATAATGAGCTTCCTCGAGAGGTCCTCCCGCGCGAACGGTATGGGCGCGAGGAGCCTGCCCTCCCCCGACAACTCGACGAGCTTGAGGTTCTGGGTCATGTAGGCGTACCGGCCCGAATCGCCGATGGCCCACGCGGTGAGGCGGGGCGGGATGTTGACGAAGGCGAGGTTCTGCTCGAAGTACGTATGCCCCGTGACGAAGGGCCCTAGCACCGCGAACAGCACGAGCGCGACGACCACGACGGCCCCGCCTAGCGCGCTCGGCCGCCTGGAGAAGCGGTACCAGACGTCCTGGGCGAAGCTCCGCTGCTCGCTCGCGATCGTCTCCATGGAGTCGTCGCCTATTTCCAGCCTATCCCAAGGGGAGCCGTTCGTATCCATGATAGCCCCCGTCCCTACTGCAGCTTGATTCGCGGGTCTATCATCACGTAGAAGATATCCACGATGAAGACCATGGCGACGAGTATCGTCGCGTAGAATATGGTGATGCCCATGATGGCCGTGTAGTCGCGGTTGGCTATGCTCGTGACGAAGTGTATGCCCATCCCCGGGAGCGCGAAGATCTTCTCTATGACGAACGACCCGGTGAGGAGGGACGCCAAGGTCGGCCCCAGTATCGTCACCACGGGCAGCAAGGCGTTGCGCATCGCGTGCTTCACCAATACGGCCGTCTCCGAGAGGCCCTTGGCGCGCGCCGTGCGAATATAATCCTGGCCCATGACCTCGAGGAGGCTGGAGCGCATGAGGCGCGTGATGAAGGCCAGGGAGTATCCGCTCAGGGCTATCACCGGGAGGACGTAGCCCTTGACGCTCGATACGCCGAAGACAGGGAGCCAGCCGAGCCGATAGGAGAACAAGTACATAAGCGCAGTCGCGATGACGAACGACGGTATCGTTATGCCGAGCGTCGCCAGGAACATGATCAGGAGGTCCTGCCATTTACCGCTTTTAATGGCCGATACGCACCCGAGCGGCAGGGCCAGGAACAGTATGAACACGATCGACATGAGCCCGAGCCGGCTCGAGAGGGGGAAGCCCTCGGCTATGAATTCGTTGACCGACCGCCCCTCGTACTTGAACGAGGGGCCGAGATCGAATACGAGAAGCCCGCGGACGTAGTCGATGAACTGCTCGTGGAGGGGGGCGTCCAGGTTGTACTTCTTGACGAGAGCCTGCTCGACAGCATCCGGGAGCTTTCGCTCGGCGGTGAAAGGACCGCCGGGGATGGAATGCATCAGCATGAACGTCAGGAGCACTACGGCGAAGAGCGTCGCGAACATCGTCGCGACTCGTTTTGCGACATACCAGGCCATTGCATCTCCGAATTTTACTATGATGCGGCCATTATGTTGACGGGCTAGTATACTGTCAATAGAAACGCCTCGCCGGGCGGCCCCTCGCGGAACGGGCCCGGCGCGCGGGGCGGGCGCTAGGCGAGCTTGATCTTGCGCTTCTCGGGGTCCGCGGCGGGCCGGTAGATGATGGCGACATGGCCTATGACGCGCACGAGGTCGGCGCCGGCCTTCTCCGCGAGCTCCCGGGCCAGCTCCTTGCGCTCGCCCTTGAAGTCGACGAAGCGGAGCTTGACGAGCTCGTGGTCGGAGAGCGCGCGGTCCAGCGCCTCGGAGACCCCCTCGGCGGCGCCGGCCTTGCCCAGGAACACGACGGGGTTGAGGTCGTTAGCCAGGGAGGAGAGCGCGGCCCTCTGTTTGGATGTCAGCATAGCGTTCCTTT
>JAHIWG010000044.1 GCA_018816345.1 Spirochaetota bacterium | reverse complement strand
ATATCCTCTTTAAGAGGCTGATGATGAGGCCGAAGACGAGGCCGAGCACGACGCGGCCGCCGAGGAGGGCCAGGGCGCCGGTCACGAGACCCTGCATATAGTTGACGATCCTGTCCTTATAGACGAATCGCTTGATCCTGAACAGCACGGGGTTGATCATCGCGTCGACGGCGCGCCATACCGGATGCAGGCTATTCCACCTGGCGATGTAGGCGACGATGCGGGCGACGATGAGCACGACGAAGAATCCCAGGAGGAAGCCCACAGGGGCCCATACTATCTCGACTATCAGGGCGAGCGCCACGCCCAGGGTCAGGGCGCCGTACGACGCCACCGAGAACAGGCGGGAGAGGCCCGACAGCGCGGCGAGGGCCGCGATGGGGGAGAAGTCGACGCCCCCAGCCCGTAGCACGGGGATGCGCCGCCACAGCGACAGGTACGGATCGGTCGCCCGCTCGACGAGCTCGCCCGGGCGGCCCAGGGCCTGCGTCGGGAACCACGACATGAAGACGCGGACGACGCATAGCAGCATATAGATCGAGGTGGCGGCCCCGAGCAGCCTGAAGACGGCGGTCAATGGGTTCATGCGCTTCTCCGTACGAATTTAGTTTCTGAGGGCATCAGTCGAGCCTCTGCAGCTCGAGCATCCGCGTCCTTAATTCCTTGGCGGCCAACGCGGTATCGCGGTTCTCCCGCGCGGGATCGAAGAAGGGATTGAGCCGCAGGGACTCGTCCCAGTACGTTATGGCCAGGTCCAGGTCTCCCGCGGCGTAGGCGTCCAGCCCCTGCAGGTACAGCTCCTCGGCCCGCACCGACTTCGCGGACCGGCCCATGTCGCCCATGTCGAAGCGGGCCTCTATGCTCATGCGGTTGAGCGGGGAGAACTGGGTCGTCAGGTCCAGGGTATAGTTCACGTCGAGCGTCAGGGGCGCGAAGTCGATGGCGGCGCCGACGCTCAGCCTGGGGTTGCCTCCCTTGACGAGCAGGCCCGCCTGCAGCTTCCAGAAATTGGTTATGGTCATCCGGTAGCCGACGCCCCAGTACAGGTCCTCGCTCAGCGCAATGTCGACGAGGTTCAGGGGGAAGCTGACGTCGGCCGATACGAGTATGGGCTTTAGGAAGGTATAGGATATCCCCGCCGTCGCGACCGTGGGCAGGGGCTCGCCCATCGCGGGCAAGCCGAAATTCTTGAGCGCGAGGCCGACCGAGAAATTCTTATCGCGCGACGAGTACAGCTTGAACAGGTTGAACTTGGTGAGTAGCCCGAAATCCGCCATGACGGCGACGGCGGATTGCGCGGCGCCCGAGCCTGGGATCACGGAGCCCGCGTCGTCGGAGAAGTCCGGCATCGACCGGTAGGCCAGCTTCGCGTTGGCGCCCAGGGCTACGCCGTAGAAATAGTAGCCGGGGAAGAGGTGCAGCGACGCGTTCGCTATGCCTATCGCCTCGGAATAGTAACCGGTGGCTACCCTGCCGGCGAAATCGTCGTACTCGGTGAAGGGCAGGTACAGCCACTTGCCGCCCAGGGAGAAGCCCAGGGTCCCGAGCCTCATCGTATAGACCACCGACTCGATGCGCGTGTCGGCGATCCAGTTATTATGGTAGAAGGCGAACTGCGTCTGATCCTGCACCGCGCTCGCCGCGGGGTTGAGCTCGAGGAACGAAGCGTCGGTAGCGACCGCGGTGAAGGCCATGCCCATGCTCTCGGCGCTCCCTCCGACGGGCACCAGGGCCGACAGGAAGGTCGTCAGCCCCTCGTTAGGATCCTCGCCGCCGAGGGAGAAGAGGCTGTATACGAGCTCGTAGGCGCTCGGATATAGGCTCTGCAGCGTCTGAGCGCCGACCCCGGCGCCCGTCACGAGGGCTAGAAACACTGCGAGGCCGACTTTCCGCTTCATGCTACGATAGAATATACAGTACGATGGGGATAATTTCTATCGGTAGAAGGATCGACGGGGCCTCAGCTAAACGAGGAACCAGCCGACAATGATAGTGTAGAACCGGGCCCTGGATGGCCGGATATTGCGGGAGGAGCCCTGGGCGGCGCCTGATAGATGAATATAAAACCGCGCCGCACGGCGCTCGCCATTCTCCTACTCCTCGCCTTCGCGGCGGCCGCCTGGGGCCTAGGCGGCCGCGAGGACCCTCTCCTATACGCCGACACCCTGATAGCGGAGCAGAAATACGACGAGGCGATTCTCTATATAACTGAATTCATGCAGAAATACCCCGATCGCTTCGACGCCGCCCAGGCCCGGATGCGGAAGATAACGAAGATCCGTTCCACCTATAACAAATCCGCCGAGGCGCTCATCGAGGTGCTTCAGAACGACCCGACGAACCAGGAGAAGAAGCTCGCGATGATCAAGGAGCTCGAGAGCCTGGAGCGGGTGCCCAACCCCGCTGTCAAGGAATTCGTCGCGAGGACGAAGGACCTGGCCCTCTTCACCTATAACCGGGCCCAGTTCGAGACTATCATGGCCGAGGGCCGGGCGCTCATCGACTCGGGGAAATTCGCCGAGGCGGCGAAGCGCTACGAATCGGGATTCGAGCTCTATAGGCCGGAATTCGTCGCCGCCGGGCTAGACCAGGCGTTCGTAGACGGCGTCTTCGAGAGAGTCGCTTCGGTTTCCGGCTCAATCATAGAATTCGAGGCGGGCGGCCTCGCCATGAAGGCCGCCTTCGAGGCCCTATCGTCGGCCTACGCCTCCGGGAACGACGCCGCGATACGGACGGCGTGGGTCGCGGCCGAGGAAACGGCGCTGGCCACCGCGAGGACCAGGCGCTTCGTCGTGGATCAGGGAAGGGCGCTCGAGGCCTCGTTCGCGGAACTGACGGCAGCGGACCGGACGGTCACCGAGAACTCGTTCCTGCCCTTCGCGTACCGCCTCGTCCTGGGACGCCGCGCCGAGGGCAGGCTCGAGGGCGTCGTCGGTTCCATCGACGCTCGATGGACCTCCTCGCTCGGGGCGGCCCAGGCGGCCCTGGACGGCGCGCTCGCCTCCGGCCTGGCGGCGGCGCGGGCCGCGTACGACCAGGGCGAGTGGGACGCGGCGCTATCGGGATACCGGGCGGCCGCCGCTAACGCGGACCGCGGCGTCGCCCTGCTGTCGCTATGGGGCCATTACGCCCCCAGCGACCTGTATCAGCGCTCGACTCCGCTGGGCCAGGCCGCGCTCGAGCTCAAGGGCCAGGATTACCTGCGCTTCGTGCACGCCGGCCGCGCCGCGCGCTCGTACGAGGCGTTAGCGTCGGCCCAGGCGGCTATCGGCGCCAACGGGCTAGCCCTCGACGCGTACCGGCCCTCGCCCGAGGCCGCCGACGCCTCGCTAGCCGAATTCGAGGCTCGCAGGGCCGCCTTCGTCGAGACCCAGGGCGCTATCGCCGCGATACGCGAGGAATCCGGCGCCTCCGCGACCAGGATGGCGGCATGGACCCAGGCGGGCTACGGCTCCGTCGCCTCGCAGGAGGAGCAAGGCGCCCTGGACGGCAGGATAGACAACGCGTCCCGGCTGGCGCGGACGATGGAGACTAAGGCGGTCGCGGCCGCCTCCGCCTTCCGCTTCGGGCTCCTGTCGGACGCCGCCGACAAGGCGATCGCGACCATCGACTCGAGCAAGGCCTTCCTCGCCGGGCTTCCCTCGGACGACCCCTCGCTGCCCGAGGCTACGTTCCGCTACCCGAGCAAGGCCCTCGCGTCGCTACGATCCGCCGAGGCGGCGCTCGCGTCGCTCAAGGCGGAGATAGACGCCTTCCTCGCTTCCTCGGGCTCGAAGCCCGCCTATATCGCCTCGGACGCCTCGGTGCTGGAGTGGACCGAGCGCGCCAGGGCGCTTTCGGCCAGGACCGCCTCGAGCTCGGCCGAGCGCGTCTCGCTCCAGGCCAAGGCTACCGAGCAGAAGCAGCTCGCCGACTCCAGCAGGCTCGAGGCGGAGCGCAGGCTGGCCGAATCCAGGTCGGCCCTCCGGGCTAATAACTTCGAGACGGCGAGGGAGCGCCTCGATCGGGCGAGGGAGCGCTACCTCGCGTCCCTGTCTTTCGAGCAGAACCCGACGCTGCGGGCGGACTCGGACAGGCTCCTGTCGGAGCTCGCCGCCACGATACTGAAGACCGAGAACGACCTCGTCGTCGCCGACACCAGGCGCCTCGTCACCGGCGGAAAGAGCCTCTACCTGCAGGGCGAGTTCGACCGGGCCGAGACGACGCTCCTCCAGGCGCGCTCGCGCTGGAGCACGACCAACTCCACTCCGGAGGTAGAGGTCGAGTACTGGCTCAAGCTGGTCCAGACGGCCCTTTCGGTGAAGACCGGCAGGGACATCCCGGTGACGGCGCCGCTCTTCCCCGAGATGAGCCAGCTCTTGTCGCTGGCCAAGCAGTACTACGAGGAAGGCTCCTCCCTGCTGTCCAAGCGCGACAAGACGGGCGCCATCAGGTCGTTCTCCCAGTCGAGGCAGAAGATAGCCGAGGTCAAGGTCGTGTTCCCGCTCAACCAGGAGGCGCGCGTCCTCGAGCTCAGGATAGACCAGCTATCCGACCCCGACGAGTTCGGGAGGAAGTTCGCGCGCATGGTCTCGGAGGCGAGGGGAAAGTTTGACTCCAAGATCGACCTGACGACGGCCTATAGCGACCTCAAGGACCTCGAGACGATCAACCCGCGATACCCCGGGCTCCGCGCCCTCATAGAGCGGGCCGAGATACTCCTGGGATTCAGGCAACCGCCGCCCGATCCTAAGGCGCTCGCCGAGGCCCGCTCCCTCGTGCAGGCGGCCCAGCGCATATTCGACTCGCGCCAGGTAGCCCAGTTTTCGTTCGCCAGGGCCCAGCTGGAGAAGGCCATAGGGCTCGACCCCAACAACGAGAGCGCCGGCCTCCTCAAGGACAAGATAGCGACCTACATCGGGGGAGACACGGCCATCGTCCTGCCGAGCGCGGCCGAATCCCTCTATAACGAGGCGGTCACGTTCTTCACCAACGGCGACTATATAAACGCCAGGGCCAGGCTCGCCAGGCTCGCGGCCGTCTTCCCGCGCGGCGTCTCGATGCAGAAGGTATCGGACCTCGACGCGCGGCTCACGGCGAGGGGATACTGACGCCGATGAGACGCCCTATACCTCCGTTCGTCCGCAGGGCGCTCGCCGTAGCCGCCGTCGTCGCCGCCTCGGCCCTGTCGACCACGGCCAGAGCGGCGCCGCCCGACTTCTATTGGGAGGCGCCGGTCAAGCTATCGCGCGGCGTCGGGGCTTACCCCCAGGCCCTGAGGACGAGCGGGCGCGTCGTGGCGATATGGCAGGAGAACGTCGTCGCGGCCGGCCGGGGAACCGCCTGGCTGTCGCTCGCCTCGTACGGAGAAGAAGGCGTGGCGCGGCGGGACCGCTTCGCGGGCCCCTTCTCCTACGAGCCCATAGGCGACAGGGCCAAGGGCGAGCAGAGCCTCAGCGCCCCGACGCTCTTCTCCGCGGCCGACGACGGCAACGGGACGATGCTGGTCGCCGCCTCCTCCGGCGAGAGGACGGTGGCCGTCTACAAGTCGTTGGACGCCGGCCGGACCTTCTCGCCGCTGACCTCCCTGGAGTTCGCCGCGCCCGTAGTCGCCCCCCGCGTGTTCTCCAAGGCCTCAGGCGGCTGGCACCTCTTCGTCACCCGCAGCCAGGTCTTCACGAAGGCGCAGGCAGGGGGGGCGGCCACCACGTACGAGTCGCTCTCCATCTTCTACTCCCGCTCGGACGACGGCAAGACGTGGACCGAGCTCGCGCCCTTCGTCGGCGGAGAGATAGGCCTGGACCCTAACTTCCTCCCGAGCGCCGCCTCGCTGCCGGGCTCGGACGTGGTCGTATTCCAGACCCTGTCAGCAGGCGACAGGCCTAGCTACCAGCTATACTCCATGGCGACGAGGGACGGGGGCGCCACGTGGTCGGCCCCCCGGCGCGTCACCGACTTCATCGACCCGGTCCAGCGCGACGCGACCGACCCCAACGCCTTCGACAACCAGCGCTGCCACCTGGCGCGCGTGGGGGACGAGCTATGGCTGACCTGGGAGCGCAGGCTCCTCTCCGGGACGACCCAGGTGTACGCCGCCAGGCTCGACGCCGACGGGGCGCTCGTCCCCGGCAGCCCCGAGCGCGTGACCCTCGGCCAGGGCAACTGCTCCGAGCCGCGGCTCTACGCGATAGGGGACGGCCGGAGCCT
>JAHIWG010000043.1 GCA_018816345.1 Spirochaetota bacterium | reverse complement strand
GGCGGCATGTACTGGGACAGCTACAACACGATAAAGCGGATCGACCAGTACATCCCGGTGGACGTGTACATCGCCGGCTGCATGCCGCGGCCCGAGGCGCTGCTCGCCGGCTTCCAGGAGCTGAAGAGGATAATCAAGGCCGGGGACGGCGAGGGGCAGAACGAGTACGCCCGCAACTTCGACTGGTACAAGGCGAACCAGAAGAAGGTCATCAAGAACTGGAACATGCCCGACTACAACTGGTAGGAGACCGTAGATGAACGAACTGGCAACGAGGCTGGCCGGCCGCTACGGCGCCCGAGACTGGCACGATCAAAGGAAGGACCTGGCGTCGGTCGCGGTCGACGTCATCCGGATACGCGACGTCCTCGCATGGCTGCGCGACGAGGAAGGCTACAGGCACCTGTCGTTCGCCACGGCGATAGACAACATAGAACGCAACGTCTTCACGCTGACCTACGCGCTGCGCAACCACGAGGCGCGGCAGGGCCTCTTGATCCACGCGGACGTCGACCGGGACGACCCGACGGTCGACTCCATTCACCTCCTGTGGGGCCAGGCCTGGACCTACCAGCGCGAGATGAAGGAGTGGTTCGGGATAGACTTCCCCGGCAGCCCCCGCGTCGACGAGGAGTTCGTCCTCGAGGGCTGGGACGGGCCGCCCATGATGCGTCGCGACTTCGACTCGCTGGCCTACAGCGACGCGACGTACGCCGAGCGCCCCGGGCGGGTAACGCACGACCCGGCCGCGCATATGAGAGACAGACTCTTCCCGGAGGCCGCCAGATGAGGCGCGAGAAACAGCACGCCGTACCCCCGGCCGAGCGGGCGACGCCCGACCTGGACTCGGGCAAGTACCTGGTCATGTGGCAGGGCCCGCAGCATCCCGGCATCACCGGCAACATGTCGCTACGGCTCGTCGCCGAGGGCGACACGGTCGTCGACTGCGAGACTCACGTCGGGTACCTCCACCGCGGCTTCGAGAAGCTGATGGAGCGCAGGCTCTACATGCAGAACTTCCCGCTCGTGTGCCGCATCGCCGTGCCCGAGCCGGACTTCAACGAGTACTGCTACGCGGCCGCCCTCGAGGAGCTCGCCGGCGTGGTCATACCCGAGAAGGCCGTCTGGCTGCGGACGCTGTCCCTCGAGATGATAAGGCTGGCCAGCTTCCTCATGTGGATAGGAGGGCAGGCGGGCGCGTTCGGCCACGGCACCATCGCCCAGTGGAGCGTCACGATGCGCGACTACGTCCTGGACCTCTTCGAGGAGCTGACGGGCGGCCGCATCTACCACATGTACATCATCCCCGGGGGCGTCCGCGGCGACGTCCCGGCCGGCTTCTGGAAGCGGGTGCTCGCGACCATGGACGTCGTCGAGAAGAACCTCGACGACATAGAGCTCGTGATGTTCCACAACGCCGTCTTCAAGGCGCGAGCCGAGGGCCTCGGCTACATCCCGAGGGACTGGGTCGACCAGTACGGCATCACCGGCCCCAACGCGCGCGCCGCCGGCGCGGGGCGCGACCTTCGCAAGGACTCCGGCTACCTGGCCTATCCCCGCCTGAGCTTCGAGCCGCTCGTCGGTACCGAGTCCGACGCGTACGGGCGCGCGAGGCTCCGCCTCGGCGAGATGTATCAGGCCATAGACCTGATACGGCAGATCGTCGATAGGACGCCCGCGAACGGCCCGTTCCGGGAGAAGCTGCCCAATCCGCTCCACTGGAAGATACCGGCGGGCGAGACCTACGTCGCGGCGGAGTGCACCCGCGGGGAGTACGGCTTCTACGTCGTCTCCGACGGCTCCGACAAGCCGCGCCGCGTCGCTGTACGCGGCCCGAGCTACACGCACGCGGTCTCGGTGATGGAGCGGCTGGTCCGCGGCGTCAACATAGCGGACGTGGCCGGCCTCATGGTCAGCCTCCATACCTATCCGCCCGAGATCGAGAGGTAAGGCGATGGACTTAAAGGATTTCATAGCGCCGTTCGCGGTCTGGAAGCGGGCCTTCGAGAAGCCGTTCACGGTCAGGAAGCCCATAGACGAGCGGCCCGGCGCCCCGCGCTACCGGGGCTTCCATATGAACGACGCCGACGCCTGCGTCGGCTGCGGCACCTGCGAGGCCATCTGCATGAACAAGGCCATAGACATGGTGCCCGTGGCGGGCCGCGACCCCGAGGACGGCGACTCGGGGCTACGGCCGAGGGTCGACTACGGCCGCTGCTGCTGGTGCGCGCTCTGCGTCGACATCTGCCCCTCGGGATCCCTCTCCATGAGCAACGAGTACGTCTGGATAGACAAGGACCCGGACGTCTTCCGCTACGTGCCTGGCGTCGAGTCCAAGCCCTGGGACGGCTCGCCGCTCGGCTACAGGCGGGCCGACGGGTACCGCCTCCTGGACGAGGACCGCGTCCCGATGCCGGAGACGGGGCCCGCCGAGGCGGTCGCGTCGTTCCTCGAGCTGGTGAAGGGCTACTCGCGGGCCCAGGCCGAGAAGGAGGCCGACCGCTGCGTGTCCTGCGGGCTATGCATCGCCAGCTGCCCGGCGCACATGGACATCCCGGGCTACATCAAGGCCGTGCGCGACGGCGACATGGAGGAGGGCCTTCGCCTCCTATACGACACCAACCCCTTCCCGGAGGCCTGCGGCCGGGTCTGCACCCACCTCTGCGAGGACGCGTGCTCGATAGGATCGGCAGGCGACCCGGTCGCGATACGCTGGCTGAAGCGCTACATCGCCGACCAGGTCGAGCTGTCGGACTACGCCAAGGCGCTCCCGCGGGCCGCGGCGCCCACTGGTAGGAAGGTGGCGATCGTCGGAGCGGGCCCCGGAGGCCTGTCGGCCGCGTACTACCTTGCCATGCTCGGCTACGGCGTGACCGTGTTCGAGAAGGACGAGGCGGCCGGCGGCATGCTCCGCTTCGGCATACCGGAGTACCGCCTGCCCTACCCCGCCCTGGACAAGGACATAGGCTACATCGAGAGCCTCGGCGTCGGCATCAGCCGCGGCGTCTCCATAGGCAAGGATATACCGCTGGCCAAGCTGAGGAAGGACTACGACGCGGTCTACCTTTCTACCGGCCTGCCGCTCGCCTACCGCCTCGAGGTGCCCGGCGACGGGCACCCCCGCGTGCTCGACGGCGTCGCCGTGCTCGCGGCCGCGACCCGCGGCGAGGAGCTCGGCCTGGGCGGGCGCGTCGCGGTCATAGGAGGCGGCAACGTCGCCATGGACGCCGCCCGCACGGCCCTCAGGCACGGCGCCCGGGTGGACATACTCTACCGCCGCCGCGAGGAGGACATGCCCGCGGACGCCGAGGAGATACGCGAGGCGAAGGCCGAGGGCGCCAGGCTCGTGGAGAAGGCCATACCGCTCGAGGTCAGGGACGCGGAGGGCGCGCCGGCCGGCAAGGCGGCCGTGTTCGTCTGGAACGAGGCCGCGATGGTCCAGAAGGAGGCGGGCAAGCGCCCCGTGCCGGAGCCCATCCCCGGCGCCGTCAGGGAAGAGCGCTACGACTCCATAATCGCCGCCATCGGTCAGGGCCCGGACCTTTCGTACGTCGCCGAAGCCGACGGCGTACCGACGAGGCGCTTCAAGCCGGTCGTCGACGCCGACGGCATGGCCTCCTCGGGCCAGGCGGGCGGCGCCGCGGTATTCGCCGGGGGCGACTTCGTCAACGACCGGAAGGACGCGATATCCGCCATAGCCGACGGCCACCGCGCCGCCCTCGGCATAGACCGCCTGCTCGGCGGGAAAGGAGCCTGATATGGACGCTTCGACCTTCGCCGCCGCCCTCGACCTCGCCCTGGGAAGGGAGAAGGCGGCGGTGGCGTTCTATAGGGAGCTTACGGCGATGGCCTCCTTCGCGGCCCAGAGAGCCACGCTGGCCGAATTCATGGCCATGGAGGAGGGCCACGTCGCGATGATCTCCGGCATGCGCTCGAGGGGCGGCGTAAGCCTCTCGCCGACCGCGGCGGTCGACCTGGGCCTAGCCGCCGGGCTGGACGCCGAGGAGGAGCCGACGGCCGGGATGACGTTCCAGGACATCCTGGTCGCCGCGATCAAGAAGGAGGAGCGGAGCGGCGACCTGTACGGCCGGCTCGAGGCCGCGGCCGCCGACCCGGAGGCCTCGGCCGTGTTCCATCGCCTCGCGGCCGAGGAGAGCCGGCACCGGCGCTACTTCGAGGAGTTATACGAGAGCGAGATCGCCAAGGATAACTGAGCCGCCTAGATGCGGTCGGGATCGAGGGCTCGCTTCCAGCGCCCGCTCTTGAAGTAGGCGAAGCCTATGGCAGCCGTCAGGAAGTTAGACACGAACATGGCGACCCAGATGGACAGGGGGCCTATCTTCGTGCCGTACGCCAGGAAGTAGGCGATAGGCACCCTGACGACCCACAGCCTGAACACGGACAGCGCCATGATCACCTTGGTATCCCCGGCCCCCTGGAAGGCGCCGCTCAGCGCGAAATAGAGGCCGAACATCAGGAGGGACGGGCTGACGACCTTGAACATGAGGTCGCCGAGCCTTATGGCCTCGGGATCGGCGACGAATAGCCTGACGAGGCCCCCCCCGTAGAAGAAGGAGAGCGCGAGCAGGGGTATCTCGAAGGACACGACCATCGCCAAGGACGCGCGGACGACCCTGTTGGCCGTCTTCTCGTCCTTCGCGCCCATCGCCCTCCCTACGAGGCTCGTCGTGGCGCTGGCTATGCCGTGGGTCGGGATGTCGAACATGTTCATCAGCCTATTGCCCACCCCGAAGGCGGCTATCGCGGAGGTGCCGAACAGGTTGACGACGCCCTGCAGCACGGTGAAGCCGAAGGCCGACAGGCCCTGCCCGACGCTCGAGGGCAGGCCTATCCTGAGGAGGAGCGCCCATGACCCGCCCGACGGCCGCATCGCCGCCGGGGACAGCCTAAGCCCGGACCGCCCGCGACGCAGCACCGCTATGGAGAGCGCCGCGCCGACGCCCTGGGAAGCCACCGTCGCGATGGCCGCGCCGGCCACGCCGAACGCCGGTATCGGCCCGAGGCCGTAGATCAGCACCGGGTCGAGCGCGACGTTAAGGCCTACCGCCAGGAGGTGGACCTTGATGGGGGTCGCCGAGTCGCCGAGCGCGGTGAACGACGACTGCAAGGCGAAGTACGCGAAGGTGAACGGGATCCCGAGGAAGACTATGCGCATATAGACGAGGGCGAAGCCGTAGACCTCGCCGGGCGTATTGAGCAGCCTGAGGAGGGGCGCCGCCACGAGCGCCCCGATCGCCGCCAGGGCGACGGAGGCGCATAATAGGAGCGACGTCGACTGGTTCATGTAATGGTTCATCCTATCCAGGTCGCCCTTGCCCTTCGACTGGGCGATCAGGGTCATGCCCGCCCCGGACAGGCCGAAGCCGAAGACGGTGAGGAAGAAGACTATGCTGAACGCTATGGAAGGAGCGCCGACCTCGGCGGTACCTAGCCGCCCCAGGAAGAAGGCGTCCGTCAGGTTATAGACCGCCTCTATGGCGCTCCCCAGCATCATGGGGAAGGCTATGTTGAGGAGAGCCTTGAAGAGGCCCTTCCTCGATACGTCGAGGCCGTGGCCCGGGGTCGATCCGCAGTCGGTGTCGTCGCGCATGCGGCGCATACTACTACCGCCGGCGCCGGGGCCGCAAGCTCGCGGCCGCCAGCGGGCGCGCCGCGAGCCTTCGCCTTGACGGCGCAAACGGGCTCAGGTATGCTCCGACGATGAAGATATGGCTCAAGTACCTGATAGCGGCCGTCATAGGCGCGGCGGCCGGGCTCGTCATCCCCCTAGGGGACGGGAGCGTCATAGACGCCGTCGCCGGCATCGCCTTGAACGTCGGGCGCTACGCCCTCCTCCCCCTGGTATTCTTCTCGGTCGCCGTCGCCGCCTTCGAGCTCCACGAGGATAAGCGGCTCCATAGGGTATGGTTCAAGACCGCCGGCTACTCGATAGCGACGGTCTTCGTCCTCTCGCTCGTGGGGCTAGCGGGCGCCTTCATCTTCACGCCGGGGCGGATCCCGCTGTCCAACGACTCGTCGACGAGCGCGGGAGCGGCGCCTACGGTATTCGGCATACTCGGGGCCATCGTCTCGCCGGACGCCCTGAGCACGCTCTCGGCGTTCGATTTCCTGCTCCCGGCCGCGACCTTCGCGATGGTGCTCGGGCTCGGCTTCGCCTTCGACAAGGCCGCGACCAGGCCCGTCGTCGCGGTATTCGATTCCCTGTCGAGGATACTCTGGCAGATCAACAGCTTCTTCGTCGAGATACTGCCCCTGCCGCTCATAATCGCGGCCGCCGCGCGCGCCGCGTCGCTCGCGAAGACCCCGAGGCTGGCCGTCTACGGGCCCCTCTTCGCGGCCATAGGCTTCGAGACCGCCTTCGTCGTGCTGGCGCTCGCGCCCCTCGCGCTCTGGCTGGCCAACCGCAAGAGGAACCCCTACAAGACGCTCTTCGCGCTCGCGGCCCCGGCGATAGCGGCACTCGTCTCGGGAGACAGCTACCTGCAGGCGGGCGCGGCCGCCAAGCACCTCAAGGAGAGCCTGGGGGTCAGGCGACGCTCGGGCGCCGTTTCGATGCCCTTGGCCCTGGCGCTCGGCCGCTCCGGCACCGCGATGGTCACGGCGACGGCCTTCGTCGCCATACTCAACTCGTATTCCAACCTCGGGCTCGGCT
>JAHIWG010000042.1 GCA_018816345.1 Spirochaetota bacterium | reverse complement strand
CCGGCGCCCCGGCCGCGGCCCGTCCCTCCGCGCCCCGAGCTCCCCGCGTACATGGCGCCGGCCGTTCCTTCAGGGTATGGGTCGACGGTACGCCCTACGACGCGACGGTCGAGGAGCTCCCGTAGGCGGAGTCCCCGTCGGAAAAGGAGCCTAGGGAGCCGCGGGGCCCCGGAGGGATTGCGCCGAGAGTCTCCCCGGCCTATCTTTCAGGCATGGGAGAACTCTACGTAGGAACGTGCAGCTGGAAGTACCCGTCCTGGGAGGGGCTCGTCTACTCGAGCCGGGAGCCTCGCGATTTCCTCGCGGAATACGCCCGGGCCTATAGGACGGTCGAGGTGGATCAGTGGTTCTGGTCCCTCGGCAAGACCGGCGCGGCGCTCCCCCGCAAGGAGACCGTCGCCGAGTACGACGCCGCGACGCCTCCCGGCTTCCTCTTCACCGTCAAGTGCCCGGACGCGCTGACGCTGACCCACCATAGGGCGAGCCGGGGGACGGGCCTCGTCCCAAACGGCCTTTTCCTGGACCCCGGGTTCTTCTTCCGGTTCCTGGAGGCTATAGCCCCCCTCGCGCCTAAGATAGGCCTGCTCATGTTCCAGTTCGAGTACCTCAATAAGCAGAAGATGGAATCTAGGGAGCGCTTCGCGGACGAGCTCTCCGCCTTCCTCGACGCGCTCCCGGCCGACGTCCCGTACGGGGTCGAGATACGTAACCCGCGATGGATGGACGACGCCTGGTTCGAGGCGCTCTCTAGCCGGGGCGTCGCGCCGGTGCTGCTCCAGGGCTACTGGATGGACGACGTCGCGGGCATTCTAGACGCCCGCGGCGGGCTCCTGGGGAACGCGGCCTGCGTCCGCCTGCACGGCGAGGACCGGGAGGGCATGGAAGAACGGACCGGCGCGGATTGGAGCCGGATCGTCAGGCCCAAGGACGAGGAGCTGTCGAGGATCATGCGCTCGGTCGACGCCTTCCTCTCCGGGGGGCGCAAGGTCTTCCTGAACGTTAATAATCATTTCGAGGGATCCGCGCCCCTTACCATAAGCAAGATACTGGGCCGCTCGTAGACTCGATGTCGGGCCGGGCGATACGATATCGCGAATACGTACGGAGGGCACATGGAAGTGATCGACCTGACCCAGACTATATCCCCCGATATGCCGGTCTACCCCGGCACGGAGCGGCCCCGCCTGTCGCAGGCGACCACGATCGAGCGAGACGGCTTCGCCGAGAAGCTGTTGACTATGTACTCCCATACGGGCACGCATATCGACGCCCCCGGGCATATCCTGCCGGGAGGGGCGACGCTCGACCGGTTCGACGCCGGGAAATTCGTCGGCGCCGGGCTCGTCGTCGACCTCGCCGGCCGCACCGGGCCCGGGATCGCCGGCGTCGTCGGCATGGCCGAGCTCGAGCCGTACGCCGGGGGGATACCGGAGGCCGACTTCGTCCTGTTCCGCACGGGCTGGTCGTCTAGATGGGGTTCCGAGGGCTATTTCTCCGGCTTCCCCGTGCTTTCGCCGGAGGCCGCCCGGTGGCTATGCGGCCTCGGCCTGTCCGGGGTCGGGTACGACTGCATCTCGGCCGATCCCGTAGGCTCGGACGGGCTGCCGATACATAGGATACTGCTGGGCGGCGGCCTCGTGATCGTCGAGAACCTGCGCGGCCTCGACGCCCTGGTCGGCCGATCGTTCGTCTTCTCGTGCCTGCCGCTCGCCATAGAGGACGCCGACGGCTCGCCCGTCCGCGCCGTAGGGATTATACTAAGCTAGGGGGTAGGAGCGATGCGCGTACATCCCGTCACGATACTGGCGTTAACGGCGGCCCTCGCGGCAGGGTGCGCGACCTCCAAGCCCGGCGCGGCTGACGCGACGAGCGGCCCGAGCCCGGCGGCCAACCCCGGGTCGGCGATAACGGAGTCGGTCCTACCCGTCGAGGGCGCGGGAAGGGTCCTGGTCGCCTACTTCAGCCAGGGCGAGGCGACCCGCGCCGTAGCGGAGGACCTAGCCGCCCTACTGGGCGCCGATATCGAGGTAATCGCTGAGAAGCGGACGCGCGGCTCGGGTTTCTTCGCCTTCATGGGCGCCGGCGCGGACGCTACCTTCGGGAGGGCCTCGCCCATCGAGGCGCCCCGCTACGACGCGGCGGCGTACGACGTCGTATACGTCTGCACGCCGGTCTGGTCGTGGAGCCTCTGCCCGCCGGTCAGGTCGTACCTCCGCGCCTTCAAGGGTACGCTACGACGCGCCGCCTTCGCGACCGTGTCCGGCGATACCGATCCTGATAAGATAGTCGGGCAGATGACGGAGGAAGGCGGCGTCGAGCCCTTCGCGTTCGTAGGCTTCGCAGAGCGCGACTTCGCCCCCGGGAATCGCCAAGCCTACGCCGCGAAGATAGCGACGCTCGTCGATCCGCTGAGATGAGGAGGCGCGTATGCGCTGGCTGTTCCTGAACGGTAGCCCTCGCGCGGGCGGCAATACCGCGTACGCTCTACGGAGGATACGCGAGAGCTGCGCGTCGGACGGCGACGCCGTCGTCGAGCGCTCTCTATACGCGAGCGGTATAGGGCCCTGCGTCGATTGCAGGGCCTGCAAGGCCGGGAACCTGACCTGCCCCGTGGCCGACGGCATGGCCGGCCTATACGCCGAGCTCGAGGGCGCGGACTTGATAGTGCTGGGGAGCCCCGTCTACTGGTCGGGGGTGCCTGGTCCCGTCAAGAACGCGATAGACCGCCTCCGGCCGTACTATAAGAACGGCAGGCTACGGGGATCCCGGTTCCTCGTGGTATCGGTCGGGGCGAGCGCGGATTGCGAGAGCGACCTGATAGGCGCTATGTACGACAGGCTGTTCGACGCGCTCGGCTCCGTCTCGGCGGGGCACGTAAGGATAAACGCCTTCGACGAGGGAGACGCCGAGAGGTCGGGCTACGATTATAGCTGGATAGGGAAGGCGGTTAACCCGCCCTCCCCATAGGATATCCTAGTTGCCTTCCTTCACTATCTCTACCTTGATCGACTGGCTCATGTCCTCTTCCTTTGCCGGGATGGTCACGGTAAGGATGCCGTCGCGGAACGCGGCCTTGGCGGCGGGCTGGTCGTAGCGCTCGGCCGGGACCCTGTACTCGCGGCGGTCGACGTCTCTGAGGAACGGCTTGCGGCCGGCCGCGGCCTCGGCGCGGAGGCGCTCGGGCAGCGTCGCCTTGAGCACCATCGTGTCGCCCTTGAAGGTCAGGCTGATGCACGACTCGTCGAAACCGGGCAGCAAGAACCGGTACACGAGGGAACCGTCGGCCGCCTCGTAGCTGTCGTGCCTGGGATAGAGAGGGTTATCGAAGTGCATATTGAATTTCTTGCCGCCGCAGAAGTCGCCGTAGCCCTTCGACTCGGCCTCGGCGGCCATCGCCCTGGCGAACTCCTCGGCCCCCGACGATAGCTCGCGGATGATGCTCTCGAACGATTCGCCGAATTCGTTGAAACGCGACATGATTGTACTCCCCGGCTCGCCGCCGGCTAGGCGGATA
The DNA here is from genome assembly GCA_018816345.1 of Spirochaetota bacterium. GTDB lineage: Bacteria > Spirochaetota > Spirochaetia > Treponematales > UBA12059 > SZUA-370. The sequence goes on along the minus strand of JAHIWG010000042.1, from coordinate 33,867 downwards.
GCCTCCGGTCCCGGGCGCGTGGCCCCTAGGTTCCCGGCCGTATTAGCGTAGCCCTCCGTACGGAGCGGCCCGCGGTGTCCGTCCGAAAGGACGCGACGGTCGCCGCGATATGAAAGGTACTGGCATTAGGCCGCGTCGGCAAGGGAATTCCATGCGCTGCCGGGCCGCCCCGCCGCCGCTCGCCGCCTAGGCGCGGCGCCTGCGCAACGCCTCCGCCTTCTCGAGCACGCTCTCCCGCATCCCCGGCTTCGCGTGACCGAACGCCTCCTCGGACCTCGAGGCCGACCACGCGCCGAGCGGCAGGACTATCGCGTATAGCTCCTTGCCGCGCTCCGTCAGCGTGTAGCCTTCTTCCTCCCTGCCGACCATGTCGGCGTCCTTGAGGTCCTTGAGCCTGCTATTGAGTATCGAGGGAGAAATACCGCCGCAGCGCCGCTGCAGGTCCCTGAACGTCGCGGGGTCTTCTCCGAGGTTCCATAGTATCCCGAGCGCCCATCGCCTGCCGAGCAGGTCCAGGAGGGCTTTGATGGGCGAGCCCGTCTGAGATCCTCGGACGCGAGTCACGGGCTTCGGTATCGGCATAGGCGGCTCCTTGCTTCTAATACTGTAGCGCTACGATAATAGTAGCGTCCTGCGGCTTTCGCATCAAGCCCTTGCGAGGGGGCGCCGTTGAAATACGTGCTGCGATGGCCTATAGTAATTGCGTCGATCGCGCGGCGGGGCGAGGTCGGCCAGCCAGGCCGCGCTATCCGCCCCGGGAGGCTCAGTATGGGTAGGAACGTTCGCACGGCCTTCTTCGTCGCGGTTCTCTTCCTGGTCATCGGGACGGTCGATTTCGTCACTACTTCTTCCATAAAAGTTACCGTCCTGTATTTCCTTCCGCTCTTCATCGCGGCGTATTACTACTCGACCATGGCCGGCGCGCTCGTTTCAATCGCATCCGCCTGCGTGAACCTTCTGGTGGGCTACCTGGAGATAGGGCGAGTCTCCGGCGTCTCGGTAGCCAACGGCGTCGTTCTCCTGGGTTCCTGCCTGGTGATCGTGCAGTTCGTGCGCGCGATCAAGAAGAAGGACGCGGCGATTCGGAGGAATCTCGCGGAGAAGGAGACAATAATCCGCGATATCCATCATAGGATGAAGAATCAGATGTCTTCGCTCCTATCGCTCGTCAGGCTCAGCGATGGCGGCGGCCAGCTCTTATCCGAGGTAGAGAGTAGGATACACGCGTACTACGCCCTGTACGACAGCCTCTGCTATAGGAGCGATTCCCAGACTCGCATCCATTTCGGCGATTATGTCAGGCGGCTATGCGACAATGTCATTAAGTCGATGAGGAACGAGAGCGTGAGCGTCGATCTATCGGTCCGGGGCTTCGACTTCGAGTACGACCATAGGTACGCCATCAACGTCGGCCTCGTGCTGAACGAGCTGGTCACCAACTCGATGAAGTACGCCTTCGTATCCAGGAGCTCGGGGCGTATCGAGATCGAGGGCGCAATTGACACGTGCGGCGCATTGTCTATCGCGTACTTCGACGACGGGCCGGGCTTCGAGTACGCGGCCGAGCCAGTTCCTCCTAGCATGGGCATGATAATCGTACGCTCGCTCGTGGCGCAGATGAACGGTTCCTTGGCGTACGATAACGAACGGGGATCGAGGTACTCGTTCGTTTTCCCGGCTATCGAGGCGGCGCATTAGGATTGGCCTCGCTCCAGGACGGAAAGGATTGAATATGACCAATCCCGTATCGGGGTTCTTCGCGACGGCGCGGCTGTTCCTATCCGGCAGGGTCTCGTTCGACCCGAGCGCCAAGGGAAAGACGATTACCGTGGACGGGAAGTCGTTTACCGTTTTCAGGCGCGTAATCGTCAAGAGCGGGAAGGAGCCTCGCGCGTTCTTCCTCGTCCGCTTCAAGCCGCTCGATATGAGCGTCAGGAAGAATATCGCGTTCTCCATACTTCCGATGATGGTGTTCATGGGCCTGCCGGGCTTCAGCTCAAAGTACTGGGCCGTCGATCACGCGACCGGGCTGTGCCAGGGGCTCTACGAGTGGGAGACCGTCGAAGACGCGAGGGCCTATTCCGAGTCGTTCGCGATGCGGTTCATGGCCGCGAGGTCGGACCCGGATTCGGTCGAGTTCAGGATAATCGACAAGGACGCGGAGGGCCTCGGGATATCGCTCGGGTAGGCTCGGCCCCTAGCGCTCGAACATCCTAGTCTTTATCCCCGAGACCGTGAAGAGCCACTCCGGGATCCGCCCTCTTTCTACCTGGGTTAGGCCTATCTGGATGGAGTGATTAATATTCCGCTCCGGATCCTTGTACTGGATGAGGACCAGGGATGGCATAGCTCCGGACGGGAAGATGATCCATCTATAGGCTCTGATGCTAGAGGCCTTGGTTCTCGGGTCCGACGACGCTTCCTTGAGCAGTAGATGGGGCGCCTCGAAGCGGAACCAGAGCTCCCTGTCGTCGAGCTTGACGTACCAGGCCTGGATAGAGCCGAGAGTCGCCTGGGTCGGGATCGGGCACGAGGTGGCGTTCGGGGCCTCGGGCCCGGCGGTGAGGGCCCTAAGCGCGAGGAGGGTCGATACCGGTCCCTCCGGGTCAGTATCGGCGTCCTGCCCCGCGATGGAGAGCGCGTCGGATTCCGGAGCCAAGGCGGCCGCTACCTTATTCAGCAAGCCTTGCCATGCGCTCTCCAAATCGGGTAGCGAGGTTGTGGAGTCGGGGCGCCTACCCGTCAGGTACCAGCGAATCCCGTCGAGGTTCTTGTAGAAGGAGGCTCTCGCCTCCTTCATCGGCGACATGTCCACCGACAGCGTATTATGAAGGACGATTGAAGAGGAGCCGCCGGCCAGGAGCCATACCGCGCGGCCCTCCTTGTACGCGTCCTCTGACAGGATGGTCGCGCCTGAGGCGGCTTGTACGTAGAGCGTGACGGCGGCCGTCGAGCGTATCGGCTCGGCTCCCCCGCGCGATGTCGATCGGGAAATCGTCAGCTTGCCCGACGCGTCCTCCGAGAGCGACGAGGCCCAGCCCGGCTGCCGTAGCAGCGAGAGGCCGTCGGGAGGGCCTTCGGCGGAAACGGCGGCGGGGGTCAGCGGGGCTAGGGCCGCGATGAGTACGAGCGCCCCGGGCAGGGGCGACGGCTTGGCTTGAATTCGCTTCATGGCGCCTCGGATCTTAATTCTTCCCGGGCTCGCGCGCAAGCCTACGCCGCGGCCGCGCCTAGGTCCCCGATCCGCGGGAAGCCGCGGGGCTCAGCAGTCCGCGGAGCTTCCTATAGGCGGCCTCGTAGCTGTCGCGCAGCGTCAGGTCGAAGATGTAGGCTTCCTCTCGCCCTCTGGACCGAACGATGGGATGAGCGAGGCAGCGCTTGAGCGCCGGCAGTCCTATGCCCCGCTCGACGAGGTAGGCCGCGAACGATATCTGATCCATAGGCGTGTGCGACGAGTCCTTATCGTAGAGGTAGCCCTCGGCGTCCAGGACTTGCTCGAGCGGGCCCTTGGAATAGTGGAAGACGTAGCTCGGGGGGACGCCTTCCTTTATGACCCCGGCGTCCAGCAGGGCGCCTTCCATGCGGCGGACGAGCCTGCCGAACCCGGCGTACCCGAGGTCCGTACGGAAGATCATCGCCGCTACGTCGGTCGCCGCGGTATTCCTATGGAGCAGGGACGGTATATCGTAGTTGACTATGAACAGGTCCCCGCTCTTCTTTATCGATTGGCCGTGTATGACGGCGAAGCTGTCCTCGGGGACCCAAAGCCTGAAGAGCCCGTCGGCGTCGAGGCCGAGTATGCCCATCGCCTCGAATGCGCCCGTTATCCTGGCATTCTCGAATGACGTGTCGAAGCGCGCCTCGAAGGCCGAGCGCATCCACGGAGTGAACGCGGCCTTGCCCAGCTCCGCGAAGGACCGCTTCAGGGCGTAGTGCTCCTCGATCACGCGGTTGCCCGAGATGAAGTCCCCCGGCAGGTTGGCGAGGTAGGCCAAGGATACCCGGTCCTTCGCCTCCGGATCGGATCGTATCGCCTTGAGCATGATGCTCTCGACCAGCACGCCGTTGGTCTCCGGCCTGAGGCAGACGAAAATATCCTGGCAGCCCCGCTCGCGGCAGGGGCCCGAGTACGGCACCAAGACCGACGGCATGCGCATGGGTACGAGTATCGCCGTCCGCGCGGAGGCTAGTCAAGGAATTTCTCCGCGCCGGAAAGGTTGCGTATTGCGATAATTTTGTTGCCAGTATCGGCTATGTCGGCTTACTATTGCCCCATGATAGCCAGGCGCGCCGTCGTGGCGCTGTTCCTACTGCTCGGGGCCGTGGAGGTTCGCGCGTACTCCGAAGGCGATTTCCTGAGCCCCGAAGAGCGATCCTGGCTCCAGTCCGCGCCTCGCGAGCTTAGGGTAGCGCCCGACCCTTTCTTCCCGCCGCTGGAGTTTATCGACGAGAAGGGCGAATTCCAGGGCATAGCCATCGATTACCTGCGCTTGATCGAGAAGAAACTCGGCGTTTCGTTCCGCGTCGTGAGGATGGATAGCTTCGAGGCGATATTGGAGGCCGTGAAGAGGCGGGAGATCGATATCGGCGATACTATCGTCGATACCCCCGAGCGCTCGCGCTTCCTAGAGTTCTCTCCTCCCTATATCTCGATTCCCAATGTCATCGTCGTCAGGGACGACGTCTCTCGGTCGATGTCGCCCCGCGACCTCAAGGATCTGAAGGACGTCGTACTCCAGGGAGGGTACTCGATTGGCGATGTCCTCGAGGAGCGGTTCGGCGTATACCACGCCAGGCCGATAACCAATCCCGAGAGCGCGCTCAAGGACCTGTCGTTCGGGCGAATCGACGCCATGGTAGGCAATCTCGCGACGATATCGTATTACGCGCGCAAGGCGAACCTGACGAACATCAGGGTCGCCGGTGATTGCGGCTACGCCGATGAGCTGAGCTTCGCCTCGCGCAGCGATTGGCCGCTGCTCGGTTCCGTAATCGCGAAGGCCCTGGGCGAGATAAGCCAGGCCGAGCGGGACGCTATCAAGGACAAGTGGATAAAGCTCGAGACGGTTCGATTCTACGAGGACGAAAACTTCTGGCTGAGCGCGGGCGCGATAACCTTGGCTATCCTGGCCCTCTTCGTCGTCCTGTACGCCTGGAACAGGACGCTCAAGGCCGAGGTAGGGCGGCGCACGCGGGAGCTTATGCTCAAGAACGACGAGCTGTCGCGCTTCGTCTATACGGCCTCGCACGACCTGCGCAGCCCGCTCGTAACGATCAAGTCGTTCGTGGGCTTCCTCGAGCAGGACGTCATCATAGGCGACGTCGAGTCACAGATGAGGGACATAGGGTTCATCAGGAGCGCGGCCGATAAGATGGGGACCATGCTCGACGAGATCCTCCTGCTGTCGAGGATAGGGGCCGAGGAGCTCGTCGTCGGGGAGGTGTCGCTACGGGAGGTCGTCGGGGCCGCGGCCGAGCTCGTCGCCGGGCGGATAGGGGATCGGGGCATCAGGCTCGCCGTCTCCGAGGATCCCGTCATCCTGATGGGCGATTCCAGGCGGCTCGTCCAGCTGTTCCGGAACCTCCTCGACAACGCGGCCAAGTATATGGGGGATCAGGAGGCGCCGCGTATCGACGTCGGCGCGGTCGCCCGGGGCGGAGAGCTCCGCATCTTCGTGCGCGACAACGGCGCGGGCATCGACCCCCGGCACCAGGAGCGGCTGTTCGGGCTATTCGAGAAGCTCGAGCCCGGTTCCGAGGGCGTGGGCCTCGGCCTGGCCATCGCGAAGCGGATCGCGGAGACCCACGGCGGCAGGATATGGGCCGAATCCGAGGGGCTCGGCAAGGGAACGACGTTCTTCATAGTGCTCAAGGGCGCGCGCTTAGAGGGGCTATAGCCTCAAGGTGCTAGGGCTTACAGGGACGATCTCTCGCAGGCGCTCCTCGTCGTGGACTACCCAGCCCCCGCTGAGATCGTGAAGAGGCGTTTCCAGCGGGCGTACGCCGATAGCGCCCCGGGTCCGTCTGGGGCTATCGGCCGGAGCGGGATAGGCGCTCCCTCCGGAAGGGCCGGCCCCTAGGATAGGCCGCCTGGCCCGATCGTACTTCCCGGCCGTGGATTTTTACCGACTAGTAGCATATAGTCTCGGTCGTCTTCTAGGAGGAAACGTATGATATCAAGGAACGCGCGCGCGATCGTCGCGGCCGTACTCGGGATCGCCTGCATAGCGGGGGTCGCGGCCCAAGAGAAACCGGTCCTGTCGGTGCTGGACCTGAGGATCAATGACGTTAGCCGGGATGAGATGCTCGGCGTCGTGGACGGCCTTACCGCGGCGCTGTTCCAGTCAGGCTCGTTCGTCGTCATAGACAGGACCGCGCGAGACGCCCTGCTCGGGGAGATAGAATTCTCCATGACCGCCGCCTCCGACCAGGAAGCCCAGAAGAAGATGGGCAAGCAGCTGTCGGCCGACATGGTCGTCAGCGGCTCGCTGAGTAGGTATCACGACGGGAAGTACGTGCTGTCGCTTCGGCTGCTGGAGACGTCGAGCGCGAAGGTCGTGGGCGTTTCCGAGGATTTCTTCCCCGATTTCGGGGCGATGCTGTCATCGCTCGATAAGCAGGCCCGCGAGCTATCCTCGAACGCGCGTCCCGCGAGACCCGCGTCTATAGCCGCGGCGAGGGGATCGCCCTCGCCGCGGTCGCCCGCCCCTGGCGCCGAGTCCGACGGCGACGAATTCCTCCCCTCGGCTCCGCTGGCCTCGACGCCGTTCCAATTCTCCATCTGGGCGCCGATGCAGCTCTTCCCGGCCGATACGGCCGTGCGCGGGCTCCGGCTTACCCTCTTCGCGAGTAGCAACGCCGCGCTCGCGGGAGTCGATATAGGACTCGTCAACTCGGTCTCGGGCGTGATGACGGGCGTTCAGGTAGGCCTTCTCGGCTTCGCCGGCGAGGCCCGCGTCCTGCAGCTGAACGCCATCCTGAACGTCGCGCGTACGGTGAGGGGAGCGCAGGTCGGGGTCGTCAACATCGCCGACCGTTGCGCGGGGTTCCAGCTAGGGCTCGTCAACGTGTCCGGGCTCCTCAAGGGCGCGCAGCTCGGGCTCGTCAACGTCGTCAGGTACGGCGGGGCCGCCGGCTTCATGCCCATCCTGAAGCTGGCGTTCTAGCAGCGGGAGGCGCGGCCGTCGCGGCAGTCCGAAGGCTAGCCTGCCGTTCCTATAGGCTTTCGGCGTACAGGTGGCCGCCGAATCAGGAGAGATTCGTTTACTTGTAGTAGACGAATCTCCTCACAACCTTCTTATACGGCGCGAAGTAGGTTTTATCGTACTTAGTCACGTCTTTACCGATCGTCAGGCTTATCCAATTGCCGAATGAATCATACTCGTAAATAAGAGTCGTTTTTTCTACGACCGTGCCGTCGGCGGCGAAGCGAGTGCTTTCTATTAGATTCCCTTTTTCGTTATACCCGAATACGGTTGTTGAATCCAATGAATCGTTAAAAAATGTTGTCGTTCTTATCCTCTTGTTCTTGCTGTCATAGTCATGTAGGTCCTTTCTTTTCCTGGGCGGTAGCTCTATTATTTCGACGACCTTATTCCCGGACTCATCATGTTCGTAGCTGCTTTCAGGGCCCTTCTGTCCGTTAGACGAATATAAAGCCTCTCTGGATACCTTGCCGTCGCTCCTTACTGTATAGCGCACTTTGCTAAAAACGGAACCGGCCGTATCGTATACCGTTTCCTCCACTAAGTATCCGTTGCCGTCATAATCGTATTTAGTCTTGCCGCTTACGTACCCATTTTTATCGTATGATATTTTCTCGCGAATTCTATCCTTCTCATAGATTTCCTTGCCAATCAAGCGCCTTTTCTCGAGGTATATCAGTTTTTCTTTTTTTTGGCCTTTCTCGTCATAAGCATACGCTTCTTCATAATCAACTCTCTCTCGGAAGGGTATTCTCTGTAGCGAAGTGATATTCCCGGAAGCGTTATATTCGCTTATGGACGTGTACAGGTCCACCGCTATCCATTCCCCGAATTTCTCGATCATCTCGTAATGCGCCGTTTCGACTGTCCTAATCCTTCCATGCAAGCCCTCTTTCTCGAGGTCGTTCGCGAGGGCCGCGATGCACCCGAAGGAGCCGAGCAATAAAAAAATCATTATTCGTTTCATCCTGACTTCTCCTATAGCCTTGCTAGTTTACTCCGGCCGATTGGAAAAGCGAAACGATCGGAGCGGAGCCCGACCCCCGCGTATGGAGGACCCGCTCGCCGCGATTCTCTTTACCCGGCCCATTCTCGCGGCTCGACGGTATCGCTGAGCCGTATCGGAGAGGCGGCGCCTGTATTCGGGCGGTTCTCCCGGATGGCGGGACCGTGGCGCCGGGAAGGCGCCACGGCGCGCTATGCGGTCCCGGGGTCCCTCGCCTCGATCAGGTACAGCCGCGAACCGTAATCGGAGAATATACGCACGCGGTCGTTATACCCCGTGCCCGAGAACTGCTGTATCAGCCTGACGCCGTAGCGCGACAGCAGGTCGCCGTTGGCGGCGTAGCCCTCCTCGGCCATCTTGAACATGTAATGGGACGACAGCACCGTATGGATGACGCCGTCCCCGCGCAGCTTGACCGGGAGCACGTGGTTTATCAGGTGGCCGAAGGCCTTGACGTTTATGTACTGCGGGCGGCCCGTTACCGAGAACGCCGCGTCGGGATCGAGGCCGGGCACGGTCAGCACGTCCTGGCCCTTGCCGACCCGCGCCGCGCCCTGGAACAGCCCCGCTATCGCGCGCTTGCCGTCGTCTGATACCACGGCCCAGATAGTCTTCTCCGCGTCGAGGCGGTGAGGGACGCGGTAGAACCGCCCGAACTGCAGGAGCCTCCTATTGGCCTTATAGAAGGCGACCTGCTCCTTGATGGCCTTCTTGTCGAAGGGCGACAGCATCGTCAGGTCCAGCTCGTAGCCCAGGAGGCCGAAGGCCGCCACGTTGAAGCGGGTCTCTATGGTCGAGGCGCGCAGGGTCTGCATGTTGGGGCTGGCCGACACGTGGGCCCCCATCACGCTGGGCGGGTAGCCGTAGGAGCTGCCGCCCTGGATCGATAGCCTGGCGTAGGCGTCGGTGTCGTCGCTCGTCCAGGCCTGGGGCATGTAGCACATCATCCCGAGGTCGAAGCGGTTGCCTCCCGAGGCGCACGACTCGAAGAGTATGGCGGGGAACCGCCTGACGAGCTCGGCGAGCACCTCGTAGAGCCCGAGCACGTAGCGGTGGTGGAACTCGCCCTGGCGCTCCGGCGGCAGGGCCTTGGAGTAGGCGTCGGAGACGTTCCTGTTCATGTCCCACTTCACGTACTCGACGTTGCCCTGCGAGAAGACGCCCGTCATGGCCTCGACCAGGTAGGCGCGCACCTCCGGCATGGTCAGGTCGAGGACGAACTGGTTGCGGCCGAAGGCGGGCGGGCGGCCCGGCGTCGAGACGGCCCAGTCGGGATGCGCGCGGTACAGGTCGCTGTCCTCGTTCACCATCTCGGGCTCCACCCAGATGCCGAACTTGAGGCCCAGGGCGTTTATCCTGGGTACGAGCCCGGCTATGCCGCCGGGCAGCTTCTTCTCGTTGACCGTCCAGTCGCCGAGCGAGCTCGTGTCGTCGTCGCGCCTGCCGAACCAGCCGTCGTCGAGCACGAACAGCTCCATCCCGAGGCCGGCGGCTTCCTTGGCGAGCGAAAGCAGCTTGCGCCTGTCGAAGGCGAACATCGTCGCCTCCCAGTTGTTCACGAGGACCGGCCTCTCCCTATGCCTCCATTCGCCTCGCACGATGTGGTCCTCCACGAAGCGGTGCATGCTCCGGCTTAGGCCGGAGAGCCCCGCGCCCGAGTAGGAGAGGACTGCCTCCGGCGTCGAGAACGAGGATCCCGGTTCCAGGAGCCACTCGAAGCCGGACGGATTGATCCCGGCAAGCAGCCGTACCTTGCCCTGGTAGGTCCTCTCCACTATCTCCGCGTGGTTGCCGGAATAGACCAGGTTGCACGCGTAGCACTCGCCGGAGGCCTCGCCGCAGCCCGGGGCCGCCAGCATGACGAAGGGGTTGTGCCTGTTGGAGCTGTTGCCCGTCTTGGAGTCGTTGACGTAGACCCCGGGGGCCAGGGGCCTGTCGTTGCGCTCGCGCTCGTAGGCCCAGCAGCCGTCGAAGGTGACGAGATCCCATTCGCCCCCGAACAGGTCCAGCTGGGCGCTCATGAGCCTGCGGACGCGGACCGGCTCCGGCCCCTCGTTGCGCAGGGTCGCGAAGCGCGTGATGACGTCGCAGCCGGCGTACGCGCAGTAGTATAGCGAGAGGGACAGGCCTCGCTCGTCGAGTAGCGTTATCTCGACCGTCTCGACCTCGGCCTCATCGCCGAGAGCCGACGGAAGGCCCTCGATGGAAGGGCGCCCCCGGTACCGGCGTGACGAGCCGAAGCGGAAGTCCGTCGTCCTCGAGCCGTCGGCGAAAACGGCCTCGACGGCCGGTTCCCTGTAGTCGCCCTTGCCCAGCCCGGAGTACTCGAGGCACTGGTCGTCCAGGCCCAGGTTCCTGTGATCCTGGCTCACGTTGACCATGGTGCCGTAGGGCACGTCGTTCTTCTGCCTCAGGGAATCGTAGTCGTCCATGGGCCTGAGGCGGGGACCGTAGTACAGGTTGGCTAGGTGCCCGGTGGGTAGGACGTCGACGACGTAGCTGGTGCGGTCGGTATCGATATGGATGACGTCAGCCACGGGCGTTCCTCCGCTCTTCGAGCTCAGCCTTGATCCGGGCGTAATACTCGCCGTTAAGCCTGTAGCGCCGCAGGTAGATGAGGAGCGAGACCGCGAGTAGGACTATGGGCACGGCGAACATCAGGAGCCTGATGCCCGTGAGGGCCGCCTGGCTCTGCCTGGCGTTGGCGACGAAGCCGAAGGCCGCGAGGCCTACCCCGGTGACGAGGCCGGAAAGCGCCATCGCGAACTTGACCATGAAAGTCTGCATGGAGAACACGATGCTCTCGCTACGGATCCCGAGTTTCCATTCGCCGTAGTCCACCGCGTCCGCGAGCATCACGCTGGTCAGGACGAGCGAGAAGCCGAAGCCGAAGAACAGGACCACTCCGGCCGCGGCCATCAGCGCGATGTTGCTCCCGGCCGTCTTCCCCACGAGGTAGAGGGCGGCGTACCCGAAGACGGGCAGGATGGCGGACAGCACGAAGACCCTGCGCCGGGAGAGGCGCTTGGCGAAGGCCGGGAACAGGAGCATGGCGAGCACCTGGGCGCCGCCGGCCGCGAGGTAGAAGGTGCCGTAGAGCCGCTCGTCGCCCACGTCGTACTTGAACCAGTAGATGCCCAGGCTCGCGGTCAGGTTGATGGCGAGCGTATACAGGGCCATGGCGGCGACGATGACGACGAGCTGGTCGTTCTTCGCTATCGTCGAGAATATCTCCCTGAACTTGAATTTCCTGTCGCTCGTGACGACGACCTGCTCCCTCACGAGCGCGACCGTGACGACGTTCGTGGCGATGAAGATAGCGGCTATGAACGCCGCTAGCCAGAAGAAGCCCCTCGACTGCTGCTCCGGCGTCGGCAGGGCCCCGGGCGCGACCCTGCCCATGGCGCTTACTATGGCCAGGCCGAAGGATCCCACGGCGACGTTGCCCGCGGCGGCGAAGATGCGGGGGATCACCGAAATAGTGTTGCGCTCAGCCTCGTCGTCGGCCAGCGCCGGTATCATAGACCAGTAGGCGATGTCCTCGAGCGTGTACGTCATGCCCCAGAGTATGTACACGACGCTGAAGAAGACGTACTGGCCGGCCCCCCGTATGGCGGGGTTGGAGAACAGGACGAGGAGGACGACGGAGTTGCTCAGGGTGCCGGCCAGTATCCACGGCCGGAATTTGCCCATGCGGCCGCGCGTATTGTCCACGAGCCAGCCGGCCATGGGGTCGTTTATAGCGTCCCAGATCCTGGCCGCCATGAAGAGCACGCCCAGGAAGGCGGGCGCGAGCCCGACGACGTCGGTGAAGTAGAACATCAGGAAGGTGTTGACGATGCCGCAGGCCATGTCCTTGCCCAGGGCGCCTACGCCGTAGCCGGCCTTCTGCGCGAACGATAGTTTCATGGTATACTCCCCGGCCGGGCGCGAGCGGCGCGGCCGGGGACAGTATCCGGCCAAGTCGGCGGGACGTCAAGGAAACCGGCGCGAAACCTGGTGCGGGCGCTTGAACGGGCGCTTGAACGGGCGCTTGAACGGGCCGACGCGCCCGCGCGCCTATCGGGGGAACGATGTCGAGTAGCGGAATACTTCCCAAGCCTCTGAGCGAGCGCCTCGGCGACGGCCGGCTGGAATGGCTGCCTGGCGCGAGCCCGGCGGCGGTCGGCTACGAGGGCGAGTGCCGGGGAGTCGCGGAGCGCGCCGCCTCGTTCCTCTCCGCGGCCACCGGCGCGCCCTGGTCGGTCTCCGGCGACCCGTCCGTCCCCGCCTTCGTCCGTTTCCGCGTCGGCGCGCCGGCCGGACTTGGCTCGGCAGGGGGCCGCTCCGGGCCCGGGGACGGGTCTGTCCCCGGCGCCGGCTCGGAGGCATATTCTCTCGACGTCGGCCCCGCCGGGGTCGCGTGCCGCTCCGCCGGAATCGCGGGGCTCCTCTACGCCTTCCAGGGACTCAGGCAGCTCCTGCCGGCCGCGGCGGAGAAGGCAGGGGGGCTCGGCTCCGGGTTCTCGCTTCCCTTCGCCGCCATAGCCGACAGGCCGCGCTTCGTGTGGCGCGGGTTCATGCTGGACGAGGCGAGGCACTTCTTCGGGACGCGCGCCGTCAAGGATATCCTCGACCTGATGGCCCTCCTGAAGCTCAACGTCCTCCATTGGCACCTTAACGACGACCAGGGCTGGCGCGTAGAGATAGACCGCTATCCCGAGCTGACGAGGGTCGGCTCGAACCGGGCCGATACCGCCGTAGGCGGCTTCGGGAGCCGGGCCACCGCGGGCGAGCCGTACGGCGGCTTCTACACCAAGGCCGAGGTCCGCGAGGTCGTGGCCTACGCCTCGTCGCTGTGCATAGCCGTGGTGCCCGAGTTCGAGATGCCCGGGCACTCGAGCGCCGCCCTCGCGTCGTACCCCGAGCTGGGCTGCACCGGCGGGCCGTACGCGGTGGAGACGGGACAGGGCATCTTCCCCGACATCTACTGCGCCGGCAAGGAGAGTACCTTCGATTTCATCGAGGGGGTGCTCGACGAGCTCCTGGAGCTCTTCCCCTCCGAGTATTTCCATATAGGCGGCGACGAGGCCCCTCCGACCCGATGGAGGTCCTGCCCCGCCTGCCGCTCGCGCATGAGGGCGGAGGGGCTTTCTAGCGAGGCCGAGCTCGGGACCTGGTTCCTCAATCGGGCGGCGGCGCGCCTAGCCTCGCGGGGCCGTCGGGCCGTCGTCTGGAACGACATCATGGGAGACGGCCTAAGGCCGGACGCCGTCGGCCAGTACTGGCTGGGAGACAAGCGGCGCTTCGTCTCCCACATGCGCCGCGGGAGGCCCGCGATCATGTCCGACTTCTGGCGCGCCTACCTGGACTACGACTATCACCTGCATCCGCTCAGGAAGGCCTACGCATACGAGCCGGTTCCCCCCGGGTTCGGCGACGCCGACGTCCTGGGCATCGAGGCCGCGCTCTGGACGGAATGGGTCCGCGACCGGGACCGCCTGGACCGGCAGGCCTTTCCCCGTCTCGTAGCGCACGCCGAGACCGCGTGGAGCGCCGCCGACGCGAGGGCGTACGGCGATTTCGAGCGGCGGCTCGTCGATTTCCTGCCTCGGCTCGACGCCCTCGGGGTAGGCTACGCTCCCCGCTCGGAGTGGAATCCCGCCTTCTTCCCTCGGCTCGCGAATAACGCCGCGCTCTTCCTGAATATTTTCCGCTCGACGCTTCGCCGTCGGAAGTAGCCGGCCGGCGGCCGGGCCGTAGCACTTCGGCCGCGTCAGTAGCCGGTTTCGATGCTCGAATACCCGACTTTTTCGCTTTCCCTCTTGACTAAGGGGTTTTGTGTACTATACATAGAAACAAAAATTGAAGTAGTATCGATTTTCCTGCATAAGGCTTTAGTTTTTCGTGGGCTTTGAGACGTACGCTTTCGCTACGATGAGGAGGAACGAATGAAACGAAGTATTGTGGTACTAGCGGCTATCGCGATGTCCGCGGCCTTGATCGCCGTAGGCTGCCAGAAGAAGGCCGCCGAGACGATCAAGATCGGCGTAGCCGGCGCCCACTCGGGCGACCTGGCTTCCTACGGCCTGCCTTCCGTGAACGCCGCGAAGCTCGTCGTCGAGGCCGTGAACGCCAAGGGCGGCGTCAACGGCAGGATGATAGAGCTCCTGATAGAGGACGACCAGTGCAAGCCCGAGCTCGCGACCAATACCGCCGCCAAGCTCGTGAGCGGGAACGTCGTGGCCGTCATCGGGCATATCTGCTCGGGCGCCACCAAGTCCGCCCTCGGGATCTACAAGGATTCCAAGATCGTCACCATCTCCCCGTCGGCCACCAACCCGCCCCTTACCCAGAGCGGCGAGTACCCGAATTTCCTCCGTACCATAGCGCCGGACGACGCCCAGGCCAAGCTCGCCACGATGTTCATCAAGGATAAGCTCGGCCTCAAGACGCTCGCGATACTCCACGACAAGGGCGACTACGGCAAGGGCTTCGCCGAGCTGGTCAAGCAGTTCGCCGAGGAGCAGGGCCTGAAGGTCGCGCTGTTCGAGGGCGTGAACCCCGGGGCCCCCGACTACTCCGCGGTTGTAAATAAGATAGGCAACTCCGGCGCCGACGGCGTCGTGTGGGGCGGCTACCACCCCGAGGCCTCCAAGCTCGTCCAGCAGATGAAGGACAAGGGCATGAACCTGCCGTTCGTCTCCGACGACGGCGTCAAGGACAACACCTTCATCGAGGTAGCCGGGAAGTACGCCGAGGGCGTCTACGCGACCGGCCCCATGGACACCAGCTCCAACCCGCTGGCCGTCAAGGCCGTGGCCGACCACAAGGCTAAGTTCGGAGACGAGCCCGGCGCCTTCTTCCTGAACGCCTACGCCGCTACGCAGGCCGTGGTCGCCGCCATCCAGAAGGCCGGCGGCACCGACTACGACGCGATAAGCAAGGCCCTGCGCTCCGAGTTCGTGGAGACTCCCCTCGGGAAGATAAGCTTCGACCAGCGCGGGGACGTCATAGGGTTCGGCTTCTCCGTATTCCAGGTCCAGGGCGGCAAGTACGTCGAGCTCAAGTAGCGCGAAGGACTAGCGCCCGCGTTTTCGGCCGTTCCGGGATTTAGACACCGGGACGGCCTCGCTATTTCCCCGGGAATCGACGACGATAAGGATTCTAACCATGGACTATTTCCTTAAGCTCTTCCTAAGCGGTACCGCCAAGGGCAGCATCTACGCGCTGATCGCGCTGGGATACACGATGGTGTACGGCATCGTGCAGCTCATCAACTTCGCGCACGGCGAGGTCTACATGATCGGGGGCTTCACCGCCCTGATCATAGGCGGCTATCTCTTCTCCATGGGGTTGCCCGTGCCGCTCGTGCTCCTGCTCTCCATCGTCGCCGCGGTAGTGTTCTCGTCGGCCTTCGGCTTCACGATAGAGCGGCTCGCGTATAGGCCGCTCCGCAACAAGCCCAGGCTCTCGGCCCTGATAAGCGCCATCGGCATCTCCATGATACTCCAGAATTTCATACTGCTGGCGCAGACCGAGAAGTACCTCTCCTTCCCCTCGTACCTGCCGGAGCTGGAATTCCTCCAGCCGGTCCGCGAGTACATAAACTCCACCCAGTTCATAATCCTCGTAACGACGTCGGTGATAATGGTTGCCCTGACGGCGACCATCAAGTTCACCCGCATGGGCAAGGCGATGCGCGCCACCGCGCAGGACAAGCACATGGCCCAGCTCGTCGGCGTGAACATCAACCAGGTAATCTCGGTGACCTTCATCATAGGCTCCGCCCTCGCGGCCGTAGGCGGGGTGCTCATTTGCTCGTACATGGGCCAGATCAACTATTACATAGGGTTCGTAGCGGGCATCAAGGCCTTCGTGGCGGCGGTGCTAGGCGGCATCGGGAGCATCCCGGGGGCCGTCCTCGGAAGCTTCATCCTGGGCTGGACCGAGAGCATGGGCACGGGCTACCTGTCCAGCGACTACGAGGACGCCTACGCCTTCGTCATCCTGATACTCATACTCATACTCAAGCCGGACGGCATACTCGGCAAGAACCAGAAGCAGAAGGTGTAAGCCAATGACCCGAAAGCAGACACTCGTAGAGCTTCGCTCCACCCTCGCGACGACGGCCTGGTTCGTCGCGCTCCTGTTCCCGTTCATGGTCATGAAGGTGAGCGTAACCGGCGGGAAGGCGCTCGTTACCTTCCGATGGGCCCAGCTTCCCGTGATCGCCGTCTCCGTATTCTTACTATCGTTCGCATGGCGCCGCGCCATCGACTGGAACGAGCATCGGGGCGATAAGGTCAAGGCCCGTACGCCGCTCTCCGGATTCGTCGACTCTATCCGGGCGGCCCTGGCCAAGAAGCGTATCCGGCGCACGGCTATCGCCGCGTTCCTGCTCGTCGTCGCGGCCTACCCGTGGGCGCTGGGCATGTACCATACCAATATCATGATAACCGCCCTCATCTACGTGATACTGGCCCTCGGCCTGAATATAGTCGTAGGCCTGGGCGGCCTCCTCAACCTGGGCTACGCGGCCTTCTTCGCGGTAGGGGCCTATACCTACGGGCTCCTATGGAAGTACGCCGGGCCCGCCTTCGTGGCGGCGGGCATAGAGACGGGGTGGCTGTTCTGGATAGCGCTACCGACGGCGGGCGTGCTCGCCGCCCTCTTCGGCATACTCCTCAGCCTCCCGGTACTGAGGCTGCGCGGCGACTACCTCGCTATCATCACCCTCGCCTTCGGCGAGATAGTTCGCATGGTGCTCCAGAACTCGGGTCCCGTGACCGGCGGCGCGACGGGGATCAGCCTGATACCCAGGCCGTGGTTCTTCGGGCTCCGGTTGCCGCCTCGCCAGGCCGCGACCTATATCTACTATATCGTCGTCGCGCTCGTGATACTGACCATCTTCGTCGTCAGGCGCATCGAGGATTCCAGGGTGGGCCGAGCCCTCGAGGCCATGCGGGAGGACGAGATAGCCTGCGAGGCCATGGGCGTCGACCTGGTGCGGAACAAGCTCGTTACCTTCGCCATGGGCGCCTTCTGGGCCGGCATAGCCGGCGTGGTGCTCGCGGCGCAGACTACCTACATCAACCCCGACAGCTTCACGCTCTGGGAGTCCATCATGGTGCTGATGGCGATCGTCATCGGCGGTACCGGGTCCATCCCGGGAGCTATCGGGGGCGCCCTGCTCCTTAAGCTCTTGCCGGAGTACTTCAGGCCCCTGGCCCAGTACCGCATGCTCATCTACGGCGCGGCCATGATCGTCATCATCATCTTCAAGCCTGACGGCCTCTTCCCGCGCAACCGCAAGAAATACACCTTCGTGGTCAAGCCGGCGGGAGACGCGGAGAAGGGAGCCCGGCTATGAGCGCCGCGGAACCGATCCTGGATATCAAGAACCTATCCATGGTCTTCGGCGGCCTCAGGGCCATCGACGACGTCTCGCTCCACATTCGGAGCGGGGAGATATGCGCCCTCATAGGGCCGAACGGCGCGGGGAAGACGACGATCTTCAACTGCATTACCGGCGTATACGATCCGACCGAGGGCAGCGTATCCATCAAGCGCGGCGAGGCGCCCCGCGAGGAGATCCAGGGCCGGAAGCCTAACGCCATCAACCGCAAGGGACTGGCAAGGACGTTCCAGAACATCAGGCTGTTCGGCAACATGAGCGTCCTCGAGAACGTGATGATCGGGCGGCATAACTCGCTCAAGGCCGGCATCTTCAAGGCCATCGTCAGGGACAGGCCGACGCGGGAGGAGGAGCAGCGCCTCATCGACGACTGCCACGAGATCCTCAAGAAGATGCGGCTGGAGATGTTCATAAACGAGTCGGCGCGCAATCTCCCGTACGGGGCCCAGCGGCGGCTGGAGATAGCCAGGGCCCTGGCCACCGATCCGTTCCTGCTGCTCCTGGACGAGCCGGTCGCGGGCATGAACCCGAACGAGACCAAGGAGCTGGAAGAGACCATCAACCTGATCCGCGAGCGGGAGAAGGTCACCATCCTGCTCATCGAGCACGACATGAGCCTCGTCATGAACGTCTCGGAGCGCATCTACGTGCTCGACTACGGGCGCCTGATCGCGGAGGGGACGCCTAACGACATCAAGAGCGATCCCGAAGTGATCCGCGCGTATTTAGGAGAATGACATGGCTTTGATGGAACTCAGGAACGTCAGCACCTACTACGGCAACATACACGCCCTGAAGGACATCTCCCTATCCGTCGAGGAGGGCGAGATCGTCACGCTCATAGGGGCCAACGGCGCGGGCAAGACGACGACGCTCATGTCCATCTGCGGCATCACCGCGATACGCTCCGGGGCCGTCCTCCTCGACGGCGAGGACATCTCGAGGCGGAGCCCCCACGCCATCGTCGCGATGGGGCTCTCGCAGGTGCCGGAGGGCAGGCGGATCTTCCCCCAGCTGACGGTTCTGGAGAACCTGGACATGGGCGCCTTCCTCAGGAACGACAAGGACGGCGTGAAGCGCGACCTCGAGGAAGTGTTCGGGCTCTTCCCGCGCCTCGCCGAGCGCAGGGGCCAGCAGGGCGGGACGCTATCCGGGGGAGAGCAGCAGATGCTCGCCATATCCCGGGCGCTGATGGCCAGGCCCCGCGTCCTGCTCCTCGACGAGCCCTCGCTCGGGCTGGCGCCCATCATCGTCCATAATATCTTCGAGATCATCAAGCGCATCAACGCCGAGAGGAAGACGACCATCTTCCTCGTCGAGCAGAACGCCAACATGGCGCTGAAGATAGCGAACAAGGGCTACGTGCTCCAGAACGGCGCCATCAAGATGGCCGACTCCGCCGAGCGTCTCCTTGCCAACGAGGAAGTGCGCAAGGCATACTTAGGGCTATAGCGAATCCTCCAGGAGGGATGCATGAACGTAGGACACTGCATGACCAAGAACCCGGTCACCGTTCTCCCGGACGTGACCGTGCCCGAGGCCCAGGCCATGATGCGCCGCGAGAAGATACACCGCCTGCCCGTCGTCGATAAGGCCAAGCGGCTCGTCGGCATCGTCACCGCGTCCGACCTCCGGCGCGCGTCCTCTCCCGCGGCGACCAGCCTAGACATGTACGAGCTCCATTACCTGATCTCCAAGATGAGCGTCGAGCAGGTCATGACCAAGCGGCCCGTCACGGTCGACGAGGCCCTGCCCGTGGAGGAAGCCGCGCGCATCATGGACGATAACCGGATCGCTGGCCTGCCCGTGCTCCGCGGGGACGTCCTCGTGGGCATCATCACCGAGTCGGACCTGTTCCGGCTGTTCATCGAGCTGTTCGGCGCCAGGCACCCGGGCGTGCGCCTGACCGCGCTCCTGCCCGAGAGGCCGGGCGAGCTGGCGAGCGTCGCGGGCGCCATCGCCGCCGCCGGCGGGAACATCCTGTCGCTGGCCACCTTCGAGGGCGAGGACCCCACCAACCACTACTGCACCATAAAGGTCGAGGGCCTGGCCCGCGACAAGCTCGTCGCGACCGTGACGCCCCTCGTGGAGAAGGTCGTGGACGCGCTGGAGAAGTAGCCGAGGGCCCTACTCTAATCCATGACTTTCGATGACGCGCTGAGATCCCTCGCCGCGGGCAGGCCCCTGCCCGGTCCGGCCGCCTGCCTTTCCATGGCACCCGGGTATAGGCGCGAGCCCGATTCTCTAGAGGCCGACGGCCGATGGCGCGAGGCGGCCGTGCTGGTCCTGCTCTATCCGGACGGCGGGGCGGCGAGATTCCCGCTGATGCTGCGCCCCCCCGGCGCCGGCGCGCACGCGGGCCAGGTATCGCTGCCCGGAGGATCGCGGGAGGCCGGCGAGAGCCTCGAGGCCTGCGCGCTCCGCGAGGCCCGCGAGGAGCTGGGCGTCGACCCGGCCGATGTCCGCGTCGTCAGGGCCCTGAGCCCGCTGCGCGTCCCCCCTAGCCGTTTCCTGGTACATCCCTTCGTCGGCGTAGCCTCGGGGCGGCCCCGGTTCGCCCCTTCGGCCGCCGAGGTGGCCTCGCTCCACGAACCCTCGCTCGACGAGCTCGTGGACGCGGCGTCGCGTTGCGAGGACGACGCCGAGTTCGCGGGGCGCCTCTGGCGAGTGCCGTTCTACCGCCTCGCCGGGCTCCGCGTCTGGGGCGCCACGGCGATGATCCTGTCGGAGCTGGAGGCCGCGCTGCGTGCCGGCAGCGGGGACAGTATCCGCCCCTAGACGGTGAAGCGGGCCATCTCCTCGTTCAGCGCGCCGACGGTGCGCAGGTTGGAGTCGACCTCGCGCCTGACCGCGGAGAAGGATTCCTCGAGCGCGCGTGCCTCGTCCGATTGCCGGCTGGCCGCCGCGGCGAGGCCCTGTAGCCTGGCGAGCACGTCCTCGAGCGATTGGGCTATCTCGCCGCTCTTGCGCGACTGGTCCGACATGAGGCCGCCGATGGTCTCGGCCGATTGGACGGCCTTGGCTATCTGCCCGAGCACGGCGTTCGTCCCGACGGCCTGCTCCCTCGCGGCCTCGGCTATCTCCTTGGAGATGGACGCCGACTCGGCGATGCCCTCGACGAGCCTCGCGAGGGCGACGCCCGAGGCGTCGGCGCGCTGGACGCCGGAGCCTACCCTGGCGCCCATCGCGGCTATCAGGTCCTTTATGTCCTTGGTGCGCCGGGCGGCGTTGGTCGCGAGCGCCCTCACCTCGTCGGCCACTACGGCGAAGCCCTCGCCGTGGACCCCGGCGTGAGCGGCCTCTATGGCGGCGTTCATGGCGAGCAGGTTCGTGTCCGCGGCTATCTTGTTGAGCGCGGCTAGGACGCCGAGTACCTCCTTAGCGGCGGCGTCTATCTCGCCTATCGCCGTCCTCGTATCCTTGACGGCCGCGCCGCCCGACTCGCCCCGCTCCGTCAGCTCCCCGGTCAGGGAGCCGGCGCGCTCGGTCATCGTGGAGATGGAGCGGATGCTGGCGGCCATCTCCTCCATGGCCGCGGACGTCTCGGAGACGAACTGGCGCTGGTCGGCGGTTGCCGCGTCCGAGGCCGCG
The DNA here is from genome assembly GCA_018816345.1 of Spirochaetota bacterium. Taxonomy (GTDB): domain Bacteria; phylum Spirochaetota; class Spirochaetia; order Treponematales; family UBA12059; genus SZUA-370. The sequence goes on along the minus strand of JAHIWG010000042.1, from coordinate 12,668 downwards.
ACGGAATCCCTGAACGAGCGCAGCGCCGCCACGAAGCCTCCCGTCACCTTCGATTGCTCCAGGAGCGTGGCCTCGAGCGCCAGGACCGCGTCCCTCGAGGCCCGGGCGAGCCCCTCGGAGCGGACGAGCTCCCGGTCTATGGCCTCGGCCCCGGCCTTGGTCTGTCCCGCGGCCTGGCCGATGCCCCGCGCGACGGCGTGGAAGCGGTCGAGGAGGCGGTTTAAGAGGTCCGTCAGCTCGCCGAGGTCGTCCATGGAACGGAGGTTCAGCCGTATCCTGAGGTCTCCTCCTCCGTCCAGTACGTCCTCGACCCGCCTGGCGATGGCCGAGAGCTGCTCCCTGACGTCGATCGACGCGGCCGCCTGGACGCCCGCCGCGACGGCGAGCGTGAAGAGCAGGTACATGAAGAATACTCCCTGCTCCCTATCCTCCGCCGAGTCGGCGCGCTCCCACGGGAGGGGCACTAGTCCCAGGTCGAGTCCGGGGCGCGAGATGAAGCCGTCTATCCTCTCGCCTAGGAGGCGCCTATACTCCGATCCGGCGTCCTCGGCGGCGACGTTCCCGCTGAGCACGGCCCTCGTCAGGTCGTGGCCGATGGCGTCGAACTTGACGGCGTCCCAGACGTTGAACTGGATGAAGGTGACGACGTAGACGGCGATGCCGAGGGTAAGCGTCACTTGCTTCGTCGTACTGCGGCGCTCGCGCTTCCTGTCCCCTATGCTACGGATGCCGAGGCGCTCGCGCAGGTCGGCGAAGGCCAGGTTGTTTAGCGACGTCTGGGCCGCCGCGTAGATGACGCCGCCCGCCAGGTTGGAAACGAGTATGACGAGCCTGTCGGGGCGGAGCATCTCGGCGGCGCGGCCCTTCAAGGCCATCATGAGCACGTAGCCGGCTGCGAAGCCCACGAGGTTGGAAACCAGGACGACGGTGGAAAAGCGCAGGATCCTGGCGCGGGTACGCTCCGTCTCCTCCGCGGATATGGCCTCTCCCGCCTCCAAGCGCTCCCCGACCCGCTGTATCCTGAGGGCGAAGAGGAAAATGATAGCGCCGAGTACCGCGGCCGGGGGCAGCACCGCCGTGGACATGAACGATAGGATCAGGCCGGGCATCGCGGATAGGCCCGAGACGCCGAGTATCATATTGTCCCTGACGAACGTGAACACCTGCATGACGAGGTATACGCCGAGTATCATGGAGATGGAATGGGAGGTAACCCTGAGCGCTAGGCGTTTACTTTTCATAGGCTTTATTCTAACGAAAATAGGCGGAAATGGAAGGGGGCGGAACGTCCCCCGGCTCCCGGGAAGGCCGGTAGGCGGCGTCCCGATACTGTAAGCTCGCCGTCTTTTCTGATAGGATGCCGGCATGGAAACGGTAGACGAGAACGAAGGTCCGGTAAGCGCGGGATTAGGCGGGGCGTGCGTGGAGCTGGACGCCGCCGCGCTGGCGGGGCTGAAGAAGATGCCGGTCGACGTCTTCGACGACGTGTACCTCGGCGAGGTCAAGCCCGATGCGCTCGTCCTCTGCGTAGACGTGCGCAATTTCAGCGATTTCCTATGCTCCCACGACGAGAGCACCGTGTTCGGCCTCATTAAGGATTTTACGTCCAACCTGCTATCGTGCGTGAACCAGTTCGGGTTCGGCTGCTCGTACTACAAGCTGATGGGCGACGGGGCGCTCGTCATATGGGACCAGGCGGACGAGGCGAGCATCCCGGAGGCCCTGGCCGTATTCGATACCTATACGGAATTCGTAGACGAGGAGCTGTTCAAGCCGTTCCCGGCGCTCGGCCTGGCGGGGGCTCTCGTCGTGGACAAGGTATACAAGTACGAGATTTCCGCGGAGGCTTCCCAGCTCAAGTACCGTGACTACGTGGGCTACGGCATCAACCTGGCCTGCCGCCTGCAGGCCCTGGCCAGGAGGAACGAGCTGGTGCTGAACGAGCGCCTCTACGCCCGGGGCCTCGTGCCCGCGAGGGGCGACGCCTCTCCGTCCCTGGTCGACGAGCTGCGCGGCCTCAAGGGCCTCAAGGACGAGGATAGGGAGCGGGTGCTGTACTATACGAGGGCGAGAGGCGGCTTATAGGCGCCTAGGGCGGACCGGCGACGGGTTAGTCCCCGGAGGCGCCGGCGATCCGCATGAGCGCGTCGTACTTGGCCCTGACCAGCCTGAGCTCCCCCTCGTTCAGGTTCAGGTTCTCCCCCGCCGGCATGGCGAGCATGCTCATCTTGGCCTCCTCGAGGCTCTTGATCATCTCGGCCTTCTCCGCCGCGGGCATCGCGGCGGCGCGAGCCTCCGCGATCGCGTCGTCGAATTGCTTGATCATCTCGGGGTTCTGCCGCTCGAAGGCGACGTAGGACAGGAGGAAGAAGGAAGTGCCGGCTACGTAGCCGAAGCGCTCGGCTGTCCAGCCCCTGCCGCGGAGGAACGCGGAGAAGTCCGAGCCCATGAAGAGCGCCGCCGCGACCCCCCCGGACGGCGCGGAATCCAGGCTCTGGCCCTTGTCCTCGAACCATTTGACGACGGAGGGCCAATCGGCGATGAATTTCGATAGTTCCCGCTCGGTCATCGGCGCCTCGGCCTGGGCGAAGGCGGCGGCGCCGAGAGGCGCTACGAGCAAGGCTATGGCTAATGCGATGCGTACGTGTCTCATGCCGGGTAGTATATCACGCGGGGCCGCTCCGCGCGATCACTGACCGACGGCGCCTAAGGCGGGTCTCCCGGCGCCGAGCGGCTTGGAAGCCGTCGACAGCCCTCCCGGGAAGGCGAAGTCGTTCTCCAGTACGGCGCCGGCGGATAGGGGCGGCGAGAGGAGGTAGCCTTGCAGGTAGCGGGCCCCGCCGGAGATGGCGCGCTGCATGATCCCGCTTCCCGAGATATGCTCCGCTACGACCGAGAGCCCGGCTTCCGCGCAGAACGCTGCCATCCCGCGGTAGAGTGTATAGGCCTCGGGACGGGCCTCTATCTCCCTGACGATCTCTCCCGCGGCCTTTACCGCGTCGAAGCTGCTCTCGAGCAGCCTTGAGTAGTTGGAATAGCCCGATCCGAAGTCGTCTAGGAATACGAGCCCCCCGAGCCCGTGCACCTCTCCGACGAACTCCTTCAGGATAGACGTGTCCTCGACCGCGGCCTGCTCCGTAATCTCGACTATGATGGTATTGTCCCGGCCCGAGAGCGCCCCGTACGCGCCTGCCAGCCCGGCGCGGAAGGCCGGCCTGACGATATCCCGGAAGGTCGCGTTGAAGCTGACCGAGTGCCCGCTCTCGAGCGCCATGCCGAGGGCCCTCTCCAGTATGAACTCGGTAAGGTAACGGTCGAGGCCGAGCCTGAAGGCCGCGTCCAGGTAGCGCTCGGGAGAGGCGGACGAACCGCCCTCGTCCAGGCGGATCAGCGCCTCGAGGAAGCCGATGCCGTCGCGCTCCAGGTCGTAGACCGGTTGGAATACCGGCATGAAGAGTCCCCGCTCTATATTGCGAAGGAGGTTGGGCGCGCGGCTTCGGAGCGCGTCCTTGTCGTTGGCGATGGCGGACTCGCAGCGATGGAGGCTCGCGGCCCTCCCGGCTATGCAGTCGGAAAGGGCCGCGACCGTCTCGTCGAGGGCCTCGGGGGCGCTCGTCTCGGTCTCTACCCGGAAGGAGGCGATACGGGTCACGAAGCGGAGCGGACTGCCCTTGACGGCGGGAAGCTCGGAGAAATCGGCGTGGATGGCGTCAGCCTCCTCGGAGACCGAGTCGCCGGCGGGGAAGACGAAGCAGAAGTCGGTGTCCGAGACGCGGAAGGGCCCCCTGCGGCCTATCGACGCGCTCCTGCTCTCGAGGAGCCCGAGCGCGGCCTTCGAAGATAGCGTCCCGACCTCCTCGCGGCCAGCGATCGCCCTGAGGTCGCGGAGGTTTGCGAAGTGAACGAGGACGAGGGATTCTCCCGCGACGAGGCGTTCCATCGAGAACGCGCTCGAGTTAGGCAGGAGGGTCTCCGGGTCGAAGAATCGGCGCTCCACGAGGCGGTCGACGTTCCTCGCGTGCCTCCATTCGCTTACTACCCCCATGGTGCATTGGAACGCGAACGCGACCGACGCCATGGCGAACATCGACGAGTTGAACGGAGAGGCCGTTCCCGTTACGTACCCTCTGAGGTACAGAACGCCGAGCGCTGTCGCCAGGAGGAAGAACGCGGCGCTCGCCGCCAAGCCTCGCCCGGGGCCGAGCACGAGGAGCGTAAGCGAGGGGAAGCAGAAGTAGATGACTATGTACGCGTTCCTCGAGAAGGGTAAGAAAAGCGTGAGGAGGAAGCCGAGGATCAGGCTACCGACGACGGCGATCTGCATCGGCCGTCTGGAATTCGACGCCCTCTGCCAGAGGGCGATGCCTATGAGCGCTACCAGGGGTACGATGTAATTAGCGTAGGCCGGGGGCCTTCCGCTTAGGAGGTCGTCGACCAGGAACGCGATAGGGAAGAGCGCGCCTATCAGGTACGCGAAAATCGCGGCGCTCTTCTGGTATCTCCGGGTCTCCGTCTCGATGTCCAGCCGCGCTTTCTTCCAATCGAATCCGAACGGCCCCGCGGCGGCCGTACTCCCAAGATGCCGTGATCCCCGACGAGATCGTCCCTCGATGCCTATACCGTGATGCTTGCTCATGCGATTAATCTATAATGCATAGGCTATCGTGTCGAGGAAATCGCGATCGGCGGGAAGGCGAGCCTCGCCTAGTCGAAGACCCCGAGCTTCCTCGGCACCCAGCTAGGGTAGCCGCAGCAGAGCGTCGCGGCGACGGCCCGCGCGGCCCGGGAGCCGCTCCACGGGATCCCCCTCCTCCGGGCCTCCTGCTTACGGGCCTTGAGCGCCGAGGGTATCTCTGCGAGGTGCAGCGCCTCGACGGCGGCGAAGACGGCGAGCCATGCGCCTGAGCCAAGGCCGACCGGCGCGCCCCTCGCGGCCGACGCTATCGCCAGGGCCGGCGGCCCGAGTGTCACGAGGGTCGCGACGGCGGCTTTTACGCGCCAGAGCGCACGCTCCTTGACGCGGAAGACGAGTATGCCCCTGAAGGCCGCGAGGGCCGCGTCGTCCTCGAAGTCCAGGAGCCGCGCGGCCTCCGCCTCGCCGATGGGCGGCATCGGCCACTCGACCCAGTCCCGGGTTTCCTCGTCCGCGCCGAGCGCGCGCGTCTCCTCCGGGCGGTCGTCCAGGCGTAGCGCCACGTCCAGGCGCTGGCCTCCCTTGATGAGCCGGCGCCTCGCCGACCGCGCCCCGAGCGTGGCGAGCAGCATGGGGAGGAGGTTCTTGTTCTTGAGCGACATCACGGAGCATGGGACCCCTATGAGCTCGTGGAGCACCATGTGCGGGCCGTTGGGCATGACCATGCAGCCGTCGACGAAGCGGTCGGCGAGCGGCGCCAGGGTCCTGGTGCACGAGCCTATGACGGCCTTCTTCATCCTTAGCGTGCGGATCGCCTCCTCGTCGTAGGCCTTGCCCGCGGCGTCGTACCAGTACCGCTTCCCGTCGCGCTCGAGGCCGGCGCCTATGACGAGCGCGACCGGCCGCCTCGGGACGGCGCCCTCGGCCTCGAGCATGGAGAACGCGAAGCGCGTCGTCGCCACGCAACCGCCCCGGCACGAGGCCTCCATCTCGCGCGCTATCTCGGGACCGCCCGTCGCTACGAGGCCGCCGCGGTTGATGCCCATGAGGACGAGGATTCCGGGGAACGCGCCCCTGACGCGGTCGGAGAGGAGCGACCAGTCGGCCGGCCTGAACGCCGGCGGCTTCGTTCCGCCCGCCCCGGCGGCCCCGGCGGCCCCGCCCGCGTCTCCGGGCCCGAAGCCGCGATAGAGCACGCGGGCGCCGGCGGGCTCGCCGAAGCCCAGCTCGTCGGCGACGCGCATCAGCTCTATCGTCGAAGGGTCGAACCCCATGAGGCCCGTCGCGACGCGGTCGGTCTCCACGGGGTGGTCGCCCGCGATGATCATGCGGGAATCCACCGGGTCGACCGGCGCGGGGCACTCGCCCTCCGCGCCTACGACGCCGTCTATGAGTACTAGGTCGGGCTTGAAGAGGTAGAGCATCTCCACGAGCTTGCGGTTTATGGCGTAATGGTGGCCGCGCTGCCTGAGGTTGTACGGTATGACCCCCATGGCGTTCTTGAAGCCGAGCGTAACCCCGGTATACAGGTTGGTCTTGAGCTTGGGCACCGAGACGTACGACGCCTCTCCCCTTACCACGGCCGAGAAAGGCCTCGGCACCAGGATCTCGCGCTGGACGGTAGCCTTGGGCAGGATGTACCTGTCCACCGGCGTCTCCTCGAGCGCGACGAGCTCGCAGCCGCGTAGCGCGGCGAGCCTATCCACGCCCGCGACCTTGAAGGAACCGCGGGTAGGGGCCCCCCTCCCCGACGATTCCGCTATCCGTATCGTAGAGGCGTAGCGCTGCAGCCATAGCACGGTCGCGTCGAGGACGCGCGGGTCGGTCGTCTCGGGATACGACCGCCTCTTGAGGCCCATGTCGTGGTAGACGGTCACCAGGTTCGGCTTGACGAGGGCCGGCCGGCCGGCGAGGCGCGACGATATGCCCGTCTCCGCCTCCAGCCGGTCCAGCGCGGAGAACACGGCGGCGCGGATCGCCGCTACCTCCGGCCTGGCTTCCCAGGCGGCGCCTCCGTAGTCGCGCGGCAGCGCGGCGCAGCCCTCGGTGTAGCCCGTATCGACGAGTCCCTCCGCGTCCTTCCGGAGCTCCGGGTTCTCGATCGCGGGTAATCGTTCCACGGTAACCGTCGGCATCGGGGCCCTCCTCGGCAACGTCTCTATCCTAGCCTGGATGCCATAGTATAGGGCGTGAATTAAATTTGCACAATGCAAATAAATAACGTATAATCGATCCCGCGGGACGAGGCCGAACCGCCCCGCGAGGAGGCTCGAAATGGACGATAGGAACGGCTACATGCTTTCCGGGGCCCGCGCCCGCCGCGGCTACGACTGGTGGTGGCACTCGCTCGTCGCCGCGAACGAGGAGACCGGCGAGCGCCGGCCGTATTTCATCGAGTACTACGTCGTCAACCCCGCGCTCGGCGGCCCGGAAGCCGTGGCCGGCCAGCTACCCGCGAACAAGTCCGCGGGCAGGAAGCCTAGCTACGCGATGATAAAGGCCGGGCGCTGGGGGACGGAAGGCAAGGCCCAGCTGCATAATCTCTATCCCGTAGAGGCGTTCTCCGCGAGCCGGGACAGGATGGACGTGCGTATCGGCGACCACACCGCGACGGAGACCAGGCTCAAGGGCTCGGTCTCGCTGAGCGCGGCCGAGGCCGGGGCCCATCCTGAGTACATGTCCGACTCCGGCGAGATGAGCTGGGACCTCGAGGCGGAGAAGATCCTCTCGTACTCGGTCGGCTGGGGCACGAGCCTCTTCTTCCGCCGGCTGGACGCCTTCAACATGTATTGGCACGCCGCGGGCATGAGGACCCGCTATAGGGGGACGATCACGTTCAACGGCGAGAGGTGGCGCGTCGACCCCGATACCTCGTTCGGTTACCAGGATAAGAACTGGGGCCGGGACTATACGAGCCCCTGGGTATGGCTCAACTGCAATTGCCTAAGGAGCCGCAAGACGGGCCGGCTGCTCGAGCGCTCGAGCCTCGACGTAGGCGGCGCCCAGCCGGTAGCCTTCGGCGTCTCGCTCCCGCGCAGGCTCCTCGTGGCCCTGCACTACGAGGGTAGGTTCTACGAGTGGAATTTCTCGAAGTTCTGGAAGGGCTCGAGGCAGACCTTCGATTGTCCCGTCCTCGAGGACAGGGTGGAATGGAACATCGACGCCTGGGACGGATCCTCAAAGGCGGAGATACGCTTCGCCTGCCCGAGGCCGACGATGCTAAACGTCAACTACGAGAACCCCGACGGCGAGAAGCGCCATAACGCGCTGTGGAACGGCGGGTACGCCTCCGGGACCGTGCGCCTCCTCGAGAGGAAGGGCGGCGATTGGGTAGAGGTGGATACGCTCGACGGGGAGCTAGGCGGCTGCGAGTACGGGGAGTACGACCGCTAGGCCGGGTCGAGGTCGACCCTGTCCTCGACGCCCAGGACCCGGTCGAGGTTCCGGGCGACGAGGACGAACGCTGACTGCTCGTCGGCGGAGAGCGCCGAGGCGGCGCCCACTATGCGCCCGAAGTTATGGGCCTCTATCTCCCCGACCAGGCGCCCGCCCGCCGGGAGCAGGCGAACCGAGACGCCCCGGCGGTCGCCCTCGTCGCGTTCCTTGCCCACGTATCCGAGGACCTCGAGCCGCTGGACGAGGCGCGTCGTGGAGAATACCTTGGCGCCGAGCGCCGAGGCTATCTCCCCTATCCGGGCAGACTCCCGCCGCCTCAGCAGCTGGAGCAGGTATATCTCCTGGTAGCCGAGGCCGAAGCGCTCGACTAGACCCCGCTCGAAGTGGTAGACGGACCGGAGGCTACGGTAGAGGAGCTCGTCGGCGGTCTTCCTGTCGAGCCCTCCGGCCCCGTCCTTGTCTATCGCCATGACTCGAGTATAGCGCCCTCCGGTCGCCGCTACAATGCGGGCCTCCGTCGGGCCCTCCCGGGGGCGGCCGCCTCCGCGGCCGCGCCCCGGGGCCTTATCCCGCTATGGCCGCGAGGTCCTCCTCGACCGAGCGTATGCCCGCGATCCCGAATCTCTCGACCAGGACCTCCGCGACGGCCGGAGACAGGAAGGCCGGGAGCGTGGGCCCGAGGCGGATGTCCTTGAAGCCGAGCGAGAGCAGCGCGAGGAGCACGATGACGGCCTTCTGCTCGTACCACGCGACGTTGAACGCTATCGGCAGCTCGTTTACGTCGGCCAGCCCGAAGGCTTCCTTGAGGAGCAGCGCGGTGACGACGAGCGAGTACGAGTCGTTGCACTGGCCGGCGTCGAGGACGCGAGGGATGCCTCCCGCGTCGCCCAGATCCAGCTTGTTGTAGCGGTACTTGGCGCAGCCGGCGGTGAGGATCACCGCGTCCTTGGGCAGGGCCGCGGCGAAGTCGGCGTAGTAGTCGCGGCCCTTGGCGCGGCCGTCGCAGCCGGCCATGACCACGAACTTGCGTATCGCTCCGGACTTGATGGCCGCGACCACGTCGCCCGCCAGCGCCGCTACCTGGTCGTGAGCGAAGCCGCCGAGTATCGCGCCGGATTCTATCTCCACGGGAGCGGGGCTCTTCTTCGCCGCGGCGATGACCGCCGAGAAGTCCTTGCGGCCGGCGGCGTCGGCGTCGATATGGGGGCATCCGGGGAATCCTGCGACTCCGGAAGTGAACAGCCTCGCCTTGTAGGACTCGGGCGGCGGGACGATGCAGTTGGTTGTCATAAGGATGGGACCGCCGAACTTCTCGAACTCCTCGCGCTGCTTCCACCAGGCGTTGCCGTAGTTGCCCACGAAGTTGTCGTACTTCTTGAACGCGGGGTAGGAATGGGCGGGGAGCATCTCGCCGTGGGTGTACACGTCTACGCCGGTGCCCCGGGTCTGCTCGAGGAGCATCTCGAGGTCCCTGAGATCGTGGCCGGACACGATGATCCCGGGGTTCCCGCGGACTCCGATGTTGACCTTGGTCATCTCGGGCTTGCCGTACGTTCCGGTGTTGGCGCCGTCCAGGAGGGCCATCGCGGCGACGCCGGCCGAGCCGCACTCGAGCACCAGGGCGGTCAGCTCTTCGGCCGACAGCGCGTCGTCGAGCGTGGCGGCCAGGGCCTTGTGCATGAACGCGAATACGGAGGCGTCTCGCTTGCCGAGCACGGCGGCGTGGTGGGCGTACGCGGCTATGCCCTTGGCTCCGTAGATGAGTAGCTCGCGGAGCGAGCGGACGTCCTCGTTAAGGGTGGCGAGTACGCCTACCGAACCGGCCTTGGACGCGTAATCCTGAGGAGCCGCGGTCCAGAGAGCGGCGTCGGATCGGAGCGCCGCTTTCTCCCCGGCCACGCCCTCGTCGGTGCCGCAGGCCGGGCATCCCTTGGAGCCTGACGCGCTCCGGGAGCGGTTCACCGAGTCGCGCATGGAGTCGCGCAGCCTCAGCGCCGCGGCGATCGACCTGGAGAAGTACGCGTCGTCGAAGTTGGCGTTGGTGATGGTGGCGAAGAGGCCTTCCGTCACGGCGTCGTCCGCCTCGCCCGTGGGCAGGCCGAGGGCGCTGGCTTCGACCGCCCAGGCGCCTAGGCCCTTCAGCGTATGGATGAGCAGGTCTTGCAGCTCCGACGTGGCGGCTTTCTTGCCGCAGGCTCCCGCGGCGGCCGCGCAGCCCTTGTTCCCGATGGCTTCCTGGCATTGATAGCAGAACATGTTAACCTCCCTAATAAAAGCGATGTGCAGGAGGAGTTTCCGTTCTCTCCCCCAATAGCTCGTCTCAGTCTCCCTCCGCGGCTCCGTGGCGAAACGTCCTAAGGGCTACATCCAAGTCAGGCTTCCGCCCTCTATGCCGACCACGACGGTGGATACGGGCACGGCGCGCGAGGCGCCGGCGGCGGCTTCGTCCACGAGGCGCCTGAGACCGCCGCAGCAGGGCACCTCCATGATCGCCAGCGTTATAGAGGCCACGGCCGAGTCGTCGATGAGCGCCCTGATCTTATCGACGTAGACCTCCTTGCCGGTATCGAGCTTGGGGCAGGCGATGACCAGGCGCTTCCCGGCGAGCAGCGACTGGTGGAAGGCCCCGCACGCGAACGCCGTGCAGTCCGCCGCGATGAGGACGTCCGCGCCGGCGAAGTACGGCGCGCGCGGGTTCACGAGGTGCAGTTGGATGGGCCATTGCTCCAGGCGGGAGGCCATGCTACCCGCGGAGGGCGCGGAGGCGGGCCGTATGCCCTGCTCCCGCGCGGGCGCTGCCGGCGCTGCCGGCGCGAATGACCTGGCCGCCGATCCGGGGCATCCTCCCGACATGCCGTTCCGTACTATCCTCGGGGTCGGGGAGCCCGCGCTCGCGACGCCTAGCGCCCCGAATTTTACTCCAGCCGCCGGCCCGGAGCCCGGAGCCGCGAGGCCTTTCTCCGCGAGGACGGCCAAGGCTTGCGCGTGCCAGGAGTCTTGTCCGTGGCTACGGAGGTGGTCGAGGTGGGCGGCGACGGTGGCCATGCCCTTGGGCAGGATGTTCTCGATTACTTTGCGCTCGTCGTAGGCCTCGACTTCGCGCTCGACGGTCCGTAGGGCTCCCCGGGGACATTCGCCGATGCAGGCGCCTAGGCCGTCGCATAGTCTCTCGCCGACGAGCCGCGCCTTGCCGTCTATGATTCGTAACGCGCCTTCATGACAGCCGTTAGCGCAGAGCCCGCATCCGTCGCATAGGGATTCGTCGATCTCTATTACCGTTCTGGTCGCCATTCCGTCCTCCTTAAACGTCTTCATCACCTATGGGTATATAGGTACCGAAATACTAAAATAATATAATCCTGTACATGCGCCTTGCTGTTTATTGATCTATGCTGAATCGAGGCGCTTTGGCGCCCCGTAGGCGGGCGCTTCAAGGGTAGCCGCTTCCCTAGCGATATCGGCTATCGTCCGACGGCTCAAGTAGGCTACTAGCTCTACCGCGTGCTTCGTGATCTCATGACCGAAGATGCAGTTGTCAGGATCGCATCGATCCGTCCTGAAAGGACAGAATTCGCCCGACAGCGGGCCGTCGACCGCCTCGATAGCGTCCCTGAAACTGATTTCGTCCGCCGGGCGATCGAGCCGGAAGCCGCCGCTCGGCCCCTTGACCGAGTGGACTATACCCGCCCTGACGAGGCGTTGCATGACCTTGGACAGGTGGTGCTCGCTGGCGTCGATGATAGCGGCCAAGTCCTTGCTCTGGACGAGCCTGCCTGGAGCGGCCGCGAGACCGCCTAGAGCGTGAACGGCGATGAGGGCGGCGTCGGATAAGTGAACTATTCCATTAACAGGCATTGTGGTATTAGAATGCCGCAATGATTGATATTTGTCAAGAGGCGGTTAAAGCGACCGCACAGCGGCTTCATGGTCGGCTTTACGGCCGCTCCCGAGGCGCATATACTGCATCGTCGGATACGGCGACGATGAGCCGCGTAACGGCGACGGAGGATCATATGAGCATTTTCGTATCGGTCGAGGATCTCGAGGGCGAGCCCCTCTCGGATATCTTCGAGATAGAGCGCGTTTATAGGAAATTCCCCAAGGAGGCGGGGGTCTGCCTCAGGTTCGTGGGAGAGGCGGTCGACGCCTCGTTCAACGCGCTCCAGACGCCGAGCCTCCTGGCCGAGCTCGAGGCTGTCTCGGGCGCGGCGCTCGACGCCGCGGAGCGCGCCGAGCTGGAGCGCGTGCTAAAGGTATGCGCGAAGCACGCCGGCAAGAAGAATTCGTACGTTAAATTCTACGGCGAGGCTAAGTCGTCGGAATGAGCGGCCTGCTGGACGGTTCGCCCGCGCCCGCGGGCGCGGTATCCGCGCGGTACGCGTTTAGGGGCGCGGAAATTCTCGCGCCGGCCGGGGCCGACCTGGCATCCGGAGCGTCGGCCGGCGCATCCGCACTGGACAGCCGCGGCGCGGCGCTGCCGGCGCCGGCCGAACGGCTGCCGTTCCCGGCCGGAACGGTGGCCGAGTCGTACGATCCCGGAGCGGCCGCGCCCGATGGCTGGGAGTGGATACCGTTCCGCTCCGCGATCGGCGCGCTTCCCGAGGCCGAGTGGCTCGGGGCGGCCCGGGCCATGGCCTAT
>JAHIWG010000041.1 GCA_018816345.1 Spirochaetota bacterium | reverse complement strand
GCGCGGCGGCCGCGCCGAGCGAGATAGCTGCCCAGAGCAGGGCGGCCCGGGCCGCGGCGCCGGAGCGCCCCCCCTCGGCCGTTCGGGAAACCGAGCCTCGCCGGACCAGGCTGCCGTCGCGCGGGGCGTAGAAGCCGAGCCCCGGCCCGCCCGGGGCCTCGCGCCCGAGGGCCTCGAAGGCGGCGGCTCCCGCTTCCGGCGACGCCGAGGGGTTAGGGATAACGGCAGGTTCCGCGGGACTCGGCTCGGGAGCGCCCGCCCTCCCGCCGGAGAAGCCGTCGTCGCGCAAGAAAGAGAACCAGGCTATAGCGAGGCAGCACAGCATCGCGAGGGGGATGAACACCGACGCGTAATAGACGTTCTCCAGGCCGTAGGCCGCGACGGCCAGCGACGCGGCGCATATGATCGCGGCCATGCCGACGCCAGTCGCGATGGCCCTCGGATCGAAGAATCGCCTCATAGTCGCTCCGCCGCAAGGATTACGCGGCCCGGCCGAGCGGATACGGCGCGTCTGCGCGCGTGGCGGCGCGTGGCGGAGACATGCGCGGCGGGACCTTCGCGCCGGCTAGTATGGAAGCGCGGTATCCGCTTGTCAAGAACGGCCGGGCGGAGGCATTATAGGCGCTATCATGAACGAACGCGAACAACCCGCCGGCCGCGGCTCGGCCGAGCGCGCCCTCTACGACCGCCTAGACAGAATAGCCGCCATTCCGGGAGCCGAGCTCTCGGGCCTATCATTCGTCGCCATGGAGGAAGGCAGGCCGACCATCGAGCGCTACCTCGGCAGGCGCAGGATCGTCGAGGGGGAGCCGTCGCTCGACCTTCCGGTTACCGCCGACACGCGGTTCCGCGTCGCCTCGATCTCGAAGCCCTTCGTCGGCGTCGCGTGCATGCTCCTCGTCGAGGAGGGCCTCCTCGACCTGGACGCCGACGTCTCCGCCTACCTCGGCTGGCCCCTCCGCAATCCCGCGTTCCCCGAGCTCCCGATCACGCCGGGCATGCTCCTATCCCACGTGTCGTCGCTCCGCGACGTCGAGCGCTACACCCTTCCCCTCGCGCGCTCGCTCCGCGAGTTCTTCGAGCCCGGAGGAGAAGCCTGGGAAGGCGGGGCCCATTTCGCGGGCCACGCAGGCGACGCGGGCCACGCGGGCCACGCGGGCGCCGATCCCCGGCTCGCGCCCGGCCGCTTCTACGAGTACTGCAACCTGGGCTTCGGCGTCATGGGCACCGTAATCGAGCGGCTCTCGGGCCGACGCTTCGACCTCTTCATGAGGGAGCGCGTGCTCGCGCCCCTCGGCGTGGGCGGCTCGTTCAACGTCCGCCTCTTCTCCGACGCCGAGCTCGAGAACCTGGGAGCGATATACCGCAAGGGCCGGGGCGAGGCCGACTGGGACCCCGCCGGCCCGTGGGTCGCCCAGGTGGACGACCTCCGGGGAGTACGCCCGTCCGCGGACCCCGGCGACGACGTCATAGCCGCCTACCTGCCAGGCGGCAACGCCACCTGGTTCTCGCCCCAGGGCGGCCTCCGCGCGTCGGCTCGCGAGGTGGCCAGGCTGGCGGCCATGCTCATGAACGAGGGCGAGCTGGACGGCGTCAGGATCCTGAGGCCGGAGAGCGTCAGGGCGATGCGCGCCGCCCGCTGGACCTTCGACAGGACGACGATGAACGGGGCCCTCGGAAGCGGCAAGAGCCGATGCTCGGCGACGGCCCTGTTCAGGACCACGGATTCCAAGGACGAGTTCGGCGGCAACCGCCTCAGGGAATCGGGCGGGATACTCATGGAGGGGCACCACGGGGACGCCTACGGCCTCCTAGGCGGCATGCTCTTCGACCCGGCCGCGCGCAAGGGCTTCGTCTACCTCATAAGCGGCACCGCGGACGACCCCGAGAAACGGCGCGGGCGCTTCTCGTCGTACTCGCTGTGGCAGGAGGAGATACAGGCGGCCGCCGTCGATTACCTGTACCCATAAGACGCGGGGGGGGGCGGCGCGCTCGGCGTATCACCCATAGTCGAGGAGGCGCCTCGCCGGCGCCTCCTGGCTGCGCGCCGCCGGGTTAGCGGCTAGAACTTATAGAGTACGCCGATGTACGAGGCGCGCAGGCCGCCCTCGAGGTTGATGGCGAGGTTCTTGTTGAGGAAGTAGCTCGTGCCGCCTATGGTATTGAAGCCGAGCCCGGGGAGGATCTGCAGGCCGAGGCCGATATACGTGTCCAGGTTGGCCATGAACGCCATCTCCTCCGGCCACGCGATCGCGCCCCAGCAGAAGTGGACCGTTCCGAGCGCGGCGAGCGACAGCGGGAACGTATCGCCGATGCCGATGCCCGCGCGGGCCGCGACGCCGTACGTGAACGGGAGCGTCTCCCCGATGTTGAACTTGCCGATGGCGAACTCCGCGCCCCCGCCGATGTCTAGCCCCCAGACGTAGCCGTACCCTATCCCAACGTTGACGTTTAGGGAACCGGGCGCGATGAGCATGCCGTCCGTGGCGTAGGGCTCGGCGAACGCCAAACCGGACAATAACGCTAGCGCGACGAGAAGCAACGTTCCTTTATTAGCCATTCGAGTCCTCCGTAGAATGAAGATGAGTTAATGCAACGTCACTATAGATCACGCCGGCGGCGCTGGCAAGGCGCGTCCTTCGCCAGCGCACCATTCGCCAGCGCACTACTCGCCGGCCGTCTCCTCTCGGCGTCCGGCTTGCGCCCGGTTCTCAGCCGATGGTCGAGGCGAAAACGCGCGCCCTGTCCGACGCGCCGGCCCCCGACGGGAAAATGACGTACGCCACTCCGCCGGAAGCGGAAAGCCACCGTACCTCCAGCTCCTCGCGGTCGTAGGTGCGCCGGACCGTCTCGTTGGAGGGCGAGGCCGGCTCGTTCATAACGGCGTTCCCGTCGTCGTCGAAGCCTACGAGGGTCGTCAGGTGGCCGTCGGTCTTGGCCACGGGCGCGCCGGTCATGAGCCGGCCCTCGTCGTTATTCCACGAGACGCTGAGGACGACGGGGACGCCGGCGGCGATCCAGGGTTCCAGCCGGTCCAGCCCGGAGAACCTGGCGACATAGGCCTCCATGCCGGGTATCGAGCCCGCGTAGGCCGCGTTGAACGACCAGTTGCCGTGGCCCTCGTAGACGTGGTCGTATACGCCCGCGACCGCCGCCCGGACCCGGGACTCGCAGGGCCCCTGATCGCCGCGCCAGTAGCCGAGCACCATCGACACCGACGTAGGGCTGCACCAGACGTTCCCGCCGTTAGGATAGACCATCTGCGAGCAGCGGGGCACTGCCCCCAAGACGAGCCCGCGGGCGACTCGGGGATCCTCCAGAGGTGCGCTCGGCTCAATCGACTCGGCGGCCGGCTTAGGGTCGGAATAGGCCAGCGAGAAGGCGCGGACCGCGGGCATAGCCGCCGGGATAGGCTCGCCGCCCGGACCCGTCGCGGCGAACAGGTAGAACCGGGCCTGGAAAGCGTCCGCGGGCAGCCTCGGCTCGAAGGTATCGGTCGATACGCGGGCGGCGGCGTCGTCCTGCCCCTCCACCGAATGGCGCCGCACCGTCGATTCGCCAGGAGCCCACGCGCCCATGGTGCGCCACGAGCTCCAAACGCCTCCCGAGCGCGCCCGCAGGGACAGCTCCAGCCACGAGCCGTCGGGCGCGTCGGCGTTCCACGACGGCACGCACGAGCGGAACGGGAAGTCGCTCGCCAACTCGGGGCTCAGCGCCTCCCCGCGGAGCGAAGGCGTCTCGCCGGGAATAGCCCCGGCGGTCGCGGCGTCCAGCTCTAGCCTACCGTCGCGCAGCGAGCAACCCGCGACCGTCCATTCAGAGAACGCGCCGTCGACGGCGCGATGAAGCGAGAAACCTGTCCTATAGTCCATGGCCCATCGTATCCTTATTCCTTGCTTTTCGCTAGGCACTCCCTCATGCCGGCCCTGAGGCCGGGCTCGAGGAAGGTCCGTATCGCGGCCCTGGCCAGTATCCTGGCGCCGGTTACTATGGCTGCGTGAGCCTGGGCCCCCGTCGTCGCCGCGGCGAATTCGCGCGTATGCAGCGCGTAGGGCTTATCGATTATCGATAGCATGGGCTGGAGCGTAGGGCAGCGCATGCTCACGTTGCCTACGTCCGACGACCCGTCGGGGCCGGAAACGGGCCTATAGCCTACGCCCAGCTCGTCGTAGACGCTCTCCATCATGGTCTCCGCCGCGTCGTTAGGGACCAGCTCGTCGAACGACAGCTCGAAATTACTCCATTCCACCTCGGTCTCGGTAGCCAAGGCGGCTCCCCGGGCGGCGTTGTAGACCTTCTCGAGGAGCCTGTTCAGGTACGCCCGCCTCGCGGCCCGGAAGTAGAAATGCACGGTGGCCGCCTCGGGGACTATATTGCAGGCCGTGCCCGCGTCGACGTAGATGCCGTGCATCCTGACCTCAGGGGTGACGTGCTGGCGCAGCATGTCTATGGCGTGGAAGAAGAGCTGGGCGCCGTTGAGGGCGTTCCGGCCTTCCCACGGCGACGCGGCGGCGTGCGAGGCCTTGCCCTTGAACCTGAACTCGATGCCGTCCATCGCGAGGCAGCGGTACCGTACCACGCAATCGTCGTTGCCCGAGTGTATCATCAGCGCCAGGTCCAGCCCGTCGAATACGCCGCCCGCCGCCATGGTAATCTTGGCCCCGTTAGTCTCCTCGGCGGGGGTCCCGATGACCCGCAGGGTGCCGCCGAGCTCAGACGCTATAGGCGCGAGGCCGGCCCCCGCGAGCAGGCTCATCGCGCCGTGGACGTTATGCCCGCAGGCGTGCCCTATGCCGGGCAGGGCGTCGTACTCGGCCATCAGCGCGACCCGGGGCCCCTCCGCCGAGCCGAGGCTCGC
>JAHIWG010000005.1 GCA_018816345.1 Spirochaetota bacterium | reverse complement strand
CATCGGACATCCAGCTGAACGCCTCGGGCGCTACGGGAACCGTCGCTGTCGCAGGCGGCGATACCGCTACGCCTACCGTCACCGTCACGACGGGAACAGGCGACGGCACACTGGGCATCACGGTCAAGGCGGGCGCCGCCGCAGATGCCGTTGGTAATCAGTCCATCGCGACAGCGGCTTCCGCGACCTTCACCGTAGACAACACGCCGCCGACTATCTCCCACCCCACCGTCACATCCGACTATAGTACGTCGTTTGCGAGCGTCACCGCGGATACAGGAAGCGGGGTCGCTTCTTATTCGATCATGCGCTTGCCTTCGACCGTAGCAATCGCTGACGCCGTAGAAGGAGATTGGGTGACAACGGATGTCAGCTACAACGGAAACACAGTCACTACGATAGCATTGTTAAGCAATGGAGACGATGATAATTTCAGAATCATTGGAACAGATAACACTAATAATACGAGGACGACCATCCTTACACGCCATCGGACGAACGCATCGAACTATACAATCACCGAATACAGTACAGTCCAAACCTCCCTCTCCTCTCCCCCCCGCATCGCAACAGCCAGGTCGACTGCCGGGTCTTCTTCCACTATCTCTTCCCGCTCCTCAACCGCTCGCAGTACCGCATCGAGCATAGCCTCGGCGGCTGTAACCGAGGTCAAGACCGCGGCCGCCTCATGGCTGTCGCTCGGCTCCGGGAGGTCCGCCGCGAAGGCTCCAGCGACGACTAGGGTAACAAAGGCTGCCGCCTCTCAGAGGGCCGAGGCCGCGCAGGCCAAGGCGCCCGAGGGTAGCGAGGCCGTGGAATCCGTTAGCGCGGCGGTCGTCCCGGTCAAGGCGGTCGCTCCATCCAGGGACGACGGAGCCTCCGCGCCGAAGGCTAAGGCCGCGGAGAAGACCGTAGAGACGGCTATCGAGAAAACCGAGGAACCCGCTGGAACTTCGCTAGAGGAGACGGCTACCGTAAAGACGACTGACGAGCGCGCGGCGGGCGTTAACGCCGTACTGGCCTCGTATTCGGCCGCGGCGAACGCGGGCTCGGCCGGAGCACCCGGAAGCGGGACGGGCGCTACCGACGCTCCCCCCGACGGCCCGCGGGCGCCGGACGGAACCCGGGACAGGGCGCCGTACTCGGCGGTCGTACCGGCCAGGGCGGACGGCAGGCGCCGCGAAGAAGGAGAGAGGGAAGCGGATGCGTAGACGAACGTCTACACGTTTTTAACGTGATTTAGGCTCGGAGGCCTCGAAATACGTAGGTTTCCGAGCTATAATTACTGTATCTGATATAGGAATCCGATTATGGCGGCGACGTAATGCCGCCGACGAAAGGTTGATGCAATGAAAGCACTACGCTACATCGCGCTCGCCGCCTTGTCGCTGATCGTCGCCGTTAACGCCGCGGCAGCTCCAGTCGTCGTCGAATTCGTCGACGGCTCGGCGCAGGTCCTCTCGGGGGGCGCGTGGAAGAATCTCGACTTCGACGATAAATTCGACTCCTCGCAGTCGGTCAAGCTGGCCGTCGGCGCGGTCCTCGAGCTGCGGGGCCAGACGGGCGCGACGGTAGCCATCGCGGCTCCCGGCACCTACCTCGTGGAATCTCTCTTCAAGCCCATGAAGGAAACGAGCGCCCTCGCGACCGTCGCGGGCAAGCTGGAGAAGATGGCCAAGGGCGGCCCCGTTGACCAGACCGTGGCCGGCGTACGCGGCTCAGAGGCGGTCGTAGCCAAGGGCACGATGTGGGCCGGCGGCACGGTCGAGGCCGACGAGGCCGCTAAGGAAGCCCTGGAGGCGTCCCAGAAGGGCGACCACGCCGGCGCGTACTCGCTGTACATGGAAGCCTTCGCCCTGTACGTAGACGCCTCCGACCCGACGGGCGCCGCCCGATCGGCCTACAGCGCCTCCCTATCCGCCCTCGCGACCGGCTCGGGCGCCCGGGCGCTCGCCGCCCTCCGCAGCGCCTCCCCCGAGGACGCCGGGGCCCTCCGCGGCTCGTACGCGCTGGCCCTCGCCGCGCTGTCCGCCCGCTACGGCGCCGCGGCCGACGCCAAGGCCCTCCTCGATACCGCCATACCCGCCGGCTGGTTCGACGATCCCGCCGTCCTGGCCGACGCCAAGGCCCTGCGCTCCGGGCTGTAGCGACCGTCGTGCGTCTTACCGGCCGCCGCTTGTAACAAAGCGGCGGCCGTTTTATTGTAAGCCGTGCTCATAGACGCGCATTTCCACGCTGACGACCTATACGCCCTCGACCCAGGCTTCCCGGCCGAGTATAGCGGCCTCAGGATACTGGGCCTGGCCTCCGTTCATGACGCGGGCGGGCTCGCGGCGACGAGGCTCGCCATGGCCGGCGCGGGCCCGTACCGCCTGTCCTTCGGCATCCACCCGCAGCTCGCGGCGATGGACGAGGCCGACGAGCTGTCGCGGCTCGCGTCCGCCGGGGAGCTAGACGCCGTTGGGGAGTGCGGCTTCGACTTCTACGGGGACGCGCCGTCGCTGGTACGCACAACGGAGAACCTGCGCGACCAGCGCGTAGCCTTCGAGTTCCAGCTGGGGCTGGCGGAGCGCTTCGGCCTGCCGGTCGTGCTGCACCTGAGGCGGGCCTCGGACCTGCTCTTCGAGTACGCCCGGCGCCTGTCTAGGCTGCGCGCCGTCATCCTCCATTCGTGGCCCGGGCCGGCCGCCGAGGCGGCGGACTTCCTGCGGCGCTGCCCGCGCGCGCTGTTCTCGTTCGGCCTGTCGGCCGCCAACGGCAACCGCAAGGCCCGCGAGAGCGCCGCGGCCCTGCCCGAGTCCGCCCTGCTCACGGAGACCGACGCGCCCTACCAGCCGCCTAGATTAGCGCCGCCGGCCGGCTCGGGGGGCGGCAGGCGGCCTCTCGCCCGCGCCTACTCGACCTGCGCCGACCTTCGGGCGGTCGTCTCGGAGCTGGCGTCGATACGCGGAACGGCGCCGGAGCGCATAGAGGCGGCGGTAAGGCGGAATTTCACGGGGGTATTCGGCGATGGGGCGTAACCGTGGCCTTTGACGATAGGACGAGGATACTGCTTGGCGACGCCGGGGCCGAAACCCTGGCCTCCTCGCGGGCCTGCGTCTTCGGCCTCGGAGGCGTCGGCGCCGCGGCCGCGATGGACCTGGTACGCGCGGGAATAGGGTCTATCGTCGTTATCGATTTCGACGACGTCAGCGAATCCAACCTCAACCGCCTCTACTTCGGCTACTCGGGCGACGTCGGGACGCCGAAGGTAACGGCCTTCGCCCGCTACGCGACGGCCGTGAACCCTCGGATAGAGATAGAGGCCGTCGGCTCCATAGTGCGCGGGGCCGAGGCCGCCTCGATGATACCCGCGGGCTGCGGCTTCTACCTGGACTGCATCGACACGCTCAACCCCAAGGTCAACCTGATGGCCGCCCTCTCGGAGCGGGGCCTGCCCTTCGCCTCGGCCATGGGCACCGCGGGCCGCCTGGCCCCGGAGCGGCTCAAGGTAGGCTCGCTATGGGACACGAGGGACTGCCCGCTGTCGGCCCTCGTGCGCAAGCGCCTTCGGCGCCTAGGCCGAGGGTCGGCGGATTTCCTGTGCGTCTGGTCGGACGAGCCGGCGGTCCCGCCCGCGCTCCCGGCCGACGGCTCGGTGCCGGGCGAGACCGTGGACGGGGTGCGCGTCAGGGCCGTGCAGGGCTCCGGCCCCTTCGTGCCCCAGGCCGCCGGCCACATCCTGGCCAGCCTCGCGGTCAGGAGCCTGCTCGCGGCTAAGCCGCGCTCGACCTAGCCGCGCGCGGCCTGGTCGGTTCCGCTCCCGGCCGGGTCTCCGCATAGCCGGGTCTCCGCCTAGCCGGCTCGCCCCATAGCCGGCTCGCCGCTTAGTCGGCGGGGCCCCACTTCACGGCGGTCGCGGCCCAGGTGTAGCCGGTGCCCGCGCCGAACATCACGGCCAGGTCCCCTGGCTTGAGGCGCCCGGCCTTCTGGCCCTCGACGAGCGCGACGTAGGCGTCGGCCGACTGGCAGTGGCCGAAGTCCTCCAGCACGAAGGTGTCTTCGAGCCCGAGCCCGAGCTTCCCCAGTATGCCCTCGAGGATGGAGCTCTTCATGAAGATAGGCGCCACGAAGTCTATCCGGCCCGCGTAGCCGCTCTTCGCGGCGGCGCCCTCGATGACGGAGACGAAGTTGGCCATGCTGATAGGGTCCAGCCGCTCCTTCATCGACGCGGGATCGGCCACGTCCAGGCTCCGGCCGGGCCGGTCGAGGGTCTCGAGCCCGTCCCAGTTCTTTGAGCCGACTCCGTAGACGGCGACGTCCGCGGCGAAGCGGCCGTCGGTTATCATCTTGGTCTCGAGGATGATGTTCTTGTCCGCGTCCCGCTTGAGGAGGGCCGCGGCGGCCCCGTCCCCGAAGTTGAACATGAAGCGCGTGCGCTGGTTCGACAGGTCGACGACGTCGGTCTCCTTGCTCGCGGTGAAGAGCAGCACGTGCCGCAGCTCGGGGTCGGCCTGCATCATCGCCTTGAGCACCTTGAGCGACCACACCCCGGCGGAGCACAGGTTGTGTATCTCGAACGCGTTGGCGTTCACGGCGCCTATCCTATGGGCCACGTGGGCGGCGACGTTGAAGAGGTAGTAGTCCTTGTACTCGCTGCCGCAATAGACCACGAGGTCGACGAGGGCGGGGTCGAAGTCCCCGAGGGCCTCGAGGCAGGCCTTGACGCCGAGGTCGGAGACCTGCTCGCCGGGGCCCGCCCTGTGCCGCTGCTTTATGCCGAATTTACTCTCTATCACGTCCCGAGGTATGCCCGACTCCCGGGCTATGTACTCGCTCGTCTGCACCGTCTCGGGCATGTAGTAGCCCAATCGCTCTATGCCTATCCTCGCGGGCGCCGCGCCTACGGCCGCCCCGTCCAGGGCGCCGCTCATAGGAGGGCCTCGTCCACGGGCCTGCCGTAGAGCCTCTGCGCCTCGCTCGATACTATCTTGCCCACGGAATTCTTAGGCACGGCCTTGACGAAGGCGACGTACCTCGGGACCTTGAACTTGGCCAGCTTGCCGGACAGCGCCGCGACGAGCCCGGCCTTGTCCAGGCTCGCGCCCGGCTTGAGCGACACGACCGCCTTGCCCACCTCGCCCCATTTCTCGTCCGGGACGCCGATGACGCAGACCTCGTGGACCTCCGGTATCTCGTACAGCGCCTTCTCCACCTCGGGCGGGAACACGTTCTCGCCGCCGGAGATGTACATGTTCTTCTTCCTGCCGACGATGTAGACGTAGCCGTCCTCGTCCTGCACGGCGACGTCGCCCGTGTACACCCAGCCGTCGCGGAGCACGTCGGCGGTCTCCGCGGGCTTGTTCCAGTAGCCGGAGAATATCTGGGGGCCCGACCATATCAGTTCGCCGTTCTCGCCCCGCGGCACGTCCCGCCCGTCGTCGTCCACTATGCGCATCTGCGTGAAGAGGAAGGGCTTCCCGACCGAGGCGAATTTCTGGCGCTGCAGCTCGAAGCTCATGTCCTCCGCGGGGGCGGACAGGTTGTTAGGCCCGGCCTCGGTCATGCCGTAACCCAGCACGAAGGGAATCTTCCGGGCCCAGAAGGCCTCCATCACGTTGAGCGGCGTCGGCGCCGCGCCCGCCATCATCCAACGCACCGACGAGAAGTCGGCGCCGGCGAACTCGGGCCGCTCCAGCATCATGCGGAATATAGTCGCGGCGCCGAATACCAGCGTCGTCCTCTCTCCCTGTATCACCTCGATGCCGAGCTTGGGATCGAACTGGCGGTTCAGGATGACCCTGCCTCCGGCCACGAGGAGCGGTATCGTAAGGAGGTTCCAGCCGCCCGTGTGGAACAGCGGGAGGAGTATATGGGACGAGTCCGAGTCCGAGAGCTTCCAGGTGACTATCTCCGACAGCGCGTTCCATAGCACCGACCGATGGGATATCATGCCGCCCTTGGGCAGGCCCGTGGTGCCGCCGGTATGTATGAGGAGGAAGATATCCTCCTCCGATAGGCTCGGGCACGAGACCGGGGAGGCGTCGCCGTACGACTCCACGGCGGCGTACTCGTCGGCCAGGGTCCCTCGCTTCTCGGCGAGCCTAACCGTGCGCTCGATGCCCGTCCTTCCCTCGAGGGCTCGGACCGTCGAGTCGAAGGCCTCCTCGTAGAACAGGGCGCGGGGGCCCTCGTCGGCTATCAGCGTGGCCAGCTCGTCGGCGGAGAGGCGGACGTTGTACGGCACGAGGATCGCGCCCAGCTTCCCGGCCGCGAACAGGGCGTCTATCATCTCCACGCGGTTGCGCGACAGGAAGGCCACGCGGTCGCCCTTCGCTATTCCCCATTCCTTGGCCATGTAGTTCGCGAGCCTGTTGGCGCGCGCGTCCAGCTCCCGGTACGTGAACGAGCGGCCGTCGTCGATATCGGTGACGGCGACCTTGTCGGGGCTCGTCCTCGACCTGAGATACGAATAATTGCCTATCCAGCTGAGTTCTTTCATCGATTATCCCTCGTCGTCACGCGTGTAGTTTCTTCAGGACCGAGGCGATGTTCTCAGCCTGGTGCGACAGTATGCCGTAGGCTTCCTGGTCGTCCTCGGGGTTGACCTTGCCGCCGGTGCCGGCGACGCCGACGTTCCAGTAGTGAGAGCCCGTCACGATGAAGTCGTTGACGGTTAGCCATAAGAGCGTCTGCGCGAAGGCGAACGCGTGGCCCGCCCTGCGCGCCACCGCTATGGGCGTCCCCACCTTGCCGGAGAACGCCGTGCCCTTCCACTGGTAGCCGCCCTTGCCCTGTCCGGCGCTTATGTCGTTGTTGACCCATCGCCCCAGGAACCCGGCGCGGTCCATCAGGGCCTTGAGCTTGGCCGGCTCGGAGGCGTGGTACACCGGGTACGCGAAGAGTATCGCGTCCGCGGCCGTCATCTTGGCGAACACGGCCTGGAAGTCGTCCTTCTGGGCGCACTCCTTGGTCTTGGCGCAGGAATAGCATCCCCGGCACTCGGATATATCGAGCCCGCGGAGGTTGACCATCTCGGTCTCTATCCCCCGTTCGGACAGTTCATTCAAGGTGAATTCAAGGTAGGCGCGAGAATTGCTATCCTCGCGCGGGCTGGCTGAGATTCCCAATGCGCGCATACGGCCTCCAAGAGCGCGCCGGGCCAGGATCGCTCCCGCCCGGCGCTATCGATGATTGGATGATACTGATCGACTATAGGCCGGCGGCGCCTATAGGTCGAGCACCTTCTCCACGGCGCGGTCGAGGTTCTTGCCCGACGCGCCGCTCGTGAACAAGGACACCAGGATGGTGGCCGCGATCGAAACGACTATGACGTTGAAGTACCACGGGATGCCGCCGGGGAACTTGAACTTGTTCTGCACCAGGATGAAGCATATCACGTTCAGGACGAGGGCGAGGCTTATGCCTACCGCGACGCCTTCCTTGCTCGCCCGCTTCCAGAGGAGGCCTACGACGAAGACGGGGAAAGTCGCGGACATCAGCGTGCCCCAGCCGAAGGTCCCGAGTATCGCTACCATGCTGTCGTTGGTCAGCGCGAGTGCGACGGCGATGACGCCGAGGACGCCCATCGTTATCCTGAAGCGCTTGATCTGGGTCTTGCCGTCCACGGCTTTCATGCCGATAGCCGCGGGCAGGTCCCTGGAGATGATGCCGGCGGACAGCGACAGGAACATGGAGGCGGAGGACATGGCCGCGGCGAGGACCGTGGCGTAGAACAGCAGCTGCCCCCAGATGCCCAGGGAATCGGCGAACACGGCGGCCGCCGTATCGGCCTTGGCCAGCGGCGCTATCTTGCCGGTGGCCACGAGGTAGAGCGCCCCGAAGCCCATGACGATGGCGAGGAAGCCTACGATGGCGTGCGACAGGGCGGCCCACAGGCCTAGCTTGGGCATGTCCCGCGGGTTCTTCAGGGCGTACATCCTCGTCAGCACCTGGGGCTGGCCCACGGTACCGAGGATGGGGATGAGCATGTAGACCATCGACACCTGGCCTGGCAGTATGCCCCAGGCGTTGAGGAAGTCGGCGCTCATCTTCTTGGTCACCCCGCCGCCCGTTATCGCTCCCGCCTTCGCCACCGCGTCCAGCACGTTGCCGAAGCCGCCGGTGACGACGAAGAAGCCGATGATGATGATGATGCCCGCTACCGCCATGACGAGGCCCTGGAAGGCCTGGGTCATGATCCCCCCCGCCTCGCCGCCTATGATCATGTACGCTATCAGCACGCCGAAGATGAGGAAGCCGGTGACGTAGAAATTCCATCCCAGGAGATGGGCGAACATCACCGAGACGCCCTTGATCTGGGCCGCGAGGTACGCGATGCAGCCCAGGAACAGGACGAGGCTCATCACCGCCTTGATGTAGCGGCTCTTCTGGAAACGGAGGTCGGATATGTCTCCCAGGCTCGATATCGGGCCTAGCTCGGCCATCGCGCGGACCTTCTTGCCTAGGATGATGTAGGCCATGCCGAAGGCGGCGGAGGACAGCATCCAGAAGCTCATGGGATTGCCCGTGGCGTATATGATGCCCGGTATGCCCACGATGGCGAAGGCGCTGGCGACCGCCGACATCGTCGAAAGGCCTACGACGAAGGGGCCGAAGAGGGCCGTGCCTCCGAAGAACGCCTGCGCCGTATCGGCCTTCCTCTTGGCCCAGATGCCTATGAGGAACGAGACGACTATCATCGCGAACGAGAATCCGATGATCAGGACCTTGGCTCCGCCGCTCATGCCTTGCCTCCTTGGGCTTTAATCTCCGCTATCTCCTTCTTGAAGCCTTCCCAATCGGCCTCGGAGAGCCAGCCGTCGCGGCAGGCGTAGAGCCCTACCGAGAGCGTCAGTATGCCGCCTATCCAGTAGGTCAGGATGGTCCACGCGAAGGAGGGGTGGAACCCGAGGATCGTGAAGGAAGGCACCGTCCCCTTGAAGACGTCCGCGAAGTAGGCCGACAGCGAGAAGCTCGCCACCCACAGCGCGGCCCAGGCCGCCAGAGGATACAGGAAGAATTTCTTATCGATCTTCCCCTTATGCGTCGCGCCTAGCGCCATGTGGGCTAGCATCAGGAATACCGAGAGTATCATGGCCGGAAGCCACACGCCGTTCCACCCCATGACCAGGATGGCTAGCCACATAAGGCCTATCGCCACCATGAGGGCGTCTTGTTTTCGCTCCATAGAGCCTCCTTGATGAACTATGAATCATCTTTCATATAGTGAGAGCTGTTTCATATTTTTGTCAACAGGAATCTATGGCAATGGAGAATAAAATAGCGAAATAATGCCTATTACTCTATTCGGCGCCCTCGTCGACGATGGCGCCTTCCGACAGGAGCGTCACGACCGCGCGAATGGCCGACTCGGGCACGGAACCGCCGTCGAACACCGTATACTTGAGCGCGACGAAGTTCACGATGCCTATCAGGCTGTACGATAGGGCCGTAAGGTCCATATCCCGTACCGATCCCGCGTCGCGGGCCTCGCCGAGCCTCCTGGCGTACGCGGTCGCGAAGCCCTCGTAATAGGCCTTGAAGGCGTCCTGGTCGACGAACTGCGCGTCCCAGATGATGCGGAAGAGCCCGGTGTGCTCAGCGACGAACTTGAAGAACTCCCTCGCGCCCCGCTCCTCTATCTCGAGCCTGGTCGCGCAGCCCTCCAAGGCGACGTGCAACCGGCTCCTCAGCTTGCGCGACAGCTCTGACATCAGGTATCGGAAGACGGATAGCTTATCCTCGAAGTATATATAGAAGGTCCCCGGGGCTATGTCGGCCCCGCGGGTAATATCGGCTATGACGGTCTGGAAGTACCCCTTGGCGGCGAAGCACTCTTCCGCGGCACGGAGTATCTTCTCCTGGGTCTCCTCGCCGCGCCTTGTCTTTGGCTTATGGATCATACCCTAGTGTATAGGGCGGAGCCCGTCTCGGTCAAATGACATTTAGGCGCGCGGCTGGCGCCTCGACCGCTAAAGCCCGGCTATGAAATCGAGGAGCAGGCGCTTGAACGACTCCGGGTCCTCGACCATGGGCGAGTGCCCGACCCCGTCGAGTATCTCGAGCCTGGAGTCGGCGTAGGCCGCCGCGGTCTCCCTGGCCATGGCCTCGGTTATGATGACGTCCTTGCGCCCCCAAACGACCAGCACCGGCCCCTTGAAGTCCCCGGCCATACCGGAATAGTCGAATCGGGCCAGGGCCCTGGCGTTGCCCGCGAAGGCGTGGCCCGCCATGGTCATCGCGTCGTCCGTCAGGGCGTCGAGGAAATCGTCGTCCTTCATGGTCGGCGTCACCGCGCCTAGGGCCTGCCTCATCATCGCCTTATTAGTCCTATAGAGCTCTATGTACGGGTAATGCTCCTCGGGCGTCTTGAGCCCGGAGGGGGCGGCCCCGTCGACGAGGACCAGGGCGGAGGCGAGGGAGGGGTTCCTGGCCGCCATGGCCATGACGACCGCGCCGCCTAGGCTATGCCCGACTACCACCGGCTTATCGAGGCCCAGCGCCCCGATGAAGCCCGCTAGGCTATCCGCGTAGGCGTCGATATCCGCTACCTCCAGAGCCTCGGAACGGCCGAAGTTGGGAAGGTCGAGGGCTATCGCCCTGCGGCCCGGCAGGTCCATCGTCCTGCTCCACCAGCGCGACGATCCCGTGTTGCCGTGCACGAGCACGACGGGCGATCCCGTTCCCCGCTCCGCGTAGGATATCTTCTTCCCCGATACCGTTACCTTCTTCTCTTCCATCCCTGGTTCCTTCCATCCGTCGCCGCGTCTTGCGCAGCCGTATAGCGCGTACGCGATCGAGAGCGCGGCCGCGAATAAGAGCGCGAACAAGAGCGCGGCGGAGAGCGCCGCGGGCACGGCGCTTCCCGCGGACTCCCGGCTCATCCGGCCCGGGCGCCGCGCAGGAAAACCGAGAGCTCCTCGGCGAGGGCCTCGGGTTTCTCCACGACCACGGCGTGTCCGGAGCCGGCGATCTCCCGGTACGCCGCGCCGGGCACCCCGTCCGCGATGATGCGGGAATAGCGCGGCGGCTTAAGTATATCCTCCGAGGCCACGAGCGCGAGGCAGGGGCAGCGGATGCGGCCTAGATCCTTCGTCAGGTCGATAGCGAGGAACGCGTCGCACAGCAGGGCGAAGCCCTCGAAATAGGCGCGGGGCAGGGACGCGACCAGGTCCTCCCTCTGGGCCAGGGCCTCGCGGTGCCCGGTTATATAGGAGGCCGAGTAGTTCCACGGCACGAGCGACTTGTAGAAGACGCGCGGGTCCGAGAGGGCGGCGGCCCGCCACGCCTCTATCGCCGTCCCTAGCACGGCGTCGTACTCGGTGACCCCGTCGATGGACGCTACGCTCGCGCACATGGCGGGGAAGTCCCGGGCGAAGGTCAGCGCGACCTCCGCCCCGTAGGACGTCCCGATCACGTGGGCCCGGCCAACGCCGAGCCCGGATAGCAGCGACGCGAGGTCGCGCGCGTGCGTCTCGAAGGAATACGGCCCCGCCGGCTTGTCGGACAGGAGCTGGCCCCGGAGATCGTGCGTCACGACCCGGTAGCCTTCGCCCGCGAGCCTCTCGACGACTGGCTTCCAGTGGGCCATGCTCATGCCTATGCCGTTGAGGAGCGCGACGGTCTCCGGCCCCGTTCCCTCGACCAGGTACTCGAGGCCTATCCCGTCGACGATCGCGCGAGCCATCGCTATATCCCCAGGTAGGCCGAGACGACGTGGGGGTTCTTGGCGAGCCCCGCGGCCGTGTCCTCGAGCACGACGGCGCCGTTCTCCATCACGTAGCCGCGGTCTATGGCCTTGAGGCTCTCGCGGACGTTCTGCTCGGTGACGAGTATGGATATGTCCTTCTTGAGGATCGACAGCCGGTCGAAGACCTCGGCGACTAT
>JAHIWG010000040.1 GCA_018816345.1 Spirochaetota bacterium | reverse complement strand
TCTGTCCCGACCCGACGGGGAATTCCTTGGTGAATGACTCGGTGTCGCTACCGTCCGTGCCGGTGAGGGTCAACACGTTCACGCCCTGTATGATGCTCTGCCAGCGCTGGCTGAATGTACCGCAGACCCTGCCTTCGCTGTCCTGCCAAATAGTCAGCGGCGATTCGAGCAAGGCTCCGGTGTGATGCTTATACTTCATGCTCGCGTTGACTCTGATGTAATCTCCCCACTCGTTAGAGGAGAGCGCGAATTTGGCGTATTGCAGCGCGGCGAAATCCGAGGCGAGGACGAGCGAGGCGTCAACGATCTCGTGACTGATTTCGGCGATAGGATCGGTCGGCAGGGCGTACTTCTCTGCCAGGGATGGGCAACCGGCCAACATGGCGAACGACGCGAGGATAAGCGTCGCGATCGGGAGTTTCTTCATAAATTTTTCCTTCCAGCTCTTATTCGAATCGCCGCGACGATAGCATAACGTTCCTAAGCATGTCTCGATGTATTTTTATTCATTACGCCGAGCAGATCCAAGCCATCACAATCCTCAGACCGCCCTCAGCCACCTGGCCCAGTGCGGAGGCACCTCGATGGCGATCCGACCCGCGATCGACTCGGCCCGGTACGCAGGATCGAGCAGGTCGGCGAAGCGTCCGCCTCGCGAGCCGTCCCCGCGGGTGGGCCCGTCCGAGGGCCCGCCCGCGGGCAACTCGAACCGCATGGGAGCGGCGCTGGCGTTCACGGCCACGATCACGCGCTCTGAGCCCTCGTCCCCGCCGCCGTACGCGCGCTCGAACGCGAGGCCCTCGGCGGCCACGGCCAGCCTGCGGTACGTGCCGCGCCGGATAGCGATCGAGCCGCGCCTGGCGGCGGAGAAGCGCCCTATCGCGGCGGCCAGGTCCGGGTGCGGGCCCGAGCTCGGCAGGTCGGCGGGATGGAGCTCGGGACGGAGGGGGCCGTCGTCGCCGCCCAGCTTCCTGCCCCCGACGCCGTACTCGCTGCCGTAGTAGACGGACGGGACGCCGGGCATGGAGAACAGGAGCGCGTACAGCGGGTACAGGCCCGCGGGATCGCGGACGACGCCGGCGACGCGGTCGACGTCGTGGTTGTCGGCGAACGAGTACAGGGCGCGGCCCCGGCATAGGCCCGCGCCCGGCCAGGTCCCGGCCGCCGCGGGGCCGCGCGGGGGCTCGGCGAAGAGACGATCCAGGGTCCAGGCTATCTCGTGGCAGTTGCGCTCGTTGTAGCTGGACCACAGGCCCTTGTACGCCTCGTAGTCGGTCACCGCGTCCAGACCGCCTTCCCGCAGGACGGGCTCGTACGAGTCGCCGTGGACGACCTCTCCGATTAGGCGGAAGCCGGGCCGGGCCTCGCGGCAATGCGCGCCTAGCTCGGCCATGAAACGCCGGTCGAGGCAATCCGCGGCGTCGAGCCTGAGCCCGGCTATGCCGAACTCGGCGATCCAGCGCAGGGCGACGCCGATGAGGTACTCGCGAACCGGCGGCGCGCCCGTGTCTAGGCGCACCAGGTCGTAATGCCCCTTCCAGCCGTCGTAGCGGAACGGCAGCCCCCCCGGGCCGGGGCCGCTCGGGTCGTAGCCCGATATCCATCCCGCGTACTCGGAGCCCCGGCCGCGCTCGGCCACGTCCCGGACGAAGGGATGGTTCCGGCCAACGTGGTTGAGCACCGCGTCGAGGTAGAGCCCTATGCCGCTCTCCGACAGGGCGCGGGAGACGTCGGCGAGGTCGGCGTTGGTCCCGAGCCGGCGATCGACCGAGAGGTAGTCGGTCGTGTCGTAGCCGTGGCTCTCGGACTCGAACACGGGCCCCAGGTACAGGGCGTCCGCCCCGACCCGCTCCATCGCGGGTATCCAGTCGAGCGCGCGCCGGAGCCTAGGCTCCGGCGCGCTCGCCCCGTCGTTACGCCTCGGCGCCCCGAAGGCCCCGAGCGGATAGATATGGTAGAAGACGCGATCGAGGATGGGCTCGTTCAATTTCGTAGCTCCTTTACGAGAATATGCCGTGCATGAAGTAGTGGACCGCCCTGCGGAGGAACGGCTCGTCCGGGTCGAGGTCGCCGGCAAGGTAGAGGCCGACGTAGGAATCGGCCGTCCCTATGAACGACGCCGCGTACGGCAGGGCGCGGCCGGCCATGTTGCCGTGCTCCGAGGCGGCCGCCTCGAACGTATCCGTGAGCGCTCCGTACAGCTCCTCGAGGCGGGGACGCGCGGCTCGGTACGAATCGCTCGAGGGCGGGCAGAACGACGACGCCAGCCTGACGCGCGCGAAATCGGGGTCCGCCCTCGCCGAGCCGACGAAGGCCTCCATCGTCGACAGGAGGACTCCCGCGAGGTCGCCCCGCCTCCGTCCAGGGTACGCCGAGGCCGCGCGGACCTCGGCGTTGAAGGCGCCGAACCTATCGCGAAGCAGCGCGTCGAGGAGGCCGGCCTTGCTCCCGAAGTGGTAGTACAGGGTAGGCTTCGTCACGCCGGACGATTCGCACAGGTCCTGAACGCCAACCGCCTCGTACCCGCGGGCGGCGAAGAGCCGCGTCGCCTCGTCCAGTATCCTGCCTCGCGTCGTTTCCATGCCTTCGAGTATATACCGTTCGGTATACCGCGACAAGTCCCCGCGACCGTGCTTTTAATATTGGCTTTGCCAGGGGCTAGCGCGTATACTATGCTCGTATTAGGCTTAGGCTATGTAAGGGATCGACGTCACGAATTCGCGAGGAGACAGCACGTGCTACAGAAGCAACCAATGATGAGACGGGTGCTATACGCGCTCGCGCCGATAACGGCGCTGGCGGTATGGCTATACGGCCCGCGGGTCATCCTGACGCTGGCGGTCAGCCTGGGCGCCGGATTCCTGGTCGAGTACCTCTTCGAGAAGAAGAAGGGCGGCAAGGTCAGCGAGGCGGTCTTCGTCACGGGAACCCTGTTCGCCATGTCTATGCCGCCGGCGGCTCCGCTCTGGATCGTGGCGATCGGCGCGGCCTTCGCCGTGTTCATGGGCAAGGAGGTCTACGGCGGGTTCGGGCGGAACGTCTTCAACCCGGCCATCGCCGGCCGGCTCTTCGTCTATATATCGTTCGCAGGGATCCTGGGCGGGTCGTTCTACGAGCCGGGCTCCTTCGGCGCCGCGGCGGGCAGCCTCTTCGGCCGCCCGGACGCCCTCTCGGCCGCCACGCCGCTCGCGGCGATGCGCTCCGGAGGCGGGGCGCCTATCCTCGGCCTGCTCCTCGGGACAAGGGCCGGTTCCATCGGCGAGTCGAGCGTCGTCCTCATCGCGGCCGCGGCGATATACCTCGTCGCCACGAAGACCGCCCAGTGGAGGCTCCTCCTCTCCACGGTCCTGGGCGGGACTATCGTCGCGGGAGCCCTGCTGCTCTCCGGCGTGGCCAAGGCCCTGCCGATGGAGGCCCTCCTCGGGGGCAGCTTCCTCTTCGTATCGGTGTTCATGGCGACCGACCCGGTCTCGGCCCCGAAGAAGCCGGCCTCGCAGTGGGCCTACGGCCTGCTCATAGGCTCGGTCATCGTCGTCATACGGACGTGGAGCCTCTTCCCGGAGGGCACGAGCTTCGCGGTACTATTCGGCAACGTCTTCGCCAGCCTCTTCGATAAGATAGTGGTCGACGCGTCGAAGCGGAAGGCGGCCAACGCGGCCGCCGCCGCGGGCGCGGTGAAGGGGGCGGCGAAATGAAGAAAGACTCGATACCGTACGTCGTCGCCTTCACCTTCCTGATCTGCGCGGCCTTCGTCCTCGTCCTCGCGGCCGCTAACGAGGGGACCAAGGACCTCGTAGCCGCGAATAAGGAATTCGCGACGCAGTCGGCTGTGCTCGGCGCCTTCGGCATACCGTACTCAGACGCATCCGGGGCGGCCGCCGCCTTCGCGTCGTCCGTGCGGCCGGGAAAGGCGGAAGGGTTCGGCTCGTGGCTCGCCACGATAGACGGGACTGAATACGTCGCCGTCGAGCAGTCCGGCGCGGGCCTCTGGGGCGCCATCAGCGTCGTGCTGGCGGCGAGCCCCGACGGCCGGCGGGTACGGGGCATCCGCGTCGTGGCGCAGAACGAGACGCCGGGCCTCGGCGGCCGCATCGAGGAGCCCTGGTTCCTAGGCCAGTACGAAGGCGAGCGGGCGCCGGGCGGGCGCATCGCCATGAAGGCGGGGGCCGAGGCCGCGGGCGCCCCGGACGCGGATAAGGAGAACGGCAGCGTGGACGGCGTCTCGGGAGCCACGCGTACGAGCCAGGCCTTCGGAGCCATCATCGACGCCGGCCTCAAGCGGGTCGAGGCGATCGGAGGCGGGAAATGAAGAAGAACAAGGCGCTCTCGATACTCGCCGACAACGTCTGGACAAACAACCCCATATTCATCCAGATACTGGGGATATGCTCGACCCTCGCGGTCACCAACAGCCTCCGCAACACGATGATCATGACGGTCGGCGTCGCCCTGACGACGGCGTTCTCCAGCATGACCCTCTCGGCGCTCAAGGCGGCCATACCGCGCAAGGTGCGCATGATAGTGCAGGTCGTGGTCATCTCGTTCTACGTCATACTCATCGACATCCTCCTGCGGGCCTACCTGCCGGAGGCGTCCAAGCAGCTGGGGCCGTACGTCGGCCTCATCATCACGAACTGCATCATCATGGGCCGCGCCGAGGCCTTCGCGCAGGCCAATGGCCCGCTCCTGTCGTTCTGGGACGGGCTGACGAGCGGGATAGGCTACATGGCCGTGCTTATGGCCATAGCCGCCGTCCGCGAGATCCTCGGCTTCGGCTCGCTCTTCGGCGTGCGGGTCATGCCCGAGGGCTTCGCGACGTGGACCATCATGATCATGGCCCCGAGCGCGTTCTTCCTGGTCGCGATGGTGATGTGGTGGGCCAAGACGGTCCAGGCGAAACGGGCGGCTAGCCCTAAGGAGGCGAAGAAATGACGCCGCTCATCAATCCCGTGACGCTCTTCTTCGCGTCCATTTTCACGAGCAACATACTCCTTTCCAACTTCCTGGGCATGTGCTCGTTCATCTCCATCTCCAAGGACTGGAAGAGCTCCTTCGGCCTGGGCATGGCCGTCACGGTCGTCATGACCGTCACCGCGGCCGTCAGCTGGGTGGTTCTCTACTACGTCATCACGCCGCTGGGCCTTGAGTACCTGTCGTTCATCGTGTTCATCATCGTCATCGCGGCTGTGGTGCAGGTGCTGGAGATGGTCATCGACCGGGCGAGCCCCGCCCTGTACATGAGCCTGGGCATCTTCCTGCCGCTGATCACGGTCAACTGCGCCATCCTGGGAGCGATACTATTCATGCAGATCCGGCACTACGGCTTCATCCAATCCGTAGCCTTCGGCGCCGGCTCGGGCCTCGGCTGGTGGCTCGCCATCATGCTCCTCGCGGCCATCCGCGAGCGTACCGAGAAGAACCCCGTTCCAGCGGGCCTCAAGGGCCCGGGCATCACGATGATAACGATAGGCTTCATGGCGATGGCCTTCATCGGCTTCTCCGGCATGATAGCGGTCCAGTAAGGGAGGAGCGCGTGAACCCCATAATACTAGGCCCGCTCGTCGTAGCCGGCTCCGCGGCCTTCCTGGCCCTCGTCATTGCCCTGGTGGACAGGGTCGTCAACAACTACGGCGAGGTCAGCATCGATATCAACCACGGCAAGAAGGTCCTCAAGGTCTCAGGCGGCTCGGCCCTGCTCGGGACGCTCGCGTCCCAGGGCCTCTTCGTGCCCTCGGCCTGCGGCGGCCGCGGCTCCTGCGGGGCCTGCAAGGTACGCGTGCTGTCCGACGTAGGCCCCGTCCTGCCGACGGAGACGCCGTACCTATCGCCCCAGGAGCTCGCCGACAGCGTACGGCTAGCCTGCCAG
Source organism: Spirochaetota bacterium (assembly GCA_018816345.1). Lineage (GTDB taxonomy): Bacteria > Spirochaetota > Spirochaetia > Treponematales > UBA12059 > SZUA-370. Next base: position 1,315 of record JAHIWG010000040.1, on the reverse strand, counting down.
GTCAAGCTTAAGAAGGACGTGGCGATAGAGCTCCCCGAGGAGCTGTTCAGCGTCAAGAAGTTCAAGGCCACGGTCGAGAGCATCGTCGACGTGACCTACGACATCAAGCAGACCGTCTTCAGGCTCGACGACCCCGCGTCCATAGAGTTCGCCAGCGGGCAGTACGTGCAGATAGTCGTCCCGCCCTACGGCGATATAAAGGAGAGCGTCCAGCGCGCCTATTCGATGTCGTCGCGCCCCGGAGACTCCGGGCGCGTCGAGCTGCTCGTCCGCCTGGTCCCGGGCGGCATAGCGACGACCTACGTCCACAAGCATCTCAAGGAGGGCGATCCCGTGGAGCTCGTCGGCCCCTTCGGCGAGTTCCGCGTGCGCGACACGCCCGCCGCGATGGTATGCGTAGCGGGCGGCTCGGGCATGGCCCCGTTCAAGAGCATGTTCTACGACATGCGAGAGCGCGACGCCTTCCCCGAGAAGGAGATATGGTACTTCTTCGGGGCCAGGACGACCCGCGACATGTTCTACCTGGACGAGCTCAGGCGGCTCGAGCGGGAGTGGCCCCGCTTCCACTTCGTGCCGGCCCTCTCGGAGCCTAAGCCGGAAGAGGGATGGGAGGGCGAGCGGGGCCTTATCACGGACGTGCTAGACCGCGTCATGAAGGACAAGGTAGGCAAGGACAAGGGCATGGAGGGCTACCTCTGCGGCAGCCCGGGCATGATCAACGCCTGCATCGCCGTGATGACGAAGAACGGCATCGCCGAGTCGAGCGTCTTCTACGACAAGTTCGCCTAACGGAGGCATCATGAAGAATACGCAAGCCGAGAAAGAGGCGCTCGAGCGGATGAGGCCGGGCGTCATAACGGCCCAGGGCTTCCTCGGGACCGACGCGAGGTCCTTCGCCGACATCGTCGAATCCGACACGGAGGCGTGGCGGCGCGAGGGCGTCGACCCGGACGCGGCCGCCGACTTCCTCGAGCGGCTCCGCGCCGAGGGGCAGAAGGGCCTCGGCGAGCCTGCGGGCGTGGACGGCCGATACGTCGTCACGGTCGGCGACGCGCGCGGCCTCCTGCCCTGCCCGTTCCACGACGGGACCTTCCACAAGAACTCGGTCGAGGCCGTCGACGAGAAGAGCGGCTCGCGGATAGTCTATTCCGACCTCTCCGTCCACCTCCTGCGGGCCCACCGCTTCTGCCAGGGAGAGGGCAGCCCCTTCAGGCTGGATCCGGAGGCGGTCTCCCGGATGATGCGCTAGGCGTCGCGCTTCGCAGTCGCGCTCCGGGGCCTCCCTCCACAGTCGCGCTCCGGGGCCTCCCTCCAC
>JAHIWG010000039.1 GCA_018816345.1 Spirochaetota bacterium | reverse complement strand
CTCCTACACTCTGTCCATCTTTTATCTCTACTTCTCTGCGTCTCCGTGCCGGATCTCCTATCTTCTCCTGACCCAAATCCTCTATTGCCTATTCTACTCTCTGGCTCCGCGCCCCAGTTCCCTATTCTTCATCAGCCGAGGCGTCGAGGGCGTCCTCGGCCGCGCGCAGTATGGCGCCGTCGGCGACGAGCGCGATGGCGGCCTGGATATCGTCCTGCATGATCCTGTCCTTGTCCACCATCGGGGCGGCCGACCTGAGCACCCGGTAGGCCGCCCGGGTCGCCGGCGACAGCGAATCGGGGCCGCCGCGCAGGTCGACGGCCTGGCAGGCCGCGAGGAGCTCCATGGCGATGACGGCCCGGGCGTTCCCCAGGATCTCCCTCGCCTTCCGGGCCGCTATCGTTCCCATCGAGACGTGGTCCTCCTGGTTGGCGCTCGACGGGATGGAGTCGACGCTGGCGGGATGGGCCAGCACCTTGTTCTCGGAGACGAGCGAGGCGGCGCTGTACTGGACTATCATGAAGCCGGAGTTGAGGCCCCCGTCCTGCACGAGGAAGGCGGGCAAGCCGTTAGAAAGGGCCGGGTTGACGAGGCGCTCTATGCGGCGCTCCGAGACGTTGGCCAGCTCGGCGACGGCTATGCCCAGGAAGTCCATCGCGAAGGCGACGGGCTGGCCGTGGAAGTTGCCGCCGGAGATGATGTCGCCTCCCGAGGGGTCCTCGGGATTGGCGAATATGAGAGGGTTGTCGGTAGCGGCGTTGATCTCGCGCGAGACCACGTCGAAGGCGTAGCCGATGGCGTCGCGGGAGGCCCCGTGTATCTGGGGAATGCACCTGAGGGTATACGGGTCCTGGACGCGCTCCTGGCCCTGCCTGGTGACGCAGGTCGAGCCGCCCAGGAGGGCGCGCAGGTTGGCGGCGCACTCTATCTGGCCGAACTGGCCGCGGGCCTCGTGGACGCGGGGGTCGAAGGCGTCGGTGACGCCTCGGAGGGCCTGCATGGTCAGCATCGATACGACGTCGGCCGTGCGCGCCAGCTTCCACGCGTCGAAGCTGGCGAGGGCCGCTATGGCGGTCATGCACTGGGTGCCGTTGATGAGCGCGAGGCCTTCCTTGGCCGCGAGCTCCACGGGCTCGAGGCCCGCGTCCGCCAAGGCGTCGGCGGACGGCACGCGGCGGCCCTTATAGGAGCACTCGCCCATGCCGCATAGGGAAAGAGCCATATGGGATAGCGGCGCGAGGTCTCCCGAGGCCCCTAGGGAGCCCTTCTCCGGCACGACGGGGACTATGCCCGCGTTTAGCATATCCAGGAGGGCCATCACCGTGGAGAGGCGGGCTCCCGAGTTGCCGACGGCGATAGCGTTCGCCCGAAGGAGCATCATGGCCCGCACGACCTCCTCAGGCAAGGGATCCCCGACGCCTACCGCGTGGCTCATGATCAGATTGCGCTGGAGGAGGGCGTTGCTCTCTCGGCTTATGACGACGTCGCAGAATTTGCCGAAGCCCGTCGTGATGCCGTAGCGTATCAACGACTCGTCGACACAGCGCTCGACAATCTCGCGGGACGCCTCTATCCTCGGGACGGCCTCCAGCGCGAGCTCCGCGGAGGCTCCGTACCTGGCGACGAGCACTACGTCCTTGATGCTGGCTTCGCGACCGTCTAGAACAACCGTTTCCATGGGGACCTTTCATGTCGCGCGCCCGGCCCTCGGCCGGGACGCGCCCTAGCTTGGAGCCAGTATACCACGGGCGGGTAGCCTGGGCGAGGCGTCCCGACGATTCTCCTCATCGTAATACCGGGTTGCCGGGAAGCCCCGCGCCGCGGGCCGGGGACGCCCGGGACGCCCGGGACCCAGGCTACAGGCTACAGGCTACAGGCCCAGGACGCTGAAGACCGCCGACCAGAATTCGTCCTCCCGCAGCCGGCCCTCGAGCCTCGCCTTGACGAAGGCCCTCAGCTCCGGGGAGAAGGCCGACCAGTACGCGTCCTGCCACTGTGGTATGCCTTCCCATAGCTCCTGCTGCTTGGAGGGGGGCATCATGCCCAGCGAGAAGTCGCAGAAGTCGCGTATCATCATGACGACGGCCTCCGGGGGCAGGGCCTCCGCGCCGCGGCCGCCTTCGCCGCCTTCAGGATCGCCGCGGCCGGGAGCGCCCGAGGGAGCGCCTGAGGAGGGGCCCGAGCGGTCGGGCAGGCACTGGTCCAGGATCGCCTCTATCTCCTCGTCGCTGGCGTTGGGCTCCTGCCGCCTTACGATGCGGGCTACGTAGTCCCGGACGGTGTCCCGCAGGCCCTCGAGGCTGGAGTCGACTCCTTGCCGTACCGAGGCGGCCATCTTCTCCGCCAAGGCGCCGGGGTTGACCCCGCCCAGCCCGGCGTATTTCCCCATGTCCCGGCGGCGCCGCTCGCAGGCCTTGGCGATAACCTCGAATTCGCCGGGGCTCGCCCTGTTGAGAATGTATTCCACGACCGATTCGAGCTCGCTTCTACCCATACCGAATACTATACCATAACGCGCTCCACGCAGGGGTCGTACTGGTACAAAGCGCCCGTTCATACTAGGATGATACGGGGCCGATGGCCCGTCCTAATCAAGCGACACGGAGGCTCGTATGCCCGCGAAAAGAGATTTCGGAGTGAATTTAGACCGCCGCTCGCCAGTCGAGCGGGGCAGGCTCATAGCCTACATCAACCTGAAGCTAGCCTCCCTCGGCCTGCCCGTCTATTCGAAGGAGGGTACCGCCTTCCTCGAGCTAGCGAACGACATGCTATCCAACTACCGGGAGAAGGAGCGACTGCTGGCGGACTACCTGCCGCCCGCGGATTCGCGCATCCAGGCGTTCCTGGACGCCTACCTGTCGGACCTACCGGCCTCCGACAGGCCCAGGCTTCCGTCGAAGACCATGGTGCTCGATCGCTACGGCATGGCTCGGGAGCTGTCGCTGCCCCCGGACGCGCACGAGTACAAGTCTCCTACCCTCTCGTCGTACCGCATACGCAACGGCGTCCTGCATAATCCCTCAAACGACCGCCGCACGACGCAGGGCGTGTTCCACGTGGCCGAGGGAGGGCTCCCCGTCCCCCTCGACAAGAAGGCCGTGCCGAAGCTCGCCTTCGCCCGCCTCCTCAAGGCCGCGTTCGCCCCTCCCGAGGATATGCTGACCCTGCCCTTCTCGGCCGGCGAGCCCGAGCCCGCGCGCACCTTCCTGTCCCTCCTCATGCGCCCGGCCGTCAGGCCGGAGGTCCCCGGCCTCTTCGAGGAGCTGTCGATGGAGACCAGGTTCTTCGCGCCCGCCTCCCTCGCGGCCAACCTGGACTTCGTGGAGAGCATCTTCGGGAACTCGGGCGATCCCTACGTGTCGATCAACGACGCGGCCCTCGATCCCCTGCACTGGACCGGCCATACCGGCTGCATAATCCTCGCGACGCACCTCGTGAACCTCCTGAAGAAGGATCTGGGCCTTCCCGCCTGGGACGACGCCACCGACCGGCAGCGCCGCGACGGCATGGCCTGGAAGGACCCCTCCGAGAGGTATAACGAGGGCAAGCCGTTCAAGATCTGCGCCCGAGACGAGCGAGGCGTCATCGTTACCATAATCGCCGATAACTACTTCGGGTACTCGAAGAAGGAGATCAAGACCCAGATCTCCTATTCGTCCAACCTCTCGGGCCTTACCGAGGAGGAGCACTCCGGCGGCGCGCTCGTCCTACCGAGCTTCAACCTCGGCGTCAGGTTCATCCCCGACACCAACCTCCGCTCCAGGGGACAGACCCTGGACGACGTCCTCAAGCTCCTCGAAGGCAGGGTGGAGCTCAATCCCGCGGGCTACGCCATAGACCGCATGTTCCCTAGGATCGTCTACCTCCCGGAGGACGCCGTCATATCGCTGGCGACTCAGAAGGCGAGCTGGACGCGGGGCGGGCAGAAGCACGACCTGCGCATCCTCCCCGACGAGATATACGTGCACCCGTCGGGCTACCGGGTGCGCATGGACCAGCATCCCAAGACCGGATCGTGGCGGCTAGTAGGCACCCAGGCCGACGGCCTCCTCTGCCACAAGCCGTGCACCGTGTCGGGCGGGGGCAAGTCTGAGATATCCAAGCAGATCACGGACGCGATGAGCGACGGCCCCATCGTGACCGGGGACTTCGCGGCGGACATGGCCGCCGTGAAGTCGGTGATAGACTACCCCTACGGCACGCGCTTCAAGGACGCCGCGGAGAACCACGGCGCTGACAGCCGCTCCATCCTCTCCGAGAAGCGCTCCCTCGGCAGCGTCATCAAGCTCCTCTCCCCTTCTCCTCTCCACACCGACGAGTACAACGCCTGGCTCGCCTCGATACCCGAGAGGGTCAAGGCGCTGGTATTCCTGGTCAAGCGCTTCTACCAGCCCGACTGGGGCGAGGATTGGGCCAGCCATTTCGGCACCGACGTCGTCAACGGCGCGGCCGGCAACGTGGTGAAGTACGAGGGCAGGCCGGTCCAGGCCGCCTACCTCCGCATCGGCACGACGCCCGAGGGCGCCCGCTCCATCCACAAGCTCAGGCAGGATTACATGCCCGCCGAGAAGATCCAGTGGGAGGACGACATAACCTGCTCGGTGCTGGCGCCCGTCGCGTCGCTATCGGGCCTGCCGGACGACGTCAGGGGAGCCTCCGTCAAATTCGCCAGGAACTGCGAGGCGAGGTTCTTCCAGCGCCCCGACGACGCCATCCATCGCGGGTACGATAAGCAGGCCGAGGCCGACATGGCCAGGATGGATAACTTCATATCCAACTTCGAGCCCCTGACCCGCGCCCGCGCTAACGAGATGGTCGAGAGGACCATAGAGCTGTCGGAATACACCGTACCGATGCGATCGATGATAGTCGAGGCGGAGAAGGACGAGGGCTTCCGCTATTTCGTCGTCTCGTCGAACCCGCGCATCGTCGACGGCAAGCCTTCCAAGAACCCCCGTTATCTCCAGCTGGACCCAAACTACACGAAGCCTATGGACAGGTACCTAGCCGACGTCGGCGCACGGCTCTTCCGGATGGTCAAGGCCGAGGCCCCCGTGCACCATCCCGTGGGGGCCATCCTTCCGGGCAGGCGCAATAATCCGCCGGAGCCGGAGGCCAGGATCCGGCCGCTCGCCGTCTACGGGCCGGTTCATTACCAGGAACTGCCCGAGCTCTTCATGGACTTCATCTGCTCCCTGACCGGGAAGAGCCCGTCCACGACAGGCGCCGGTTCCGAGGGCGCGCTTACGAAGGGGCCGTTCAACTCGCTCTGCCCGACGACCGACCTCAATAACGCCCTCCTAGGCTTCATACTCGGCGGCTACAACGGCTTCTCCACGGCCGCGGGCCATATTGGCCATAAGTACAAGGTAGACCACGATATATCGCTCCTCGTACCGGAGCTCTGGGCGAGGCTGACCCCCGATGAGCGCGATCCCGCCTTCCTATCGAAGAACGGTTACCTCGAGCGGATCGCCGACTTCGAGTACGGCGGGAAGAAGATACCCGCCGGCAGGCTAGGCTGGCGCATAACGCCGCTGTTCGCGTCGCACTTCCTAGGGCGGATCTTCGACGCCCCCTCGGCGGTATTCCCCGAGGAGGTGCTACGGCCTGAGTTGCAGAGCGTCGAGTACTTCGCGGACGGGATACTGAATATAGCCGAGGCCCAGGAGAGGGTCGCCAGGGACTATATCGAGGACGGCTCGATCGCCGCGGCCATACCGCCGCTACAGGCCATATTGCGGGTCATGGCCGAGGGTTCCTGGAACGGGAAGGGCCTCGACGACCCGTCCCTGCGGCGGCTATTCGACCGCGACTACGTCATAGGCTCGGACTGGTACAAGGAACGGCTCTCGGCCTTCGCCGACGCTGAGCGGAAGAGGCTTTCCGAGGGAGTCGCCTACCTGGAGGAATTCCTGGGATCGCCGCTGGGCCGCGACGAGCGAGAGCTAGCCAGGGCGAGGCGCGAGCTAGCGACCGTCAAGGAAAAGCTGGAGAAGGCGTCGCTATCGACCTTCGCGGCGTCGTTAGAGGGCACGATCGGCCTAGACCCCCTCTACCGGGGCCGGTAGCAAGGCGCCAAGGCATGAAGGCGACACTGCTCGTAAGGAACATAGGGGAGCTCGCCACGCCGATCGGGCGCGCCGCGCGGCGCGGCGCCGACATGTCCGCGATCCGCGTCGTCGCGGACGCGGCCGTCGCCGTCGACGTAGAGACGGTGGTTTGGGCCGGGCCCGCCTCGGAGCTCCCTCGCCTCGAGGGCCCGGCGCCCGAGGTCGTGGACGCGGGGGGCCGATCGGTCGTCCCGGGCTTCGTCGACTCTCACACCCATTTCGTCTTCGGCGGCTACCGCGACGAGGAGTTCTACTGGCGGGCCTCCGGCCTGCCGTACATGGAGATACACGCCCGCGGCGGCGGCATCGCCAGCACCGTAGCCGCCACCAGGGGGGCGACGGAGGACGAGCTCGTGGCGTCGGGCGCCCCTAGGCTAGAGCGCATGCTGGAGCTGGGCGTCACGACGGTAGAGGGGAAATCGGGCTACGGGCTCGACCTCGAGACAGAGCTGCGCCAGCTCGGGGCCATGCGCACCCTCGACGCGAGGCAACCGGTCGACATAGTCCAGACGTTCATGGGCCCGCACTCGATCCCCAGGGAATTCTCCGGCTCGCCCTCGGCCTACGTCGACTTCGTCGCGAGGGAGGTCCTGCCCGCGGTCAAGGAGCGGGGCCTGGCCCGATTCTGCGACGTATTCTGCGAGCGCGGCGTATTCGAGCTCGACGACTCCAGGCGCTTCCTCGAGGCCGCCCGCCGCCTCGGCTTCGGGCTGAAATTGCACGCCGACGAGATCGTCCGCATAGGCGGAGCCGGGCTCGCGGCGGAGCTCGGGGCGACGAGCGCCGATCACCTGCTCAAGGCCTCGCCCGACGACCTCGCGGCGATGGCCGCGGCTGGCGTCGTGGCCACCTGCCTGCCCATCACGGCCTTCTCGCTGAGGGAGCCGTACGCGGACGCCAGGTCGATGATAGACCTAGGGCTCGCGGTGGCCCTCGCGAGCGACCTCAATCCCGGGTCGTGCTACAGCCAATCGATCCCGCTCGCGGCGGCGCTCGCCGTCCTGTATATGCGCATGTCCGTTGAAGAGACGCTCACCGCCCTAACGCTCAACGGCGCCGCCGCCGTAGGCCTCGCCGAAGACCGCGGCTCTATAGAGCCGGGCAAGCTCGCCGACATGCTGATCCTGGACGCACCGTCGTACCGCCACCTGGCCTATAACGTCGGCATGAACGTCGTAGGCACGGTCATCAAGAGAGGCAAGGTAGTCAGCGTACGGACGTAGCCGCGCCAGCGGCATGGCTGCGTAGCCGAGCCGCGGCCTAGCAGGTCTGCGGTTCGGCGAGCCAGCGTCTCGGCCGGCCCGCGCGGCGGGGGCCGGCCGACGGGATAAGGCCTCCGAGGCTTAGCGCGCCCGAGGCTCCGCGGGGCGGATCTAAGCCTCCGGAGCCCTCCTCCTCGTCACGGCGAACACGGCCAAGGCCGATATGATGCAGCCGAAGGCGATGGCCTTGATCCCGCCCATCGTCTCCCCGAAGACCAGCACGCCGAGTAGCAGCTGGGAGGTCGGCGATATATACTGGAGGAACCCCATCTTCGAGAGCGGTATGCGCTTAACGCCTTCCGCGTAGAGGAACAGCGGTATTGCGGTGACGGCTCCGGCCAAGACCAGCATGACCGTCTCGGCGACGCCCGCCGCGCCGAACGCGCCCCTCCCAGCCGCCTGCTCGAAGAGCAAGTAGGCCAAGGCTATCGGGAACACCGGCGCGGTTTCCATCGCTAGTCCGGCGAGGGCGTCCAGGCCCACCATCTTCTTAATGAGGCCGTAAGACGCGAAGGTCACGGCGAGCGTCAGCGCCACCCAAGGGAGGCGGCCGAGAGATACCGTGAGGATAACGATGCCTATCGTCGCGATACCGCAGGCGGCGAGCATTCCCTTGTCTATCTTTTCCTTCAGCACCGCGCCGCCTAGCGCGACCGACACGAGGGGGTTCAGGTAATAGCCGAGGCTCGTCTCGATGATATTGCCGGAATTGACGGCCCAAATGTAGATGCCCCAGTTCATAGTGACGAGCAGCCCAGCGGTCACGGTGGCCAGCAGGCGCCGCGGCTGCCTAAGGAGGGCGACTATCGTCTTCCTCCGGCCGAGCGCGAGCGATAGCGCGAGGGTGAATATGAAGGCCCAAAGCACCCGATGCATCAATATCTGTACCGACGGTACGTCCGCCAGCCGCTTCCAGTACAACGGGAACAGGCCCCACATTCCGTAGGCCCCGATTCCGTACAGCATCCCCGCGGACTCAGGATTTCGATTCCCGGCGCGCCTTGCGCCCATACTGTCCTCCAACGTCCGATAGCGCGCTATATGACGAGAGGCCGCTATCAAGCGGCCTCTCGGTTCCGGGGACGGTATCCGCCGGCTATCGTCGCTACGGGCGACGATTATTTCTTATTGGCTATGGTCGCCTTGCAGGTCTTGCAGATCTTAGTCTTCTGGCCGTCGATCTCCTGCTCGTAGAGCAGCTTCACGCCGCCGCGCTTGCACACGGGGCATTCTCCGCGACCGCCGGACGCTAGATCGGCTATTCCCTTACCGCGATGGGCCTTGGACATATGGTTTCCTCCCCTTACTCGGCCGACTTAGGAGCGGCGGGCTTGGCTTCGGCCGGTTCCGCGGCCTTCTTCGTGGCCCGAGGCGCCTTGGCCTTGGACTTGGTATCCGGCTTGGAATCCGTCTTCTTCGCCTTGGAGGCCGCCTTGGGCTCTGCCTTCTTCGGCTTCTCGGCGGCCTTCTTCTTATCGGCCTTCTTATCGTCGGCCAGCTTATGGTCTACCAGCTCCAGCACGACCATGCTCGCAACGTCCTGATCCCTGAAGCCGATCTTTAGTATGCGAGTATACCCGCCGTTGCGCTCCTTCATCCTGGGTCCGATGTCGGTGAACAGCTTGGCGAGCACGGCCTGGTCGGCGATCTTCTCGCCGACGACGCGCCTATTGTGGACGCTATCTTCCTTGGCCCGGGTTATCATCTTCTCGGCTACCCTGCGGACCTCGATGGCCTTGGCCTTGGTAGTGACGATGCGCTCGTGCTTGAAGAGTACGGTAGCCATGTTCCGGAGCAAAGCCTTACGGTGAGAGGCGTTCCGGTTCAGCTTATTGAAGCCCTTCTTATGGTTCATGGATGTCTTCCTTCTGCTTCTCCAGCTTCAAGTGATCCCTGAGCTCGGCGTAGTCGGTCATGCCGAGGCCCAGGTTCCATTCCTTGAGGCGGTCCTTGATCTCCTGCAAGGACTTCTTACCGAAGTTCCTCGTCTTGGCGATATCGTCCTCGGTCTTGCGAGTCAGGTCGCCTATCGTCTTGATATTGGCGTTCTTCAGGCAATTAGAGGACCGCACCGAGAGCTCCAGCTCCTCGACGGGCGTGGCGAGTATGGCCTTTATCCGCTCGTCAAGCTCGTCGCTCTCCTCGTCCATGCCCGGTTCCCCCTCGTCGAAGTTGACGAATATGGAGAAATGGTCCTTGGCGATCTTAGCGGCCTCGGCGAGCGCGTCCTCGGGCCTCAGCGTCCCGTCGGTCCAGATCTCGAGGATGAGCTTGTCGTAGTCGGAGCGGTGGCCGACGCGGGTCGGCTCCACCGAGTAGCGCGCCTTGCTGACCGGCGAGAAGATGGCGTCCATCGGGATGGTACCTACGACCTCGATATACTTCTCGTTCACCTCGCTGGGCACGTAGCCCCTGCCGAGGTCTATCTGCAGCTCTACGTCCAGCCTCACGCCTTCCATCATGCTCATGAGATGAGTATTGGGATTGAAGACCTTGAGGGCCTTATCCTTCATCAGGTCGGAGCCCTTGACGTCGGCCGGGCCGGAGAACTCGTACAGGAACGTCGCCTGCTCCTCGTCATCGGGGAGCTGGAGCCTGAGCTGCTTCAGGTTGTTGAGCAGCTCAATAGTATCCTCGGAAACGCCGGGTATAGTCTCGAATTCGGATGATACCACGTGCTGGGCGCCGTCCGCGTCGTGCCTGGTGATGCGCACGGCGCTTATGGCGTAGCCCTGTATCGACGAGAGGAGTATACGGCGCAGGGTGTTGCCGATAGTGGTACCGTACCCGGGCTCGAAGGGATATGCTATGAACTTTCCGTAATCGGTAGAGCTCTCGCTCTGCTCGTACGTGATGCCTTTCGGCCTCTTGAATCCCTTGAGCAGGTTCTTTCGCGCCATGTCCACTCCTTACTTCGAATAGAGCTCTACCACGAGCTGTTCGCGGATATCGGCCATGTCGACTATGTCCTGGCGCTGCGGGATCAGGTTGAATTTACCTTCCAGCTTATCCACGTCGAGCGATAGCCAGGGCATGACCCCGCTCTTCTCGTGCTCGGAGAGCGCGGCGAGGAGCACCTTGTTCGTCTTGTACGACTGGTGGATCGTTATCGCGTCGCCGGGCTTGACCTGGTACGACGGGATATCGACGCGCTTGCCGTTGACGAGGACGTGGCCGTGCAACACGACCTGCCTGGCCTGGGAGCGGCTCGTCGCGAAGCGGAGCCTGAAGACCACGCTGTCGAGCCTGCGCTCGAGCAGCGCGAAGAGGTTCTCGCCGGTCTTTCCGGGCATCTTGAGAGCCTTCTCGAAGGTCAGCTTGAACTGCTTCTCGAGCAGGCCGTACGACCTCTTGAGCTTCTGCTTCTCGCGCAGCTGCACGGCGTACTCGGACTGCTTCTTCTGCCTGGTCTTGGGATCCTTTCCAGGCGGCATCCGCTTACGGTTTACCGGGCACTTATCGCTCTTGCACTTATCGCCCTTGAGAAAAAGCCTCTTGTTCTCGGTGCGGCATAGCCTGCAGCGAGGACCAATGTAACGTGCCATTCTTTTCTCCCCCTACCTTACATCCTGCGCGCTTTCGGGGGGCGGCAGCCGTTGTGCGGAATGGGCGTTACGTCGCTGATGCTCTTTATCTTGAGCCCCAGAGCGCCCAGCTGACGGATCGCGGATTCGCGGCCGACGCCCGGGCCCTTTACGTACACGTGCACCTCGCGAAGGCCCACGTTGAGCGCCTTCGAAACCGCCTGCTCCGTGACCGACTGGGCAGCGAAGGGGGTGGATTTCTTCGCGCCGCGGAAGCCGAGGCCACCGGAGGATCCCCAGGAAATCGCGTTACCGTTAAGGTCGGTTACGGTAATGATGGTATTGTTGAAGGTCGCCTGAATATAGACGTTACCCTCGTATACGCTCTTCTTCTCTTTTCGTTTCTTGGTCTGAGCCACGAGCCCTACCCTCCTTAGGCCTTCTTCTTATTGGCCACGGTCTTCTTCTTACCCTTGCGCGTGCGCGCGTTCGTCCGCGTGCGCTGGCCTCGAACGGGCAGGCCTCTCCGGTGCCTGAGGCCCCGGTAACAGCCGATATCCATGAGCCTCTTGATGTTGAGAGAGGTCTCCGAGCGGAGACGACCCTCGACCTTGTAATCGTTCTCTATGAGCTTCCGGAGCTCGTTGATCTCCTCGTTCGAGAGATCGTTGATATTCCGGTACGGGTCGATCTTGACGGCCTCGCAGATCTTGCGGGCGCTCGTCCTTCCGATTCCGTAGATGTACGTTAGAGAGATCTCGACGTGCTTATTGGGGAGGTCGACTCCCGCTATACGTGCCATAGGGGCCTACCTCCTCATCCCTGCTTCTGCTTGTGCTTGGGATTGCTCTCGCAGATAATGCGGACTATTCCGTTCCGCTTGATAACCTTGCATTTATCGCACATGCGCTTAACGCTGGTCCTGACCTTCATCGCCGATTCCTCCGTAAGCTATCGAAAAAGTTTTGTACCACGCCGTGGCCGCCCTCGTCTACCATGCTACAGGTTGCGCGACTTGATGTGCCCGCGCTTCGTGAGGCCGTCGTGATGGTGCATCTTAAGCTGGGCCTCTACCTGCGACATCGTATCCAAATCGACGCCGACGAGAATGAGGAGCGAGGTACCGCCTAACAGGTAGGCGAGCTCGCTCGGGAAATTGAATATCCGCTGCACTATCGTCGGTATCAGGGCGATAAGCGCTAGGTACAGGGCGCCAGGCAGCACGATCCTGTTGAGGATCTTCGACAGGTACTCTTCCATCTTCTCGGAACGGATGCCCGGTATCGAGCCGCCGTTCTCGCGGATATTCTTGCTGATCTCCTGCGGGTTCAGCGACACCTGCGTGTAGAAGTACGCGAAGAAGACGATGAACAGAACGTAGAAGATATTGTACCACCAGCCCTCGGGGCGCAGGAAGTACGCGAAATCGCGTAGCCACTTGGCTCCGCCGCCCAGGCTCTGGGCGATCTGCAGGGGGAATGTCAGGAGGCTGGACGCGAAGATCACGGGGATTACTCCCGAGGGGTTGATCTTGAACGGGATATACGTGTTCTGCGCGCCGTACATTTTCCTGCCGACCACGCGCTTGGCGTAATTGACGGGTATCTTCCTCTGACCCTGCTGCTCGAATATCACGAGTACCACGACCGACACGAAGAGCAGAAGCACGAAGATGGTCACGACGGCGTTGATCTCGCCGGACAGCATCTTCTGGATCAGCGCGTACAGCGCGTTCGGCAGCCTCGCCACGATCCCCGAGAAGATGATGAGCGAGATGCCGTTTCCGATGCCGCGCTTGGTGATCTGCTCGCCTATCCATACGAGGAACATCGTTCCCGTGGTCACGGTCGCCATCGCGAGTATCGTATACGCCTGCGGGCTTATCATGAGCACGTCGGGATTAGTCTTGGCTATGGTCTTGGCGTAGGCGACGAGCGCGAACGACTGAAGGACCGCGACCAGGATGGCTCCGAGCCTCGTGTACAGGGCGATCTTCTTACGTCCGCCCTCTTCCTCGGCCAGTTTCTTAAGGCTGGGGAAGACGACGAGCAGCAGCTGCATTATGATCTGCGTCGAGATGTACGGCATCACGCCGAGCATGAAGACGGAGAAGTTCTTGAACGCGCCGCCCGCGAAGAAATCGAGGTAATCGGTGATCCCGCCCTGGGAGCTCACCGAGGCGAAATAACTCTTCAGCGCGCCGGCGTTGATTCCGGGGATCGGGAGGAAGGCCCCGATCCTGAACACGACGAGCCAGGTGAGGGTATAGAGAATGCGTTCCCGCAGTTCCTTTATACGGAACACGTCCGTCAACGCGTTACCAGCCATAGACCGCTACCTTCTTTCTTATCGCGACGGCCCTTTTCAGGGCGTCTCGACCTTGCCGCCGGCCGCCTCGATCTTGGCCTTAGCGGAGGCGGATACCTTATCCACGACGAAGGTGAGCGCCTTTGACAGCGCGCCGTTGCCGAGAATCTTGACTGGCTTCTCCGCCTTGCGGACGAGACCCTTGATGACCAGCGAAACCCCGTCGACGATCTCTCCCGCCTCGAAGCGGCTATCGACGTCGTTGAGGTTGACGATCTGGAAATCGACGCGGAAGTTCTTGTTATTGAACCCCCGGTGAGCCAGCCGCCTGTAGAGGGGCATCTGGCCGCCCTCGAAGCCCGGGTAGGTCTTGCCGCCCGAGCGCGATTGCTGGCCCTTGTTTCCCTTGCCCGCCGTGGTTCCGAGCCCGGAACCCTGGCCGCGGCCTACGATCTTCTTCCGGTGCGTAGCCCCTACGGGCGGATGTAGGTTGAAGTCGCTCATTTCTTCTGCTCCTGGCCCGGGGCGTAGGGCCTAACCTCCACGAGGTGCTTAACCGCGTGGACCATGCCCAGTATGGAGGGAGTAGCCTCCTTGACCGTGCACGAGCTTATTTTACGCAGCCCTAGCGAGCGCACCGTGGCGCGCTGCTCCGGCTTGTGCCCGATGAGGCTCTTTACCAGCCTGATCTCTATCATTTCGGCCATGATTAACCCCACATGTCCTTGAGCGCCTTACCACGGTTGTGTGCTACGGCGCGGGCGTCGAGAATGCACTCGAGACCGTTGAAGGTGGCGCGGATCACGTTAATCGACGAGCGGCTTCCGATGCTCTTCGCCTGGATGTCGGTGATGCCGCCGGCTTCCATGATCGCCCTGACCGCTCCGCCGGCTATGATACCGGAACCGGGGCAGGCGGGCTTCATGATGACGCGCGAGGCCTTGTACTCGCCCACGATGTCGTGAGGTATGGTGCCGTTCTTGACGGGCAGCTTCACCATGCTCCTCTTGGCCTTGTCGATGCTCTTTCGGATCGCCTCGGTGACGTCTTTCGCCTTGCCGAAGCCGTACCCGACGTTCCCGCTCCGGTCTCCGACGACGGTCAGGGCCGAGAACGAGAACCTGCGACCGCCCTTTGCGACCTTGGCTGTGCGGTTCAGCTTTACGAGCTTCTCGACGTAGATATCGCGGGACCTGTCGTCCCTGTCTCTCCTATCCACGAGTTCCCCCTAGAATTTGATCCCGGCCTTGCGGGTTCCGTCGGCGATGGCCTTGACGACGCCGTGGTAGTGGTAGCCGTTCCTGTCGAACAGGACGGCGCCGATCTTCTTCTCGCTGAGGCGGGCTCCCATGAGCTCGCCGAGCTTGCCGCCGCCCTCTACGGTCGGCCTCGTGCCTTCGAGGGCCTTCTCCAGGGTGCTGGCGGAAGCGAGCGTCACGCCCGACTCGTCGTCTATCGCCTGGATATAGAGGTACTTGTTAGACTTGAACACCGTCAGGCGCGGGCGCTCGGCGGTTCCGCTTATCGTCTTGCGTACGTGGACCTTCCTGGCCCCCCGTCGCCTTATCTTCTCAGAAAGTTCTTTCGTGCTCATGGACGTCCCCTACTTCACGCCGGTCTTGCCGACCTTCTTGCGGATGGTCTCGGTCTCGTAGCGAATTCCCTTGCCCTTGTACGGCTCGGGCTTGCGTAGCCCGCGAATCTCGCTCGCGAACTGCCCTACGAGCTGCTTGTCTATGCCCGCGACGACGACCTTCTGGTTGTTCGCCTCCACGGTCACGGCGAGCCCCTCGGGGATGCCGACGTACACGTCGCTCGAGAATCCGAGGCTGAGCACCAGGAGCTTGCCCTGGACCTCGGCCTTGAAGCCGACGCCGTTGATGACGAGGGTCTTCTTGAAGCCCTCGGTGACGCCGACAACCATATTATTGATCAGATTGCGGTACAGGCCGTGGAAAGCCTTCGTCTGCTTCTCGTCGTTGGCCCGGTCTACGTTGACCTCCTCGCCCGCTACGGCGATGGTGACGAGAGACGTGGCGAGCTCTTCGGAGAGCTTGCCCTTCGGGCCTTCCACGTTGACCTTGTTTCCCTGTACGGCGATCTTCACGCCCTTCGGTACCGTTATCGGCTTATAGCCTATCCTCGACATGGCGGTTCCCCTCTATTACCAAACGGTGCAGATGAGTTCGCCGCCGACCTTCTTCTCGGCGGCCTTCTTGCCGGTGGTCACGCCCTCGGAGGTCGAGACGATAAGGGTGCCGTAGCCGTTATGCACGCGCGGCAGGCCCTTGTAGCCGGTATAAACCCTTCGTCCAGGCTTCGAGACCTTCTCGATTCCGTGAAGGATCGGCTCGTTCTCCTCGTCGTACTTGAGGAAGATACGAATGAAATTCTGATTCTCCTGAACGAGCTTCTTGAAGTTCTTGATGAAGCCCTCGGTCTTGAGAATCTTGACGATCTCGAGCTTGAGCCGCGAGGTTGGGATATCTACCTTCTCGTGGCGAGCCATGCTCGCGTTGCGGACCTTGGTCAGCATATCGGAGATGGGATCGGAAACGCTCATTCCAGTCCTCCTACCAGCTCGATTTGGTTACGCCCGGAATGAGGCCCTCGCTCGCGAGCTTCCGGAAGCAAATACGGCACATGTCGAACTTCCGGAGATACCCCCGGGGCCGACCGCAGATCTTACAGCGGTTAACGTGCCTGGTCATGTACTTCGGCTTTGCGAGCGCCTTCAGTATCATAGCTTTCCTGGCCATTAGAATCCTCTCCTACTTCCTGAACGGCATGCCCAGCTTGGCAAGGAGGCTTTTGGCTTCCTTGTCGGTCCGAGCGCTCGTAACGATGGCCACGTTCATGCCCATCACCTTCTCGATCTTATCATAGTCGATCTCCGGGAAGATGATCTGCTCCGTGAGACCCATTGAGTAGTTTCCGTGCCCGTCGAAGGCGTTCGGATTCGTCCCCCTGAAGTCCTTAACGCGCGGCAGCGCGACGTTAAGGAGCCTGTCGAGGAATTCCCACATATGGGCCCCGCGAAGCGTCACCCGACAGCCGATCTCCTGACCCTCGCGGATCTTGAACGTGGCTATCGACTTCCTGGACTTCGTCTTTACGGCCTTCTGGCCGGTGATGATCCCTACGTCCTCTACGGCGGCGTCGAGGATCTTCTTGTTTTCCTTGGCCTCGCCGACGCCCATCGATACGATGACCTTGACGAGCTTCGGGATCTGCATCGTCGACTCGTAGCCGAACTCGCCCTTGAGTTCCGGAGCTATCTTGTCGGCGTAGATCTTCTTGAGCCTCGGAACGTACGCGTTCTTCTGCTTCTCGGCCATCAGAGCGCCTCCCCGCACTTGCGGCAGACGCGCTTCTTGGCGTCGCCCTCTAGCTTATAGCCGAGGCGGGTCGGACCGCACTTCTTGCAGACGATCATCATGTTGCAGAGCCGCACGGGCGCCTCTATCTCTATGATCCCGCCGCGGTCGTTCTGGGACTTCTTCTTCATGGCCTTCTTGACCATGTTGACGCCCTGGACGATCGCCCGACCCTTATCCCGTTCTATCCGTACGATCTTTCCCTGCTTGCCCTTCTCCTTGCCGGAGATGACCTGCACGAGATCTTCCTTCTTCAGCTTCGTCTTGACGTTCGCTTCTGTCATCGCCCGCTCCTTAGAGGACCTCGGGGGCGAGCGATACGATCTTCATGTAGTCCTTGTCGCGGAGTTCCCTCGCGACCGGACCGAAGATTCGCTTACCCTTCGGGTTCTTGTTCGCGTCAATGATGACGCAGGCGTTGTCGTCGAACCGAATGTAGGTTCCGTCGGGCCTGCGGTACTCTTTGTGTACCCGGACCACGACGGCCTTCTCTACGGTTCCCTTCTTGATGGCGGAATTAGGCAGGGTCGCCTTGACGGCCACCACGATAATATCGCCGATGCTAGCGTAGCGGCGCTTCGACCCGCCGAGCACCTTGATGCATTGCACCGTCTTGGCGCCCGAGTTGTCCGCGACGTTCAGCTTGGATTCAACCTGTATCATACCGGTCCTCTCCGACTCTTACTTCGCGCGCTCGACGATTTCGGCGAGGCGCCAGCGCTTATCGCGCGACAGCGGCCTGCACTCTACGACGCGGACGGTATCGCCCGTCTTGGCGTCGTTCGTCTCGTCGTGGGCCTTAACCTTCTTGCTCCTGGTTAAGTACTTCTTATAGAGAGGGTGCAGCTTGCGCATCATGATCTCGACGACGATGGTCTTCTCCATCTTGTCGCTCACTACGATGCCCTGCAGGACCTGCTTCTCTTTCCTGACCTTAGCTTCCATGATCCCGCCCTCCGTTAGGCCTTGACGCTCGCGACGGCGCTGACGCCGCGCTCGCGCTCGCTGATTAGCGTGTTGAGCCTGGCGATCTGCCTTCGTATCGTCCGCTTCTGCAGCGGGTTCTCCACGTGGCCGATGACCATCTGGAAACGCAGGTCGAAATACTTCTTCCTGAGCTCCTCGCGCTTCGCCACGAGCTCCTCGAGCTTAAGCTCCTTAAACGAGTTCTTCATGCGCTCACTCCATCTCCATGTCGGCGCGGACGACGAACTTCGTCTTGATCGGAAGCTTGCTGCCGGCGAGGCGCATGGCCTCGGCGGCGGCGTCGCGAGGCACTCCCGCGAGCTCGAACATGACGGTTCCGGGCTTAACGACCGCGACCCAATACTCAGGCCCGCCCTTGCCCTTGCCCATGCGGACCTCGAGCGGCTTCTTACAGAACGGCTTGTCCGGGAACACGCGGATCCACAGCTTGCCTCCGCGCTTGATCGACCTGTTCAGGGCGACGCGCGCGGCCTCGAGCTGGCGGTTGGTGATCCACATCGGCTCCTGGCAGACGAGGCCGAACTCGCCGAACGATACCTCGTTGCCGGCGGTGGCGTTGCCCTTTACCCTGCCGCGCTGCACCTTGCGGTGCTTGACTCTCTTAGGTGAAAGCATCTTTAGCTCCTAGCCTCGCGCGGCCCTCGGTTGAAGGCAGGGCGCGATCCTCGATCGCCGCCGCGCTCGGGCCTGTCGCCGTGATCCCGGCGAGGTCGTCCGGGCATGAGGCCGGCGTCTTCCTTCTTATCGCCCATCATCGCATTGTCGCTCTTGCAGATCCACACCTTCACGCCTATCTTGCCGTAGGTCGTGTTGGCCTCGTAGAAGCCGTAGTCGATGTCGGCGCGGAGGGTATGGAGCGGCACGCGGCCTTCCTTGTACTCCTCGGTGCGGCTCATGTCGGCGCCGCCGAGGCGGCCCGACATGCGGACCTTGCAGCCCTGGGCCCCGCACTTCATCGCGGTCGTGACGGCCATCTTCATGGTCCTGCGGAACGACCCGCGGCCCTCGAGCTGGCGGCATACGCTCTGCGCGACGATCTGCGAGTTGGTCTCGACCTTCTTAACTTCCTTGATCTTGATATTGATCTTCTTGGAAGCGTACTTCTGGAGCTCGAGGCCGATGCGCTCTATGTTCGCGCCCTTCTGGCCGATGAGCACGCCGGGCTTCGCGGTATGGATGACGATGGTCACCTTCTGCGGATGCCTGATGATCTCTATCTCGGAGATATCGGCGTTCTTCGCCTCGGGGAGCTGGTACATGCGCTTGCGCAGGGCCAGGTCCTCGTGGAGGGTCTTCGCGTAGTCGCGGGGATCTACGTACCAGCGAGACTTCCAATCCTTGTTGATGCCGAGCCTGAGCCCGATTGGATTTACTTTCTGGCCCACGTTACGCCTCCGACCTAGCGATTTCGTCGACGACCACGCTTATGTGGCACATCTGCTTAACGAGCATATCGGCCCTTCCGCGAGCGCGGAACCATACGCGGCGCATGCGCGGACCGTCGTTAACCTGGACCTCTTTGACGTACAGCATGTCTTCGCCCAGCTTGCGGTTCTGGTTAAGCGCGTTAGAGGCGGCGGACACGACGACCTTCCTGATGAGGCCGGCGCCCTTCTGGGGCATGTGCTCGAGGATGGCTATCGCCTCGTTATACGGCTTGTTGCGGACGAGGTCCGCGACGGGCCGGATCTTGGACGGCGATCCCATCAGGTACTTGGCGCACGCCGGATAACCGGTAATCTTTGCCATGGTAGCCACCTATCTCCTGTCGGCTTTCTTGTCGGAGCCGGCGTGCCCGCGGAACACGCGCGTCGGCGAGAACTCGCCCAGCTTGTGCCCGACGAGGTTCTCGGTCACGTAGACCGGAACCCAGCTCTTTCCGTTATAGACCGACAACGTGAGGCCGACCATCTCGGGGATGATCGTGGAGCAGCGGGAGAACGTCTTTATGACCTTCTTGTCGCCCGCCTTCGACGCCTCGATTATCTTCTTGTAGAGGCTCTTCTCTATGAACGGGCCCTTCTTGACTGACCTGGACACGGTTCGCTCCTATCCTTTCACTTGCGGCGCTTCACAATGAAGCGACTCGACGGCTTGTGCGGATCGCGCGTCTTGTAACCCTTACAAGGCTGGCCCCACGGGGTAACCGGCTGCTTGTAACCCTTACCGCGGCCCTCGCCGCCTCCGTGCGGGTGGTCGACGGGGTTCATGGCCACGCCTCTCACCCTCGGGCGCTTGCCGAGCCAACGTACGCGGCCGGCCTTGCCGTACCGTTCGTTCATGTGGTCCTCGTTGCCCACGCCGCCGATCGTCGCTATGCACTTCTTGAAAACGAGCCTGAGCTCGTTCGAGGGAAGCTTTATCGTCACGTAATCGCCGTCCGAACCGACGATCAGCGCGCCGGCGCCGGCGGAGCGGGCGAGCTGCGCGCCCTTGCCGAGCGTCAGCTCGACATTGTGCACAGTGAAGCCCACGGGGATATTCTCGAGCGGCAACGCGTTGCCGATTTCCTTCGCGGCCTGGGGGCCGCTCATTACCGTCTGCCCTACGGCGAGCGCGGACGGGGCGATGATATAGCGCTTCTCGCCGTCGGCGTAGTTGATCAGCGCGATATTAGCCGACCTGTTCGGGTCGTACTCGATGGTCGCGACCTTGCCGGGAACGCCGAACTTGTCGCGCTTCCAGTCGATCTCGCGGTACTTCCTCTTATGGCCGCCGCCCTTGCGCCGCACCGAGATGCGGCCGTTGGACGCGCGCCCGGCGTTCTGCTTCTTACCCTTGGTAAGCGCCTTCTGAGGCTCGTTGCCGACGGTGAGCGCATCGTTCACCACCTGCACCCGGTGCCTGAGTCCGGGGGTTATCGGCCTAAACGTCTTAATAGCCATAGTATTCCCCTATTCCGCTCACGCGCCCTCGAAGGCCTTGATCGTCTCGCCCTTAGAAAGACGTACGATGGCCTTCTTCCACGAAGCGGTGTAGCCGGAGCGGTAGCGAAGCCTCTTGGGCTTGCCCTTCACGTTCATGATAGTGCACGAGATCGGGTGCACCTCGAAGAGCCTTCTCACGGCTTCCTTGACCTGGGTCTTGTTCGCCCTAGGATCCACGCGGAACACGTACTGTCCCTCCTCGCGGAGGACGTTGGTCTTCTCGCTGAGAACAGGCTCTATCAGTATGCTTTCGTACTGCATGTTTCAGCCTTCCTTACTTATCCGCGTAGAATTCGTTGAGGCTCTTCACCGCGGATTCCATCACTATCACGGTCCTGCCGTAGAAGAGGTCATGGGCCCGCAGGCGATTGTACGAGAGGAAGTGCAGCCAGGGGATGTTCCGGCCGGCGCGCTTCACCATCGCGTCGTCGTCGTTGAGTATTACGACGGTCCTCTCGTCCTTGTCCCTCGGGAGCAGGCTGGACAGCACGGACGCCAGGTCCTTCGTCTTGCCGCTCTCCACGGAGAAGTCCTCGACGACCTTCATGGTCGCGTTCTGGGCCTTGAGGCTCAGGATGCTCTTCATCGCGAGGCGCTTGGCCTTCTTGTTGATCGAGTACGAATAGTCCCTCGGATGCGGGCCGAACACGGTACCGCCGCCGACGAAGATCGGGGACTTGACGTCGCCCTGGCGGGCTCGGCCGGTACCCTTCTGGGCATAGGGACGGCGATTCGTGCCGTGCACGTCTGAACGCGTCTTTGTATCGGCGGTGCCGACGCGGGCGTTTGCGAGCTCGTTGTTTATCGCGTACCAGATGACGTCCTCGTTGACCGGCAGGCCAAACACGTCATCGGATAGCTCGATCGACCGAAGCTCCTTGCCCTGTACGGAAAAGACTTTGCCTTCCATATCAGTCTATCCTCACTTAGCTTTCTTGACGGCCGAGCGAACGACGACGACGCAGTTGCGCGGACCGGGAACGGCGCCGCGAATCAGCATGAATCCGTTCTCGACGTCGATCTTGACCAGCTTCAGGTTCTGAACGGTTACCCGCTCCCTGCCCATCCGGCCAGGCATCTTCTTATTCTTGAAGGTCTTGTGCGGGTAAGTGCTCATACCGGTCGAACCGGGCTCGCGGTGGAACTTAGAGCCGTGCGTATTACGACCGCCCCCGAAACCCCAGCGCTTAATCACGCCCTGGAAGCCCTTTCCCTTGCTGACGGCGACAACGTCTACGAAACGAGTGCCTTCGAACAGGGAAACTCCGAGCTCCTTGCCGACCTCCGCCTCTCCGGTGAAGTCCCGCAGCTCGCGGAGGATCTTCGTCGGGGCGATGCCCTCAGGGAACTGTCCCGCGTACGGCTTGGTTATCTGGATCTTCTTCATATCCCTATAGCCGAGCACGACGGCGTCGTAGCCGTCTTCCTTAGCGGTTTTTCGACCTACGACCTTATTAGGCTCGACGGCTATTACCGTAACCGGGGTTAGCCGGCCGGCGTCGTCGAAGACCTGGGTCATGCCGATCTTCTTTCCGATCAATCCAATCATCGGTCTCTCCTAAGCGTTGAACGGTACGGTACGAAACCGTCCGTTTACTGCTTGATCTCGACGTCCACCCCTGCGGGCAGCTCGAGCTTCATCAGCGCATCCATGACATCGGGAGTCGGGCTCAGAATATCGATCAGCCTCTTATGCGTGCGCATCTCGAACTGCTCGCGCGCCTTCTTATGCACGTGAGGAGAACGAAGCACCGTATACTTGCTGATCTTCGTGGGCAACGGGATCGGTCCCGAGACCTTCGCCCCTGCCCTCTGAACGGTTGAAACGATTGATTTCGCGCTATCGTCTATAAGACGAACGTCGAAACCCCTGAGCCTGACACGGATCCTGTCTTTCATGTGTCCTCCAAAGATCGCTTGCGCAGGCATCCGGCGGGCCGTACCCTGGCGGGCGTGCCCATGAACCCTGACGCTCGAGGTCGTGGAACCTCGCGACGCGTTTCACGAAACACGTGAATCGCGACTCCCCGTCCTTCGCGGGCGCCACGGCGCCCAGACGAATAGCCCGGGGATTATGCATCGCTTGGCAATAAATGTCAAGCCTACCGAGCGGTCCGGAAAGGATGCGAGATTTCGAGCAAAGAGGCACAGAGAAGGTGAGGGAGAAAAATGAAGGTGATGAAGGATCAGAAAATGCTTCTTTCCTGTTCTTTCTTTGCTCTCATCCATTCTTCTCGTCTTCTCTGTGGCTCTGTGCAAAATCTTTGTCTTTAAGGCTATTTTTCCCGGTCGGTCATGCCGGCTATGAACTGCTTCTGCATGATTACGACGATCAAGGCGGGCGGTATCATGGCCAGCAAGGTGGTGGCCATCACTATCTGCCACTCGATCTGGACGTCGGCCCCGGAGAGCATGCGGTTTATGCCTATGAGGATCGTATAGTATTCCTGCTTCGTGGTGATCAAGAGCGGCCACAGGTACTGGTTCCATCCGTAGATGAACTGAATCACGAACATAGCCGCGATAGGCGTCCGCGTCATCGGGAGGAGTATGCGCCAGAAGAACTGCATCGGGCCGGCTCCGTCGATCTGGGACGCCTCGGCGATCTCCCTCGGCACCTGCATGAAGAACTGCCTGAACAGGAACACCGCGGTCGCGGACACGATCATCGGCAGGATGAGCCCCGCGTAGCTATTGAGGAGTCCGAGGTCGGAGACCACCTTATACGTCGGCATTATACGGACCTCCACGGGCAGCATCAGCGTGACGAAGATGCTCCAGAAGCAGAAGCCGCGAAGCTTGAACCTGAAGAAGACTATCGCGTACGCCGCGAGGAGCGACACGACTATCTTGCCGACAGAGATGCCCAAGGCCATGATCAACGAGTTCTTCATCATCGACAGGGCCGACGAGCCTAGGTTCTGGTTGCCCTCGAGCACCGCCCTCGAGTAGTTCTCGGCCATATGCGTCCCCGGCGTCAGGGGCATGGGCGCGGAGAGGATATCCGAGCTCGTGCGGGTGGAAGCGATCAGGACGATATAGATGGGGAACAAGATCACGGCGATGGCGAGCACCAGGAAGACATGCGGCAACGCGCGCCGCAGGGGCGAATATTCGGTCATAGCGGGCTCCTTAATAATGCACGCGCCGCTCGATGAAGCGGAACTGCACGACGGTCAACGCCATGACCATGACCATGAGTATCACCGACTGGGCGGACGATCCTCCCAGGTCCAGGTTGATGACGCCGTCGCGCCATACCTTATACACGAGGATGCTCGTAGACTTCCCCGGCCCGCCGGCCGTCACCTGATGGATTATCGGGAAGGTCTCGAAGAAACCGTATACGAGGTTCATGACCAATAGATAGAAGGTCGTCGGCGACAGGAGCGGGAATACTATCTTCCAGAACCTGCGCGCCGGGCCCGCGCCGTCGATCGCGGCGGCCTCGATGAGGTCGTTAGGGACGCTCTGGAGCCCAGCCAGGAAGAAGACGAAATTATACGATATCTGCTTCCAGCTGGCGGCGAGGGTCACGAGGAGGAACGCCTGCCCGGTATTCAACAGATGCTGCCACTCGATCCCTAGCCTATGCTTGAGGAACCAGGCTATGACGCCTACGTTCGGGTTGAACATGAACAGCCACAGCACGCCGGCGACCATCGTCGCGACGGCGTACGGCCAGATCATCATCGTCTTATAGAACGACGCGAATCGGATCTTCTTGTTCGCCTGCGTGGCGAGGAAGAGCGCTATGCTCATGGCCAAGAGGGTTACCGCGGCGGCGAACGCTATCGATATCCTGAACGACTCGCCGTATCCGTACGACGGATCCGTGAACAGCCTCGTATAGTTATCGAGGCCGACGAAGAGCAGCCTTCCGCCGAAGGGATCCTGGAGGAAGAACGATTGCCAGAGGCCCTGCAGAGACGGCCAGAAGAAGAAGACGAAAACTATGACCATCTGGGGTAGGACGAGAAGGTACGGAAGGCCTTTCGTCTTGAATTCGTATTGTTGAACCATGTAGCGTCCTGGGCTGAAGATTCGGGGCCGGCCGAGGCCGGCCCCGCGATGCGGGATAGCGGACCTAAGCCTTACTTATTGAGCTGCTCGAATTCGCGCAGCTTGGCGTTGCCCTCCCTGACCATCCTGTCGAGGCCGTCCTTGACGGAAACCTTGCCGGCCAGGATGTCCTCCCAGGTCTGGTCCTCGATCTCCCTTATTATGTTGAAGTTGCCGAACCTGATACCCATGGACGATTTTGTCGGGGCCTTGTTCAGCAGCTGCTTGATCGCGACCTCGGGACCGGGATTGGTATTATAGAAGCCCTGAGACTTGGTGAGCTCGTAGGCGGCGGTCGTGATGGGCAGGTAACCGGTATTCTGGTGCCAATACGCCTGGGTCTCGGGGAGCGACAGGAAGGAGAAGAACGACGCGACGGCCTTGTTCTCTTCCTTGGACTTGCCGCTGAACACCCAGAGGCTCGCGCCGCCGATGATCGAGTTCTGCGGGGCTCCCGAGACCTCGGGATAATAGGGCAGCCGCGCGACGCCGAACTCGAACTTGCAGGTGTTCTTGAAGTTGGCGTATCCGCCGATGGACTCGAAATGCATGCCTACCTGACCGGAGGAGAACAGCGGATTGGCCTTGTTCTCGCGGCCGCCGTACAGGAATACCTTGTCCTGGGACAGCTTGTAGATGGTCTCGAAGTGCTTGAGCGTCAGGGGGGTATTGAACTCGAGCTCGGTGTCGAGCCCGTCGAAGCCGTTGGACTTCGTGCCGAACGGCTGATTGTGCCACGCGGAGAAATTCTCCAGCTGTATCCAGGAGATCCAGTTGGTAGAGAAGCCGCCCTCCATGCCGGAGGCCTTGAGCTTCTTGGCCACGTCGAAGAACTCGGGCCACGTGACGGGAGGCTTCTCGGGGTCGAGGCCGGCCTTGCGGAAGGCGTCCTTGTTATAGTACATGACCGAGGTCGAGGAGTTGAACGGCAGGGAGAGCATCTCTCCCTTGGAGGTCGAATAGTAGCTCGTGATCGTCGGTATATATATCTTCGGGTCGAATTTCTGCCCGGCTTCCTTCATCAGCTGGTACACCGGCTTTATGGCGCCCTTCGCGGACATCATCGTCGCGGTGCCCACCTCGTACACCTGGATGATCGCCGGAGCGGCGTTAGCCCTGAAAGCGGCTATGCCGGCGTTCATGGTGTCGCTGTACGAGCCCTTATACACGGGATTGACGATATAGTTCTGCTGCGACGCGTTGAATTTATCCGCGAGGTTCTTGACCATATCGCCGTTCTTACCCGTCATCGCGTGCCAGAATTCGATCGTCACGGGACCGGTCGGCGCCTCTTCTTTCTTCTGGCACGACGCGAAGAACATGGTCGACGCGATCGTCGCGACCGCGGCTATCGCGACGAGATTACGCTTTTTCATAGCATCCTCCTTAAGGTGAGCATCGATTCGATTTACTGGCATCAGTGTAAATGGGTAATGTGAGGAATGCAATAAATATAAATTAATACTCATTCAATAAAAAAACCGCCCCCAAGGGGACGGCCCCGTAGTCAAGGAAAAGCTAGCTTAGGCGATGATCTCGACGACCTGGCCGGTCCGCGCCGCGCGCTTTCAGCGCGCACGATAATACTTCCTCGCGCGCTTCGCCCGAAGGGCGATAGCCACGGTGCGTCCGCCTTCGCGGCAACTCACGCCGCTTTCTGCGGCGACGATCACTACCATTCCCTCGGTCCCGCGATGGCGCGTAAAAAAAAAGGGCCGATCCCGGAGGAACGGCCCTTGATTGACGATTACGGCTACTTACGCGATGATCTCGACGACCTGGCCGGAAGCCACGGTGCGTCCGCCTTCGCGGATAGCGAACTTGAGACCCTTTTCCATGGCGATCGGGTAGATCAGCTCGCCCAGGATCTCGGTGTTATCGCCGGGCATGACCATCTCCTTGCCCTCGGGCAGGGTGACGGTGCCGGTGATATCGGTGGTTCGGAAATAGAACTGGGGCCTATAGCCGGCGAAGAACGGGCTATGGCGTCCGCCCTCGGTCTGAGAGAGGCAGTAGATCTGGCCCTTGAACTTGGTGTGCGGGGTGATGGTACCCGGCTTCGCGAGAACCTGGCCGCGCTCAACTTCCTTCTTATCGATACCGCGGAGCAGGGCGCCGATGTTATCGCCGGCCTGGCCCTCGTCGAGGAGCTTGTTGAACATCTCGACGCCGGTTACGACGGTCTTCTTGGTCGCCTTGATGCCTACGATCTCGACCTCGTCGTTGACGTGGACGATACCGCGGTTGATGGCGCCGGTGACGACCGTTCCGCGGCCGGAGATCGAGAACACGTCCTCGATCGGCATGAGGAAGGGCTTGTCGATGAGGCGCTCGGGATCCTTGAAGTAGGTATCCATGGCTTCGAGGAGGTCCTCGAGGCACTTGGTGGACTCGGCGTTCTCGGGCTCGGTCATAGCCTTGAAGGCGGATCCCTTGATGATCGGGGTCTCGGCGCCGGGGAACTTCTGGAAGGTGAGCAGGTCCCGGACCTCTTCCTCTACGAGCTCTACGAGCTCGGGATCGTCCAGGAGGTCGATCTTGTTGAGGAACACGATGATAGAGGGCACGCCTACCTGGCGGGCGAGCAGGACGTGCTCGCGGGTCTGGGGCATGACGGAGTCGGGGGCGGACACGACCAGGATGGCGCCGTCCATCTGGGCGGCTCCGGTGATCATGTTCTTGATATAGTCGGCGTGGCCCGGGCAGTCGATGTGGGCGTAGTGGCGCTTGTTCGACTGATACTCGAGGTGCCTGGTATTGATGGTGATACCGCGAGCCTTCTCTTCCGGCGCGTTATCGATCTCGTCGTACTTCATCACCTTGTCGCCGAACTTCTTGCCGCAGTACATGGTGATAGCGGCGCTGAGCGTCGTCTTTCCGTGATCGATGTGGCCGATCGTGCCGACGTTCATGTGCGGCTTGTTGCGCTCGAACTTCTCTTTAGCCATTCGTATCCTCCTAGCCTGGTATTACGAAAAAGGGAACCGGCGCCGAGCGCAGGTTCCGGTAGTATAATAGGCCAGCGCGGCCTTATCAAGGGCCGCGCCCGGGGCTCGCCCCCGCGCCTCCCGCCTTACCAGCGGTAGTGAGCGAACGCCTTATTGGCTTCCGCCATCCGGTGCGTATCTTCGCGCTTCTTGACCGCGGTTCCGGTGCTATTGAAGGCATCGGTCAGCTCGGCCGCCAGGCGGTCCGCCATGGACTTGCCCGACCTGTTGCGCGAAGCGGCGATTATCCAGCGCATCGCCAAGGCGTCGCGGCGGACGTCGCGGATCTCGATGGGCACCTGGTAGGTAGCGCCGCCGACTCGGCGGGACTTGACCTCCACGACCGGCTTCACGTTCTCCAGGGCCTTCAAGAACGCCTCGAGCGCCGGGGTCCCGGACTTCTCCTGGAGCTGGCCGAGCGCGTCGTACATTATCGAGGTCACGGTGGACTTCTTGCCCTGCCACATCATCCTGCAGATGAACTTGGTGACAATGACGCTGTTATAGCGGGCATCGGGCTGGTGGCCGCGATCCTCGGACTTCTTTTTCCGTCCCATGATCGCCCCCCTTAGGCCTTAGGCCGCTTGGCGCCGTACTTGGAGCGCGCCTGCTTGCGGTCAGCGACGCCGAGGGTATCCTTCGCGCCGCGGATGATGTGGTAGCGAACGCCAGGAAGGTCCTTGACGCGTCCTCCGCGCAGCAGCACGACTGAGTGCTCCTGCAGGTTGTGGCCAACGCCCGGGATGTACGCCGTCACCTCGATGCCGTGGGACAGGCGTACGCGGGCGACCTTCCGGAGGGCCGAATTCGGCTTCTTCGGGGTGACCGTCATGACGCGGGTGCAAACGCCGCGTTTCTGCGGGCACTCGTTGAGCGCCGGGCTCTTGGTCTTCCAGATGGACTGTTTGCGGCCCATCCGGATAAGCTGGTTGATCGTAGGCATTAAACCATGGTCTCCTGTTGTGGCCGGACTTCAGCATCGCCCGGCGTATTCCTTAGGTACACGAGTTACGTTTAATCGCCGCGCTCTCGGAGCGCGACGAGCATAGACAATAGGGTCCCCGGCGGCACCTTGTCAATCGGTCGCCGCCGGGGCCTCGTTATAACGAGCGCGCCGACTCTCGTCTTGGCGCGCCCGGGGATCAATCCTCGTCCTCCGGCTCGTCGTCGACGGGGCTGAAGCCCTCGTCGTTCTCGAACGCGGTGTCCTCCTCGAAGGACGGCTCCTCTACGTAGGGAGCCTGGTCGTCGCCCAGGGGCAGCACCGAGAGCTCCCTCTCCTTGCGCCTCTGCTCGGCTATCTCCGCGACGTACGCGTCCAGGTCGTCGTGCTCGCCGTCCGAGAGCTGGATGCCCTTGTACTGGCGCATGCCCGTCCCCGCCGGTATCAGGTGGCCTATCGCGACGTTCTCCTTGAGGCCGTGCAGGGGGTCTACCGAGCCCGCGATGGCGGCGTCGGTGAGCACCCGAGTCGTCTCCTGGAACGAGGCCGCCGAAATGAACGAGTCGATCTTGAGCGACGCCCTGGTAATGCCCATCAGGAGCGGCCTGGCTATGGCCGGCTGCCCGCCCTCGGAGAGGACGCGGCGGTTCTCCTCGTGGAAGCGGAACTTGTCTATCTGCTGGCCGTAGATGAACCGGGTGTCCCCGGGCGCCACGATCTCGACCTTCTTCATCATCTGGCGCACGATGACGCCGATATGCTTGTCGTTGATCGTAACGCCCTGGAAGCGGTACACCTGCTGGATCTCGTCCATGATGAAGCGCTGGCACGAGTGCTCGCCGGCGATATTGAGGATGTCGTGCGGGTTGGGGTTCCCGTCGCAGAGCTTATCCCCCGCCTCGACCACGTCCCCGTCGCGCACGAGCAGCCTGCGGCCCATGGGCACGAGGTGCTTGTATTCCTTGCCGAAGAGGTCGAGGATGATGATGACCCGCTTGCCCTTGACGATGCCGCGGAACGACACCTTGCCGGAGACCATCGCGAGCACGGTCTGGGTCTTGGGCTTGCGCGCCTCGAACAGCTCGCCTACGCGCGGGAGGCCGCCTACGATGTCCATCGCGCGGGCGCCTTCCTTGAGCGTCTTAGCGATCGTCTTACCGGCCTTGACGAGCTCTCCGTCCTCGACGTTGAGGTAGGCTCCGCCCGGTAGCAGGTAGGTGAACGTCTCGTTTCCGGCCTCGTCCGTTATGACGATGCGCGGCTGCTTGGCGTCGCGCTCGGTGCCGAACTCGGCGATCTTCTTCTCGACGTTGCCCGTATCCTCGTTGATCTCTTCCTTGAGGGTCGAGCCGGGGATTATGTCCTCGTAGCGGACGTAGCCGTCGTACTCGGAGATGATCGGGTCGGAGAACGGGTCGAAGGTAGCCAGCGCCGAGTTGGCGGCCGCGATGTCGCCGACCTTGACCAGGACCTCGGAGCCGTTGCGGACCTCGACGCGCGATTCCTGCGCGATCGACAGGAGCCTCGCGGGCTGGCCGCCGGAGGCCTCTATGGTCTTGGCGTAGGAGATGTCGGTAGCGTAGACGATCTCGCCGCCCTTGCGCTTGATCAGCTCGTCGCCGCGAAGGATGCGCCGGCCGTCCTCCACGAGTATCTTGTCGCCCTTAGCCAGGTCCCACTGGCCGAACACCTTGCAGGACATGAGGTAGCCCTTGCGGGTGAACAGGTACTGGCCGTTGGGCAGCGTGACGTAGAGGCCGACGATCTCGGTGACGTAGACGGGGTACTTGAGCGAGATGCGGTTCTCCTCGGAGGCCTTGGTGGCCGCGCCTCCGATATGGAAGGTACGCATCGTCAGCTGGGTTCCCGGCTGGCCGATGGACTGGGCCGCTATGATGCCGACGGCCTCGCCTATCTCCACGGTGCGCCCCGTCGCGAGGTTCCTGCCGTAGCACTTGCGGCAGACGCCGTGCCTGGCCTCGCAGGTGAGCACCGTTCGGATTATAACGGACTCGACGCCGGCTTCCTCGATGCGCTGGGCCAGTTCCTCGGTGATCTCCTCGTTGACGTCGATGATGATGTCGCCGGTTATGGGATGCTTGATGCGCTCCAGGGTATAGCGGCCGAGGATACGCTCGCGGAGCGACTCGACTATCTCCTCGCCGTCCTTGATGGCCGAGTGGGCGACGCCGTTGATGGTGCCGCAGTCGTCCTCGTTGATGACGACGTCCTGGGCGATATCGACGAGCCTCCTCGTGAGGTAGCCCGCGTTAGCGGTCTTGAGCGCCGTATCGGCCAAGCCCTTGCGGGCGCCGTTCGTCGAGATGAAGAACTCGATAACGGAGAGGCCTTCCTTGAAGTTGGAGCGGATCGGGAGCTCGATGATGTCTCCGCCCGGCTTGGCCATGAGGCCGCGCATACCCGCGAGCTGGCGGATCTGGTTCTTGGATCCGCGCGCGCCGGAGTGGGCCATCATGTGGATGTTGTTGAAGCCCTTCTTGTCCTTCTCGAGGGTCTTCATCATCACCGCGGTCACGTCCTCGTTGGTCTTTGACCATACCTCGACGACCTGGTTGTAGCGCTCTTCCTGGGTGATGTGGCCCGCTAGGTACTGCTTCTGGATGCCCTCCACCTGGACGTTGGCGACCTCGATGAGCTCGTACTTCTCCTTCGGGATGATGATGTCGTCCATGCCTATGGTAGCCCCGAAGAAGGTGGCGTACTTGAAGCCCATGTCCTTGATCGCGTCGAGCATGAGCACGCAGACGTAGGGCCCCTCGTTCTTGTAGACCCACTCGATCAAGGAGCGCAGCTCCTTCTCTCCCATCGAGTAGTTTATGAACGGCACGGCTGGCGGCATGGCCTCGTTGAATAGGAGCCTCGCGGGGGTCGTCTCGATAGTGGTCCCGTACGTGACGTCGGGCATGTCCTTGCCAAGGGAGCCCCAGACGGGCAACTTGGGCACGGGCGCCTTGACGAGCGCCTCCCAGTCGCAGGCCTTCTGGTCGCAGGCCATATAAGCCTCTTCCCTCGAGGAGAAGCGGTGCCCCTGCCCCTTTACGTCGGGCTTATGCCGCATGAGGTAGTAGATTCCGAGGACCATGTCCTGGGACGGGTAGACGATCGTCTTGCCGTTGGCGGGGTCGAGGAGGTTCCTGGCCGAGAGCATGAGCGTCCAGCACTCGGACTGGGCGGCGTGCGTCAGCGGGACGTGGACGGCCATCTGGTCGCCGTCGAAGTCGGCGTTGAAGGCGCGGCATACCAGCGGGTGGAGCTTTATGGCCTTGCCCTCGACCAGGACCGGCTCGAAGGCCTGGATACCGAGCCGGTGGAGGGTCGGCGCGCGGTTGAGCATCACCGGGTGCTCGCGCACCACCTCGTCAAGCACGGCGAAGACCTCGGGGGTCTCCTGCTCCACGAGCATCTTGGCCTTCTTGATGTTGTAGACGACGTCCTTCTCCACGAGCTTCTTCATGATGAAGGGCTTGAAGAGCTCGAGGGCCATCTTGGTCGGGAGGCCGCACTGGTGGATCTTGAGCTCGGGGCCGACGACGATCACGGAGCGTCCGGAGTAGTCGACGCGCTTTCCCAGGAGATTCTGGCGGAAACGCCCCTGCTTGCCCTTGAGCATGTCGGACAGCGACTTGAGCGGCCTGTTGGACGCGCCCTTGACGACGCGCTTCTTCTTCGAGTTATCGAAGAGGGCGTCGACGGCCTCCTGGAGCATGCGCTTCTCGTTGCGGATGATGATATCCGGCGCGTTGAGGCCCTGGAGGCGCTTGAGGCGGTTATTCCTGTTGATGACGCGGCGATAGAGGTCGTTGAGGTCGCTCGTCGCGAAGCGGCCGCCGTCCAGCTGGACCATCGGCCTGAGCTCGGGCGGTATGACCGGGATGACGTCCATGATCATCCACTCGGGCTTGTTGCCGGAGCCGCGGAAGCTCTCGATTATCTCTATGCGTTTGAGGAGCCGCTTATCGCTCTTGGCGCCCTTCTCTATCATCTTGGCGCGAAGCTCGCCGGCCATGTCGTCGAGGTCGATGCCCTCGAGTAGCTGGCGGACCGCCTCGGCGCCCATGCCCGCGGTGAACGCGCCGCCGTAGCGGTCCTGGGCCTCGTAGAACTCCTCCTCGGAGAGGAGCTGCATCTTCTTGAGGTCGGTGTCGCCGGCGTCGATGACGACGTACTTCTCGTAGTAGAGGACGGAGCGCAGGGCCGCGACGGGGAGGTCGAGGAGGAGGCCCATGCGGCTGGGGACGGAGCGGTAGAACCAGATGTGGGAGACCGGCGAGGCCAGCTCGATATGGCCCATGCGCTCTCGGCGCACCTTGAAGTGCGTGACCTCGACGCCGCAGCGGTCGCAGATCACGCCCTTGTAGCGAATGGACTTAAACTTGCCGCAATAGCACTCCCACTCCTTGGTCGTGCCGAAGATGCGCTCGCAGAAGAGCCCGTCCTTCTCCGGCCTGAGGGTGCGGTAGTTGATGGTCTCGGGCTTCTTGACCTCGCCGTAGCTCCAGCTGCGGATCATGTCCGGGCTGGCGAGGCGAACCATTATGCTATCGAAATCCTGAATGTCTCTCATGCAGTCTCCCCCTTGAAAGGGCCGTATAGGACGAAATCAAGCACAGAGACACAGAGAAGATGAGAAGGACGGAAAGGAAAAAATCGAGTTGATGAACTCCTTCCCGATCCGGTCATTCTTTCTTCCATCATACCTCTGTGTCTCTGCGTCTCCGTGTTCAAATTTCCTAGAAATTCGTTCCCTGCTTGTTGATCAGGTCTTCGTCGCGCTCGGTCAGCGGGATCTGCTTGCCCTTGGCGTCGAAGATCCGCATATCGAGCCCGAGGCCCCTGAGCTCCTGGACCATGACGTTGAAGGCCTCCGGGATGCCGGCCGCGGTGTGCGGCTCGCCCTTCACGATGGCCTCGTAGACCTTGGCTCGCCCGGTCATATCGTCGGACTTGATCGTCAGCAGCTCCTGGAGCGTGTTCGCGGCGCCGTAGGCCTCGAGGGCCCACACTTCCATCTCGCCGAGGCGCTGGCCGCCGAACTGGGCCTTTCCGCCGAGCGGCTGCTGGGTCACGAGCGAGTACGGCCCGGTGGAGCGCGCGTGCATCTTGTCGTCGACGAGATGGTGCAGCTTCATGAAGTAGATAATGCCGACCGTTACGGGGTTCTGGAAATGCTCCCCCGTCCGGCCGTCTCGCACCGGCGTCTTGCACGAGGCGGGCAGGCCGGCTTCCTTGAGCTTGGCTTCTATCTGCTCCTGGTCGGGCGACTGGAACACGGGCGAGCTGAACCACTCGTTGAGCGTCGAGCCTATCCAGCCCAGCTCCGTCTCCATCAGCTGGCCTATGTTCATTCGGCTCGGTACGCCGAGCGGGTTGAGGCAGATGTCGAGCGGTGTGCCGTCGTCCAGGTACGGCATGTCCTCCACGGGCAGCACGCGGGCGACGATGCCCTTGTTGCCGTGGCGGCCGGCCATCTTGTCGCCTTCCTTGAGCTTGCGCTTGGCGGCGATGAGGACCTTGACCACTTCCTCGACGCCGGGGGACAGGTCGTCGTTCGCGGAGCGCTTGAGGCGCTGCACGTCGATGATCGTGCCCTCGATGCCGTGGGGGACGCGGAGCGAGGTATCGCGGACGTCCTTGGCCTTCTCGCCGAAGATCGAGTTGAGGAGCTTGAACTCGGGGGTCGTCTCGGTCTCGCTCTTGGGAGTGACCTTGCCTACGAGGATATCGCCCGCCTTGACCTTGGCGCCCGTGCGTATGATGCCCTCGGCGTCCAGGTTGTCGAGGCTCTTCTCGCTGGTGTTGGGGATGTCGCGCGTGATGCGCTCCGGCCCCAGCTTGGTCTCGCGGACCTCGGTCTGGAATTCCTTGATATGGACCGAGGTGAAGAGGTCTTCCTTGACGACGCGCTCCGAGATGAGGATGGCGTCCTCGTAGTTGTAGCCGTTCCACGGCACGAAGCCGGCCAGGATGTTGCGCCCTAGCGCCAGCTCGCCGTCCTTGGTCGCGGGGCCGTCGGCGATTACCTGGCCCTTGAGGATCTTCTCGCCGAACTTGACTATCGGCCGCTGGTTGTAGCAGGTATCCTGGTTAGTGCGCTGGTACTTGCTGAGCAGGTACTCGTCGCTGGCCTTGGGGTCGGCGTCCGGCTGGATGACGACGCGCAGGGCGTCCACCCACGTGACGACGCCCGCCCGCTTGGCCTTGATGAGCACGCCGGAGTCGTAGGCGCACTTCTTCTCCATGCCGGTGCCGACGCGCGGCGGGTCGGTGAAGAGGAGCGGCACGGCCTGGCGCTGCATGTTCGAGCCCATGAGGGCGCGGTTGGCGTCGTCGTGCTCCAGGAAGGGGATCAAGGCCGCCGAGACGGATATTATCTGCTTCGGGGACACGTCCATGTACTGCAGGTCGGCCGACGTCCGGGTGGTATAGTCGCCCTGATGGCGGCACGACACCTGGCCCTCGAGGAAGTTCCCGTCGCCGTCTATCTTGGCGCTCGCCTGGGCGACGTAGTACTTGTCCTCGTCCATGGCCGACAGGAACTCGATCTCGTCGGTGACCTTGCCGTTCCGCACCTTCCGGTACGGCGTCTCGAGGAAGCCGTACTCGTTGACGGTCGTATAGGTCGCCAAGCTGACTATGAGGCCGATGTTCGGGCCTTCCGGCGTCTCGATCGGGCACATGCGCCCGTAGTGGGTGTAGTGGACGTCGCGTACCTCCACGCCGGCGCGGTCGCGGGACAGTCCGCCAGGGCCGAGCGCGTTGAGGCGCCGCTTATGGGTCAGTTCGGCCAGCGGGTTGACCTGGTCCATGAACTGGGACAGCTGGCTGGAGCCGAAGAATTCCTTGATCGCGGCGACGATCGGCTTAATGGATATCAGGTCCTGCGGCCTGATGGTATCGGTCTCCTTGAGCGACATGCGCTCCTTGGCGATCCTCTCCATCCGGCTGAAGGCGCTCTTCATGACGTTGGCGAGGAGCTCTCCGACGGACCTGACGCGGCGGTTGCCGAGGTGGTCGATGTCGTCGAGGTTGCTCTCGCCGTAGTAGACGGTCATCAGGTACTTCATCGTGGAGATGATGTCGTCCCTGGTGAGCGTGAAGTCCTTCACGGGAACGAGGTAGTCGAATTTCTTGTTGAGCTTGTAGCGGCCTACCTTGCCCAGGTCGTAGCGGCGGCTGGTGAAGAACAGCGAATGCAGGTCGCGCTCGGCGTTCTCCACGGTTATGGGCTCGCCGGGCATAAGGGTCGAGTAGACGGCCGCGAGGGCGTCGGCCTTGGTCGGCTCGTCCTGGGCCGCGTCTTCCTTTACGAGCTTGATGTCCTCGCGCTCGAGGCAGTTGAGGATCATGTTCCAATGGAGGCCGTCGTCGCCCTGGAAGTCGACGACCTCGAGCTCCGTGACGCCCTGTGCGACCAGGTCGTCGACGTCGTGGAGGTGGATCTTCTCGCCGGCTCGATAGAGCTTCTTCTTCTCCAGGTCGCCGTCCTGGTCGATCCATATGGATCGGGCGAGCACGGCGTTCACGGCGCCGTCGCGATCGCCGCGCGCCTCCGAGATGGCGAGCTTCTTCGTGCTGTAGAAAGCGGCGATGATGTCCTCGCGCGTCTCGAGGCCAATGGCGCGGAGGAACATGGAGCCGAGTATCCGCTTCTTGCGGTCTATCTTGGCGTAGATGAGCTCTTTCTTCTGGTCGATCTCGAATTCGAGCCAGGAGCCCCTGTACGGGATGATTCGGGCGCTATAGATACCCTTCTCGTGGCAGAAGATGACGCCGGGAGAACGGTGGATCTGAGATACGACGACGCGCTCGGCGCCGTTGATTATGAAGGTGCCGCGGTCGGTCATCAGGGGGATATCGCCCAGGTAGATGTCCTTCTGGCGGATTTCTCCCGTCTTCTGGAATACGAGGTTTATTCGCG
Source organism: Spirochaetota bacterium (assembly GCA_018816345.1). Lineage (GTDB taxonomy): Bacteria > Spirochaetota > Spirochaetia > Treponematales > UBA12059 > SZUA-370. Next base: position 7,199 of record JAHIWG010000039.1, on the reverse strand, counting down.
CCTTGAGGGGCACGGCGTACGTAAGGCCCTTCTGCTTGCACTCGTACTCCGAGTACTTCATGGCCTCTTCGTCGAGCGAGTAGTGCTCGTACTCCAGGAGCATATCCCCGTTAGGGCTCTCGATCGGGAACGTGGCCTTGAAGACCTCCTCGAGGCCCTGTTCGTCCGGCAATGCCCCCATTAGCACTTTATCGTGCTGTAGGAAGCGCTCGTAACTGGATAGCTGGATATCTATCAGATCGGGAAGCTCTATCGCTTCCTTGTAATCCTTGCCTATATAGGTACGGGAGATCTTGTGTTCGGTGTAGGCCATCGTTACCCCCTCTCGTGGTTCCGGTGAAGGCGTTTTTAACTAAATCTATAGTGAACGCGACCAATCCCGCGAGGGATTAGTCGCGGCAACTTGCTTCGCTCGGGGCGCCTTCCCCCCGTGCCGGCGAGGAAGGCGCGAAAAGGTACCGGGCGCGCCCGGCGCCCGGTACCTCGAACCGCGGCGCGCGGCCGCGGCGGGAGTAGCGTTGTTTCGACGCTTTCTTCAAGATCCTTACTTTATCTCGACGGCGCCACCGGCTTCGGTGATCGCCTTCTTGATCTTCTCGGCCTCGTCCTTGGACACGCCCTCCTTGAGGGCCTTGTCGCCGGCCTCGACGAGATCCTTGGCCTCCTTGAGGCCGAGGCCCGTGATGGTCCGGACTTCCTTGATGATCGCGATCTTCTTATCGGCGGGGACGTTGCCCTTGAGGATGACGTTGAACTCGGTCTGCTCCTCGACGGGGGCCGCGGCGGCGGCGCCGCCGGCTACCATGGCTACGGGGGCGGCGGCGGTGACGCCGAACTTCTCCTCCATGGCCTTGACGAGGGCGGAAACCTCGAGGACGGTCATCCCGGCGATGGCGTCCAGGATCTGGTCGGTGGTAAGTGCTGCCATATTATCTTCTCCTTATGGCTAAAACGATTGCCCTCCCTAGGGGAAGGCGCCGTCCCGGAGCCGCGGGGGCGACGGGACGGCATCAAGGCGAACAGGTACGGCAGCTACCGAAGCCTGAGCGCCGCGAGTTAAAGGTTACTGACCGGCCTTCTGGTCGGCCACGGCCTGGAGCGTCCTCACGAGCTTCGTGGGCACGCCGTTGATAGCGTACACGAGGTTCTGCAAGGGAGCGTTCATGGCGCTCATGAGCATCGACAGGAGCTGGCTCTTGCCGGGAAGCTTGGAGAACGCCTCCATCTGCGCCTGATCGTAGAACGCCTTGTCGACCAAGCCGCCCTTGAGCTTGACGGAGGCTTCCTTGCCGAACTCCAGGATGATCTTGGCGACCTCGTTGGAATCCGCCTTGGCGAAAGCGACCGCCGTGGGCCCGACGAGCAGGCCGGTAACGTCGGGGAACTGCTTCTGCTCGAACGCGATGCGCGCGAAGTTGTTCTTGACGATATGGTACTCGGCGTTCTTGGCGCGGAGCTGGCCGCGCAGGGCGGTTATCTGCTCCACGGTCAGGCCGCGGTAATCGGTGAATATGAAGTCGCTCGAGGCGGCGATCTTGGCGCCGACGGCCTCGATAGCCTCTACCTTGCTGGGCTGGGTCTTCTTCGCTCGTAGGGCCATATCTTACCTCTCTGCCTTCGCCGGGGTCACCTTGACGCTCGGCGTCATGGTACCGGCCAGGTAAATAGACTGGACGAACTCGCCCTTCACGTCGGACGGGCGCTTGCGGTTAATCTCGCCGAGCAGGGCCTCGAGGTTCTCGGCCACGTGCGCGGCCTCCATGGAGATCTTGCCTACGGCGATATGTATGATGCTGGACTTATCCGTCCTGAACTCGGTCCGGCCCTTCTTGAGCTCCGCGATGGCGGCCTTGACGTCGAAGGTGACGGTACCCGTCTTCGGGTTGGGCATGAGGCCGCGTCGGCCGAGCACCATACCGAGCTTGCCGACGTCCTTCATCATATCGGGAGTCGCCACCGCGATATCGAAGTCCATCCAGCCGCCCTTGATCTTCTCAATAAGCTCGTCGCTTCCGACGTAGGTCGCGCCGGCGTCGAGGGCCTCTTTCTCCTTCTCGCCCTTGCAGAAGACGAGGACCTTCTTCTCGGCCCGGAACTGGTGCGGGAGGACGACGGTGTCGCGTACCGACTGGCTCTTCTTGAGGTTGAGCCTGACGTGCACCTCGACGGTCTCGTCGAACTTGGCGACCTTGAGCTCCTTGATGAGGGCGCAGGCGCTCGATACGTCGTACGTCTTCTCGGCGTCGACCTTCTTGACCGCTTCCCTGTATTTCTTACCGTGCTTCATCGCTTACCACTCCACTTCGACGCCCATGGCGCGGGCAGTTCCGGCTATGATGCGCTCGGCGGCTTCGACATCGTTGGCCGAGAGATCCTTGAGCTTGAGCTTGGCGATCTCAGTCACCTTCGCGTGGGGGATCGTGCCGACCTTCTGCTTATGCGGAATAGCCGATCCCTTGTCGAGCCCGATAGCCTTCTTGATGAGCACGGCCGCGGGCGGCGTCTTGGTGATGAAGGTGAAGGACTTGTCCTTGTAGATGGTGATTACGCAGGGAATGGTGAGCCCCTGCTCCATCGCCTTCGTCCTGTCGTTGAACTGCTGGCAGAACTGCGGGGCGCTGACGCCGTGGGGACCGAGCGCGGGTCCTACGGGCGGCGCGGGCGTAGCCTTGCCTGCGGGGCACTGCAACTTAACGATCGCGGTGACCACTTTCTTAGCCATAATCGACTCCTTTCGTGGTGTCCCGTGACGCCTTCCGGCGACCGGGCCCCGGTCCGCCCCGCTGTACGCGGGGTCGGTTGCCGGGGATAGCGCCTTCCGTCGGGTAAGCGCCGGCCCTGCGGCCGCGCGCTCGAAGTACGGAAAGCTCCCATCATACGGAGAGGACAACCCGGCGGCCGAATTAACGGCCGGCCGGTTTCCGCGCCCTAAGGCGCGGCGCGCGGTCAGGCGCGATCCTACTTAGTACCCGAATCTATGAGAAGCGCCCCTCGGGGGAGCGCCGCGTTCAAAAATTACTAGACCTTCTCCACCTGGAGCATGTCGACCTCGACGGGGGTCGCCCGCCCGAAGATGCCGACCATGACGCGGAGCTTATTCTTATCCGGGCTCACTTCCTCTATCGTCCCGGTGAACGAGTCGAACGGCCCCTCGATTATCTTGACCTGCTCGCCGACGGAGAAATTCTGCCGCGACTTGGCGGGCCTGTCGCCCTTGATCTCGCCGGCGCGCTGCAGGATATGCCTGGCCTCCTCGCCGGATATAGGGGCGGGCTTATGATGCATGGTCGCGCCGACGAACCCGGTCACGCCTGTTATCTTCCTGATGGCGGAGCAGGTCGCCTTCCAGTTGTTCTCCGGGAGGTCCATCTCCACGAGGATATAACCGGGGAGCATCTTCCTCGAAGAGGTGCGCCGCTTGCCGTCCTTGACGTCGACGACTTCCTCGCTCGGTATCTTTATATCGTTGACTACGGCGGGGTCGAGGTCGTTATTCGCGAGGAGCATGCGAATCGTCCGCTCGATCTTAGCCTCGTAGCCGGAGTAGACGTGCAAGACGTACCAGGACTTAGCCATTAGCTACGCCCGGCTCAGAATAGGAGGTCGATGCCGCGGACCAAGAGGAGGTCCACGACGCCGAGGAACAGCGCCACGATGAGGGTAGAGACGAGCACTACCTTGGTCGATGCTATGACGCTATCCTTGGAAGGCCAAACGACCTTCTTAAGCTCGCCGTAACTATCCTTGAAGAATTGGACTATCTTTTTCATGCTAGCTCCTTGACGGCGGAATCGAATCGGACGCGAGAGGCCGTACCGTCCGATAGCCCGCAAACTGCGCTACCGCGCCTGACCGGCGCGGCACCGTACGAACGACCGTCGGCCGGTCTCTTCTATGTATACAGGCCAGGAAGGACTCGAACCCTCAACATCCGGTTTTGGAGACCGGCGCTCTACCATTAGAGCTACTGGCCTAGTCGCGACCGAGGCGGGCTCCATGAACCCGCTACGATCGCGGCGCGATCCTCGCGGAGCGGGAATCGCGGCCGTCGGCTACAGCTTTCGCTACTTTACCTTCGTTTCCTTATGGAGCGTGTGCTTATGATCCCACTTACAGTACTTCATAAGCTCGAGCTTTTCCTGCTTGGTCTTTCGGTTCTTCGTCGTAGTATAATTTCGGCGCTTGCACTCGCTGCATGCAAGGGCGATGATCTCGACTACCTGCTTCTTTCCAGCCATGGTCCGATCCCTCCCGGAGAATTAACGACCGCCTGCGCGAGCGTCGAAAAAAAATGGAGCCCCGGTACGCCGCGACGCGTCGCGTCAATCGCGCCGATCAGCCCCCTGAACTTCCCTATTGGCCCCAGGCCGGTCAGCGCGTAGCGATGGCCGTCCCGCGGGGGCCGCTGTCCGCCAGCCGGCGAACGAAGAGCCCTCGATCGGAATCGAACCGATGACCTCATCCTTACCATGGATGTGCTCTGCCAACTGAGCTACAAGGGCTTTATAAGCGCCGGTACAATACCAACCGTCGAAGCCTTTGTCAATACCGACGCAGGGTAATTTACCGGCGATTACCACTAGTTGGAACGCCTTTTGCTTCTACGCCCGATTGAAGACAAGAGGAACGCCGCCTGGGGATCCTTCGTCAACGCCAATAGGCCTACGCCGACGGCGGCGAACGCGACGGCGGACAGGGCGAAAGGCACCCCGTACGCGACGAGGCCGGACCCCGAGCCGCCGAACAGGGCGCGGAGCGGCCCTCGCAGGGCGAGCACGGGAAGCGCCGCGATCGCCGAGAACCCGGCGAGCCTGGCGACGTACAACGCTACCGAGGCGAGCGACGCCCCGAGCCCGTCGATGCCCATCCGCGTCAGCATGACGAGGAGCGCTGCCGTATTGACGGCCCCGGCTATAGTCAGCGCCAGGGCTATGCCCGAGCCCCCCATGAGGCGCTGGAGCGCGAAAGCGGCCGCTATGTTAACGGCCACGGATAGTATGCCCGACCACGCGGGCGTCCTCGTATCGCCTCGGGCGTAGAACGCCGGGGCGAGGATGCGATTGGCCCCTATGAACGGCAGGCCCATCATATGGTAGAAGAAGGCGCCGGCCGTCTGCCTTACCGAATCGTCGCCGAATTCCCGGGTCCTGAATACGAGGGAGACGATATCGACCCGCTCGCATACGGAGAATACCGCCACGGGCACGGTGATGAGCGCTATTACCTCGAGGGCCCGCGCGAGCGTCTGCCGGTATTCCTTCCAGCGGGCCGTAGCGGCGAGCCCCGATAGCTCAGGCAGGAGCACCGTGCCGACGGACACGACGAACACGCCAAGCACGAGCTCCATGAGGCGTATGGAGAAGCTCAGCGCCGTCGCGGCGCCGGTGCCGGCCCCCGTCGCCAAGGAGGTAGACACCAGCCCGTTGACCTCGTACGCGGCCATCCCGAGTATGGTCGGGGCTATGAGCGACATGACGCGGCGCATGCCCGGATTGGCGAAGGCCTTCCCGGGCGATACGAAGCGGAACCTGGCGCCGAGGCGGATGACGTAGGGCAGCTGGCACAGCGCCTGCAGCGATCCGCCTACGACGACGCCGACCGCCATGGCGCGCGCGGGGTTGGCCGTAAGAGGGCCTACTAGCACAGGGACGAATATGAAGCTCAGGTTGAAGAGGATAGGCGCGAAACCGGACGGGGCGAACGAGCCGAGGGCGTTCAGAATGCCCTGGAAGAAGGCCGCCATGGAGACTAGGGCGAGGAAGGGGAACATGACGCGCATCAGGACCGCGGTCTCCACGGGCTCCGACATGAATAGCCGTGCGAGCAGGGGGGAGGCGGCTATGCCCGCCGCGACCACGGCGCAGACCGCCACCGAGAGCGCGGTGAAGGTGGCCGAGAGGAATTCCTCCGTCTTCTCGCGGTCGCCCTCGGAGAAGTAGGCCTTGACCGTAGGGATGAACGCGACCGACATGGAGCCTTCCGCGAAGAGGCGGCGGAACAGGTTGGGCACGTTGAAGGCAACGGTGAACGCGTCCGCCAGCGCCCCGGTCCCCATGAGCCCGCCGCGCGTACGCTCGCGTATCAAGCCGAGAACCCTCGACGTCATCGTCAGCACCGACAGTTTGCCGCTCTCGCGGACGAGGCGGCCGGTCGCCCCCGATTCGTCGCTCATGGGCCCGAGGGTATCCCGAAACGGAGGCCGCGGACAAGCGCCGACGGGAGCCGCCCCGCCGGCGACGCCGGCCGGCGACGCCCGCCCCGGCCCGGGTTACGGCCCTATATAGTAGCTGGCGAGCGCCTCGGCCGCCTCGACCTTGACGGCTCCGGCGCCGGTCACCGAGAGGCCCCGCGTCATAACGCCGCGAGCGCTCGTGCCCAGGTCGCTGAAGTCGGCCTGGCCGTCGGTGAACGGGGCGGTGGAGGCTACGACCTTTATGAATTCCGTACCGTACGGAGGCTCCATCACGAACGAGTACGGGGCCGCGCCGTCCGGGGGCAGCCTGACCGGGGCCCCGGACGCTATCCTGCCGTCGCCCCCGCCGAAGCGATTAGGCCATATGAGCTGGATGCGCCCGGAGCCGTCGACGTGGTAGACGCGCGCGTAGGCGTCCTTGCTCACGCCCACGATGACGGCCAGGGACTCGCCGACCCGGTACGCCCCGCTCGCCCCCCTATCGGTACTGACCGAAACGGCCAGTCCGCCCGGCGAGGAGCCGGAGATGCTGGCGAGCTCGCGCGCCCGATCCGCGACGTTCCCCGCCGGCCGCACGGAGGCGTACGGGGGTATGGAATCGGCGCGCACGAACCAGTCGGCGGCCCCTATGAGCGTACCGCTCGATAGCTCGGTAAGCTCGAGGCGGACGCGGACGCGCGCCTCCTCCGGGAAGAACCGGCCGGACAGCAGAGCCTCGGCGCCGGTCTCCCGTATGAACTCGCCGTAGCTGTCCTTGAGGACGGGATCCATCGCCGCCGCCGCGTTCCTGTTAAGGACGCCGACGCGGGACGAGGCCGACGCGGCGAGCGCGACGCGGTCCTCCACCCACCGGGAGAAAGGAGTCGGCAAGCCGGAGTACTCGTAGGTAAAGGTCCCGAAGACGGCGCGCACGCTAGGCAGGTAGTAGTCCGACGCGGCGTCGTCCAGGACCTTCGACAGCGCCGCCTCCTGGCCGCCGGCGGCGGCCAGGCCCACGGACGCGATG
>JAHIWG010000038.1 GCA_018816345.1 Spirochaetota bacterium | reverse complement strand
CTTAAGAAGGCGGGAACGACCGGCGCGTGGTCCGCGGCCCTGAAGCTGCCGGCCAGGCCCGACGGGCCCGCGTCCATATGGGTCTCCGTGCGCGACGGCGCGGGAGGCGACTCCTTCGCGATGCTGTCGCTCGACTACGACTCTACCCCGCCGACGATAGAGATCGTCGCCCCGGACGCTACGGGGGGAAAGGCGTCGGCCCCCGGCCCCTTCATCCTCGTGGTCCGGGCCTCCGACGCGCGTGGCGTCGCGTCGCTATCGTACGAATCGGGCAAGGAGAAGGGGGAGCTGGAGAGGCTACCCGGATACGGCGACGCGTTCCGCGCCTTCTCGTTCCCTCCCAAGTCGCTATCCGCCGCCGTAACCGTGCGGGCCGTGGACGGATCGGGGAACGGCTCCTCGACGACCGTCGCGGTCGCCTACGACGCGGCCGCCGACGCGCCTACGGCCGCGTTCCTCTACCCGGCCGAGGGCGAGGCCCTGCCCCCCGGGGACGGTTCCGGCCTCTCTACGATCCTGTACGCGTACGACGACGACGGGCTCGCGGGCGTCGGCGCGACCGTCGACTCCGTCCGGTACGATGCCGCGGGCCCCGGCCCGCTCTACTCCATCGCCGTACCGAGGCTCGCCCCAGGCAAGCGCATAGCCACGGCCTCGGCGACCGATTCGGGCGGGCTATCGTCGGCGAAGACGGTAACGGGCTTCGCGCAGCGGGGCGCGGAACCCCGCGCGTCCATAGGCACCGTCCAGCGGGGCGGGGAGAAGGACGATCCGGCCGAGGGCGAAGCCTTCGTAAGCGGCTCGAGCCTCGTCGTCGACGGCAAGACGGCGCTCCTAGCGACTATAGCCTCCCCGACCGGCCTGTCTAGGCTCGAATACTCCTTGAACGGCGGCCCGTGGGCCTCGGTCCAGGTCCCCAAGCCCGGCCCCGACGGGCTGTATAGGGCGAGGATGCCCCTTCCCGCGACCGCGCCTTACGGGCGGAACTCGGTCGCCTCGAGGGCCGTCGATTCGGCCGGCGCGGAAACCCTGGCCTACGCCTCGTTCTACCGCGTCGCTCCGATGCCGGGCGCGGGAGCAGTCGTCTCCGAGGGCGCGTACCTCCTCGACGCCAGGATAACCGGGGACGACAGGCGCGCCGTACTGGCCCCCGGCCAAGCGCTGGAAGCGCTCTGGTACGGCCGCCCCGTGAGCGCCGTCAGCCTCGAGCCGCCCAAGCCCTTCGCCGAGGCCTCGTTCGAGGGCCGCTCCCTCCGGATCGTCGCGACCGCCGACGGCGGCGCCGAGCCCGACGCGCGCCCTACCTCCTTGAAGGTTGAGACCGTCGACGGGGACACGTTCCTATCCTCTCCAATACTGCTCGTCGTAGACTCCGGCCCGCCCGCGCTGGCCCTGGAATCGCCGGTCCCGGGATCCCCCGCCCGCGGCTCATTCGTCGTCGCCGGGACGGCCTCGGACCCGAACGGCCTAGCGTCGCTGGAATGGTCGGTAGACGGAGGCTCGACCTGGTCGCCCTTCGAGACGCCTGGCACGGCCCCGGCGAGCGCGGAGGCGGGGCCTTCGGCCTTCTCGGGAGCCTTCTCGGCGACTATCTCGCCCGAGGCGGCAGACGGAGCGGTAGGCCTCCTCGTACGGGCCGTCGACGCCTCCGGGGCCGCGAGCGTCGCCCTGAGCTGCGTCGCCAAGGACGAGGCCGCCCCCAGCCTGTTCTTCGAGTCGCCTCGCCCCGTCGACACCGTTAACGGGACCGTGCTCGTCTCCGGCTACGCGGAGGACGCCCTGTCCGTAGCCTCGGTGGAATTCAGCGCGGACGGCGTCGGGTGGGAGAGCCTGGCCATAGCGCCCCGGGGCGCCTCAAGGGCCGAGTCGAAGCGGGCCTCGTTCTCCCGCCTCGTCGACCTTGGCTCGCTGCCCGAGGGAGGCGCGGCCATGGCGTTCAGGGTCGCGGACGCGGCCGGGAACGCGTCCGTCGTCGCGCCGCTCGATCCGTCCGCCCCGGCCTTCGCCGTAGACATAGAGGCGGATAAGCCGACGATTCAGGTACAGATACCGCTGGCCGACGACGTCATGCGCTCTGACTTCGCCGTCTCGGGCATGGCCTTCGACGACGACGGGATCGCGGAACTGTTCTGGAGGCTCGACGGGTCGGAATGGACCCGGGTCGACGGCTCTAACGGCTTCGCCGTGCCTTTCAAGCTCCTCGAGCTTAGCGACAACGAGCACCTCTTCGAGGCGTACGCGGTCGACCTCAACGGCGTCGAGGGCGAGGCCTCGTCCAGGGCCTTCAGGGTAAGCCGTGAGGAACCCGTCGGGCGCCTCGCCTCGCCTAGCGTCGACGTCGTGAACAGGGGCGTCATAACCCTGCGCGGCGTCGCCTCCGACGCGAACGGCATCGCCGCCATCGAGGTATCGTTCGATAACGGCGCCACGTACAACGCCGCGATCGGCACGGAGGAGTGGAGCTACGAGCTCGACACCCGGACCGTTCCCGACGGCGTGCACAGCGTCTACGCGAGGCTCGTCGACGGCTACGGGACGCCAGGCCTCGCGGCCGGGCTCCTCTCCATAGACAATACGCCTCCCGTCGTCAAGCTTGATACGCCGGACGACGGCTGGGAAGGCGCGGCCTCGCTCTCCATCGGCGGCCGAGTGTCGGACGGCATGGCCCTCCGGGGCGCGAGGCTCGTCATCTCGCGGCTCGGCGCCCCGGAACCGGAGACGGTCGTCGAGATCGGCTCGGCCGGCGTATTCAGCAGGGACGTCGACATCCGCGAGCTGCCGGCCGGCTGGTATAACGTCAAGGCGGAGGCGTACGACAGGGCGGGCAACGCCGCCTTCGACTCCAGGAACGTCCTCGTCCTCGAGTCGCGGAAGGCCGATTACGCCGAGATAACCTTCCCCGCGCACGGCGAGCGCCTCTCGGGGAGGTTCTCCGTCGACGGCCGCGTCGTCTCGGCCGAGCCCCTCGGGAAGGCGGCCGTCACGCTCGACGGGCGCCCGTTCGCGGTCGTCGACCTGTCGAAGGACGGATGGTTCTCCCTGGCGGTCGGGCCCGGCGACGTCGGGGACGGCCGCCTGTCGTTCCGCGTCGAGGCGGTATCGGCCTCGGGGGCCGCGATAGTCTCGGACCCCCGGGTCGTGGAATACTCCGAGGAAGGCCCGTGGGTCGATATAGAGACGCTATCCACGGGCGACTTCGTAGTAGGCCGCCCCTACCTCGTAGGCTCGGCCGGCTGGAACCTTCCCGCGGAGCCCGCCGAGGGCGAGGGAACCGGCTCGGCCAAGGAATCGGCCGCGGAATCGCGGCGGCTCGCGGCGGCCAGGCGCCCGATACGGGTAGAGATCAGCAGGGACAACGGCAAGACGTACCGGGACGCCTCCGGGGCCGCGGCCTTCAAGTTCCGCCTGGAGACCCAGGAATACCCGAACGGCGCGCTCAGGCTCGTCATACGCGCGACCTTCGCGGGCGGCGAGACGGCCGTCCGCAAGCGGCTCGTCGTGCTCGATACCAAGGCTCCGGCTATAGCCATACTGAAGCCGGCGGAGAACGGACGCTATAACGGGACGGTCTCGATCGAAGGCACCGCGTCGGACGGCAACGGCCTCTCGGAGGTCTCCGTGGCGCTCCGATCCGGCGACAAGGCGTCGTACGAGGTACCCGGCTTCATCCAAGGCTCCTACGTCGACGCGCACCTCCTTGGCGCGACTCGCTTCGAGGGCGGCATAGGGCTCTCGTTCTTCGACGACAAGGTGAAGCTGCAGGCCGCCATCGGCCAGGGCTTCGACGCTCAGCCGAGCTGGGACAACATCCTCGGCATAGCGACGGCGGACACCCCGGCCGCCGAGCTGTCGCGCTTCGGCGGGTATATAATCGGCGCCAAGCTGCTCGCCAGCCTCGCGTACCTGCCGTTCTCGTACTTCCTCGGCCCGGATTGGGACTTCTTCTCGATGTCGTTCGCCCTCGGGGCCAGTTTCACGTACTTCAGCATGCGAGACTCGATCGCGGATATACTATCGCCGCCGGACGACCGCTACATGATACTCTCGGGAGTCGTCGGCCAGTGGGAATTCGCCAAATTCGAGTTCGGCACGACCTTCTTCAAGACTCTCAGCCTCTATGTCGAAGGCGGGTTCGTTTTCATACCGAGCGAGGCCTCCACGAAGCTGGAGGAGATGATACGGCCCAACGTCGCGTTCGGCGTAAGGATAGGATTGTTCTAGGCGCGTCGCGGCCTTCGGGCGCGTCGCGGCCTTCGGGCGCGTCGCGGCCTTGACTGGCCCGTGCTGTGGAACTAGGGTTATACTAATAAGATAAAAAAGTAAAAAGGCCGACCCAAGGAGCGGAGAGCGATGCGACAAAGGATACAGGTGCTAATCGCGCTTTCGGACGCGGCCGAGGCGGCTCTGGTCGACGCCGCGCTCGCGGAATCGGGTTGCGCGCGCGCCTTCGCGAGCGACCTGCGCTCCGTCGAGCAGTCGATGAACGAGGCGGACGTAATCCTCACCGATACCGAGTTCGCCTCCGGCGCGTTCTCGGATTGGCTTTCGCTATGGCCCATCCCCGCGGTCCTAGTCGTCGACCCGAGCATAGAGCCTAAGCAGCTCGCGGAGAACACCGTCGACGAGTCGAGCGCCTTCATAGTCCGCGACCCGGATCGGGCGTGGATACGGTACGCCTCTATCCTGGTGCGCAAGGCCGCCTCCGTCCGCGAGAGCCTGAACCGTCAGAATTCCAACATCATCCGGGCCGAGAGCAGCTACATGAACCTCCTGAGGACGGTCCCCGATATCATCTACGTCCTGGACGGGGACGGTTACTTCGTCTACCTCAACGACGCCGTCTCGCAGCTCGGCTGGAAGCCCGAGGAGCTCATAGGCAAGCATTTCGCCGAGCTCGTCCATCCCGACGACCTCCCGGAGGTATGCAGGAGCCTCGTGCTCCAGCGCTACGAAGGCGTGAAGACCGGCGCGGAAGCCGCCCCCAAGCTGTTCGACGAGCGGCGCGCGGGAGACAGGATGACGCGCGGCCTGGACGTCAGGCTGCGCCACCGCGACGGCAGCGAGTGGACCAAGGCCAACGTTGATTCCTGGGGGGAGATAACGAGCCTCGGCGTCACCCTGCCGGAATTCCAGGGCAGGGGCACGGGCACCATGGGGCTCATCCACGACATCAGCGAGCGCCGGGAGCACGAGCGCAGGATGTCCAAGGAGCTCGACGCCAGGGACATCCTCCTAAAGGAGATACACCACAGGGTCAAGAACAACCTTCAGGTCGTCTCCAGCCTCCTGTCGCTCGAGAGCGATTGCGTCGAGGACGAGCGCGCCAAGGCGGTCTTCGTGGAATGCCAGACCCAGGTCCAGTCGATGTCGCTCGTCCACGAGCAGATCTATAGGGGCAGCTCGCTCGACGGCGTCGAGGCTTCGGGCTATTTCGCCAGGCTAGCGGAATACCTCGTCGGGGTGCACGACGCCAGGGCGCGGGGCATCCACATCGGCGTCGAGGCAGGGGATATTGTGCTTCCCATCGATACGGCGATGCCGCTCTCCATCATCACCACCGAGCTGGTATCAAACTCGTTCAAGCACGGCTTCCCCGATTCCAGGGGCGGCATCGTGGAGATTTCTCTCGCCAAGGCGGACGGTTCCTACGAGTTCAGGGTACGGGACGACGGCGTGGGCTTCGAGTCAACGAAGGGCTCGGGGGTAACCCCGGGCAAGCACAAGGGCATAGGCATGGACCTCATAGAGGCGCTCGCGAGCCAGCTCGGGGGCACCATGGAGCGCGTAGGCTCCGGCGGCGCCGAGACGCTCATCCGATTCCCGGCTAACGACGGGGGCTAGGCCTTAGCCTCCCGAGGCGGCCAGCGCGTCCCTCGCGGCCTGAGCATCCCGCTCCAGGAGCCCCTCGCCGGGCGCGATCCCGAGCGCGGCGACCGCGGCCGCGAGCGCCTCCGCGTACTTTCCGGCGTTATATAGCGCCGCGAACACGTTATGGACGTCCTTGACCCAGTTATCCCGTGCCGTACGCTCTAGGGCGGCCAACCTGCCATAGCCGGGGAAGCGCGCCGCCGCGGCCGACGCGAGGCCCCAGGCCCCCAGATGGTCGCCGGAGCGCCGGCTCTCCTCCGCCAATCCCGTATACGCGTAGACGAAGGCCCGTTCCAGCCAGGCGCCGTCGGCGAGGCCGGAACGGGCGGCCTCTTCCGCCAGGGCGAGGGCTTCCGCCGGCGCGGCCTTTCGGAGGGCGTCGGTCATCGCGCTCAGGCGGGCCGCGCCCGATAGTCCCTCGAAGACGGCGTTCCCCGGGAAGGAGGCTAGCGCCGCGTCGGCCAGGCCCGCCGCCTCTTCGTACCGGCCCTCGCGCATGGCGTTCGCGACGCAGTTATTCACCCGTCCCTCGAGGGCCTCCATGGTCAGCGCGCCCGGCGCGTACGCGTAGGCGTCCGCGGCCAGGGCTAGCGCCTCGTACCAGCGCCCGGAGCGCTCGAGCAAAGTCGCCCGGTTGCGGAGGGCCAGCGCCACCAGGTCGCGGGCCGAGGCGTCGGTCGCCGGGCCGGAGGCGGGGACGGCGGAAGGGTCGTCGTAGCCCCGGGGCGTCGTCGTCTCGACGACGACGCGGCGGGACCCGAGCGGCAGGTAGCAATACGCGTGGTCGTCGAGGATGACGCCCCTGACGGGCAGGCCCGCGGCCCGGGCCAGTATCGCGTAGAGCGACGAGGAGCCTACGCAGTTATACCGGCCCTCGAGGAGGGCCGCGTCGAGCCTGGACTCGAGCAGCTCGTAGCGCGAGAGTATGGAATACGCTAGCTCGAGGACGCGCGAGCCCCGTACCGACTCGTCGGGAACCGAGGAGGACAGCTCCCGGGCGGCCTCGAGGGCGCGGAGGCCGACGCTCCTCGCCGCCTCGGCCCTAGCCGGACCTGCGCCCGAGAAGAGGAGCGCCGCCTCCAGGAGCGCCTCCGCGGAAGGATCCGCGGGTCCGGCCGCCAAGGCCAGCGCCGCTGCCGAAGGCGCTAGCCGCCCCAGGCCGTCGGCCGAGGCCGACGCTCCGAAGAACGAGGCCAGCGCGGCCGAGGCTATTAGTATAGTCGCCCTGACCGCGGCATGGCGTCTCATCGTCCCGTATCGCTCCCTTCATGGCTCGCCGATGACAAATCGGCCCCTGGAGGATATTATAGGATATAGACCGGACGACAGCTACGATATCGGAGGGGATACTGATGGAAATATACGACTTGGCGATACTCGGGGCCGGAGCCGCCGGGCTAGGCGCCGCGCAGTACGGCGCCCGCGCCAACCTGAGGACTATCGTGATAGAGGAGATGGCCCACGGAGGCCAGGCCCTGCTCATAGACAGGCTCGAGAACTATCCCGGGCTCCCCGAGGCGGTCGACGGCTATACGTGGTCCGAGACGATGCGCGCCCAGGCGGACGCGTTCGGGGCCGAGTTCATGTCGTCCAGCGTCGCCTCCCTCCGCAAGGACGGCGAGCTATTCGTCGTCGAGACCGCGGACGGCCCGCTCGGGGCGAAGGCCGTCATCGTCGCCACGGGCGCCAAGCACCGCCACCTAGGGGTCAAGGGAGAGGAGGAGCTAGCCGGAAGGGGCGTCTCCTACTGCGCGACCTGCGACGGCCCGTTCTTCAAGGGCAAGCGCATGATAGTGGTCGGAGGGGGGGACGCCGCCTGCGACGAGGCTATGTTCCTGTCCAAGCTCGCGGAAAAAGTCGTCATGGTCCACCGCAAGGACCGCTTCCGAGCGCAGAAGTCGGTCGCGGCCAGGGTGCTGTCGAACCCCAGGATAGAGGTGCGCTTCGAGACCGTCGTCGAGGAGATAAAGGGTACCAAGGCCGTCGAGGGAGCCGTGGTCAGGAACCTGGCCACGGGAGAGACGAGCGAGGTGGCGGCCCAGGCCGTCTTCGTGTTCGTCGGATCCATCCCCCAGACCGGCGCCGTGCCAGCGGACGTACGCAGGGACGAGAGCGGATCCTTAATGACGGACGATCGCATGGAGACCAGCCTAAGAGGCCTGTTCGCCGCCGGCGACGTCAGGGCCACCCCGTTCCGCCAGGTGATAACGGCCGTGTCCGACGGCGCCGTCGCTGCCCATTGCGCGGCTCAGTACATAGACGAGATCGAGGGCAAGGCCTACCTCTAGGCCGATACGCGATGGCCGCCCGCTGGAGCAGAGGAGTAATAGCAGCCGTCGCCGCCGTCGCCGTCGCCATAGTGGCG